>NZ_CP013355.1:2032500-2390000 GCF_001543325.1 Lutibacter profundi
CAATAAACCTATTATCCCTCCATTTAATGTTACATTTATAACTTTATTGTTTTGCCAATCTTCAGTAGGGGAATAATCTTCTGATTTACTTGATTTCACAGCAACAATTATCGCTATTAATAAGACTATTGCTAATATCATTGGAATATTAGCACCAAAACTTCCTAAGAAAATATTTAATGTTATCATTTTTTAAATTAGATTAATCCTACTCCAAAATTCAGTTGGTGTTTCGGTTTGTTCCCAACACTGTAAATAATTACCTTTAAAACTTACTGCTTTGTTAAAATTATTTCGATAGATGGTGTCAATTTATAAACAATGGTATTGGTAGCACCTTTACTAAATTTGTAAATAAGATTGGTAAGCCCGTTAGTTGTTATTCTTATTTCGTAACTATTGCTGGTTATAATTTCTTCTATAGTTGTTATTCCAATATCAATAGCGCTTTGAAGACCTACCTTATAGTTTAAAATTTCAACGCCTTCGGCATTTAAATCAATTATATTATCGTTTGTAAATTTAAAACCTCCTACTTGTGTCCATTCGGGTTCGGTTTTATCTAGCCAAGTACCAATAATCCAACTTGGAGGGTTAAAAGACGATAATGAACTATCATCATCTTTAGAGCAAGAAAAGGTTAGTAATAATACGCCTATTATAAGTAGTGTTTTCGTGATTTTTTTCATGGTTATTAAATTTGAAGAATATTTGTCAATTCTAGTGCATTTATTGAATGTTAATGAGTGAGATTTGTATTGTAAATTAATTTCAGATTTTAAAAATGGTTCTCGATACAATTTTCTGTTGAAAATCAAGCGAACTGACATTTTTTTGTGTTAACGTATTAATAATCTTTTTCATAGCAATTTTACTTTAACAATAGTATCCTTTATTCTTTGCAGTTTCCTGTAACTTGTATTTTTTCAAATCCTAGTATAAAAAAGAATTTTGAAGAAACTGTAGTTCTAATATTTGTTACACCTTTAGTGCATTTATTATCTAATTCCTGTAATAATAATTTAGATTCTTTGTGTGCATCCATAGGTGTAAGAGATAAAATATTAGTACCCTTTTTTTCTGAAGACACTTCTTGCCCTTTTCCTTGATAATTTGTTGGTGTAGAAACTATTCCTATCGTTCCACAACTTGTTAGTAACAACATTGAACAAGCAACTAAATAAATAGATTTTTTCATAATTATTAAATTTTAAGTACCCTTAGACCCAATAGGGTATTTTTATTAATTTTGAGTCTAACTTTTGCTGAAGTACTAAAAACTACTACTATTCAACAAATGCTGAACAATAGTAGTTAAGAATTATTTTATATGAAATATTTAATGATTTACCTAGGTAAAGAGATGAAATAGTATTTTTTTTTAATGAAAATCTACTTTTGTAAATAAAAAGAGGTAATTCTTTTTAGCACTTCTTTTTTATATGTTTTTTCTATTTTATATTTTGTATTGTTAATGGATAAATAAGAACCATTTATTAGCCCATCAAAACTTCCCTTTTCTAAATTCACAATAAAATTGGCATTTACACGTACAAAGTTTAATGGTAAAACCCGATTTAAATTACTTAATGAAGAATAATGAAATGTTTGTTTATTTTTAGAAACAATACAGGCATAATTATCTTGTAAGGATATTTTCTTACCTTCTTTGGTTGTAAAATTTTTGTTGGTAATGTGTATAATATCTTCAAAATTTATTGGAAACCTGGTTATTTCATTATTACTATAGTTGTTACGTATATTCTCTTTAAAATCTATAGCACCCATTAACCCTTTTTGTGGGGTAATTTTCTTTTGTGTTCGGTTTAACACAGTATGTATGGTACGTACAATTTCTTTAACATTTAATGTGGGTTTTGTTTTAACAATATAATGTTCGTGATTGGTTTTTAAGCCTTGTTGAAAGGTTGTTTCATTATCTAAATTTGTAATGTAAATAAAGGGTATTTTATATTTAGTGTTTAAAATTTCACCTAAATCTAAGCCGTCTTTTTCGCCGTCTAAATCTATATCTAACAAAACAATGTTAGGGGTTTTTGCCGTTATTCTTTTAATAGCATCATCAAAATTTTTGGTATATTCATCTACAGTAAATCGTTCTTTTTCAAGTGCCGTACATAAACCATCATATAAAATGGCTTCATCTTCAACTATTAAAATGTGTGGCTTCATAAATTTTTATTTTGGGAATTGTATGGTTAGTTTAACACCTTTTGAACCGTCTAACTCAAAGGTGCCATTAATTTGTTGGGTTAATAATTTCATAATTCTTAATCCAAAAGTTTTTGATTTTATACTATTAAAATTATCAGAAAATCCTTGTCCGTCATCAGCTAATTCTAAATTATAGTGGGTATCAGTTTCATTAAAACGGATTGATATTTCACCTTTATCATCATTTGTAAATGCATATTTAAAAGAGTTGGTTAAAAACTCATTAATAATTAAACCAATGGGGAATGATTTATTGGCTTTTAGTTTTAACGATTGGTTAATATGTTGAGTAACAGTAATTTTTTTAGTTGGAAAAGTGCTTGCAACATTTTTACTCAACTTTTCAATATACTTTTGCATACTTAAATTGGTGACATCTTTATTGTTATATAATTGTTGGTGCACTTCATTAATACTTCCAATACGGTTTTGCAATTCAGATAATTTAGCGTCAAAAGCTTCATTGTTAAATTCTTCTTTTACAACATCAATAAATCTATTGATAATTGCTAGGTTGTTTTTAACTCTATGGTGGAGTTCTTTTTGTAAGTTTTCAATAATATTTTTTTTCTTTTTATTTTGTTGGTAGTAAAAACCAACAACACCTAGTGTAATTATTGAAATACCTAAACCACCACCCAAAATCCATTTTTCTTGTTTTTCTTTTTCAATAGTTAATAGTTGTACTGCTTTTTCTTGTTTTAATTGAAGGTTTTCCTTTTCTTTTTTTTCGGTTTGGTATTTGGTTTCAATATCAGAAAGCTCTTTTAAATTTTTAATTTCATTAAATTCTTTTAGTGAATTAGAAAATTTAGTTTGGTATTCGTATGCCAATTTATAATTCTTAAAATTATAGTCAATTTTTGACTTTAATTTATATAAGCTTATTTTTTGTTCAATTGTAAATTTTGGATTGATGGTATCCTTTAAAATAGAATTAATATACTTACTAGAAATTTTTATATTTCCTATTTTAAAATAAGTCCTAGCTAAACTTAATGTTGCACCAAATATGTAATCTTCTAATTCAGTTTTAGAAGCAATATCAAGTGCATTTTTTTTTGAAATTATACTTTTAGGTATTTGGTTATTGTTAAAGTAAAAATCACCTAAGTTTAAATATACATCAATTAAATACATTGAATCATTGAGGTCTTTATAAATATCAATAGCTTCTAAAAACATAGTTTCTGCTAATTTTTTATTAGATTTAGTTTCGGAATATAGCTTAGCGAGATAGAAGCTTGTATCTGCTAAGCCTTGTTTATGTTTTAGATTTTTAGATAATTCATAACCTTCTTTCAAATAAATTTCTGCTTTTTGATAGTTTTTAACATCTAGTAAGAGGTTTCCTAAATTAGTATAAACAGGAATAAGTCTTTTTTTAGATTTTAAATGATAGCTACTATCAATTGCTTGTAAATAGTATTGGATAGCCTTTTTGTGATTATTATCGTAGGAATAAAGAGCTGCTAAATTATTATAGACAGAGGTATATCGGTTTTTTAATTTGTGTTTTATAACTAAATCTTCAGAAAGTAAGTAGAATGCTTTAGAACTGTCAATCATTCGGTTATACCTATAAACATTTCCTAGATTTGAGTAATTACCATATAGACCATCAATGAAATTTATATCCTTATATTGTTTCAATCCTTTTTTAAAAAATGTTGCAGCTTTAGAATATTCACCATTATACATATGATAGTTTCCATAATAATTATATGCAAAACCAATATTTCGTTTAAAACTATTTTTTTTTGAAACAATTAAAATGGTATCAACATACTTTAAACCCTCTTTTATCTCAGAATAGAAATATTCTTGAGCTATTTTCACTAAGGTTTTAACTTTTGTTGAGTCATTTTCTGAATGATTTAATTCATTTTTCAAACTATCAATTTTAGATTGTTGACCGTACGAACTAAAAAAAACGAGTGTTGCAATTATTAGAAGAACCTTTTTCATGTTTTTTGTTACAATTTAAGAAAAAAAATAAAATTTTAACAAAATTTTATGAGTATACACTTAATTTATAATCATTACAAGCACAATAGTATCCTTAATTAACGATGATCTTTATGTGAAAACAGCGTATTTAATATAAAAAAGACGATATTTAAAGTGACAAAAATTTTAAATATTTAGTTAAACTTGGCCCTTTTCTATAATTGTACATATCTCTTGTTTATTTGATGAATTTTGTTTAAAATTTATTCCATTTCCAGGAAATAACCTCATTTCAAACGATAAAAAAAAGAATTCTAAAAAGTGGAATCTATTTATTAGATGTTGTGAAGTTGAAAAAGATAAAAAATTAAAATATAGCCAACCTAAAAAACCAAGAGAAAATATAACACAGTACAAACAAGTACCTAATATGGGCTATTGTATAAGAACGATTTTTTATAAGATTTGTGCGACATAAAAACCGTTAGATTTTTAGGTTGTAGTAAATTATTTGTTGAATGTTTGTAGGTTCGTTATTTAGTTTAAATGTAGACATAAATTTTATGAGGTGTTGCGTGTAGTTTTTTTAATCTAGTCGTTCTTTTATATCCATTCTTTGATGCAAAATTCTTATTACTTCCACAATGTCGTTTTCTATTTTTCTATAAAAAATCAAATGTGATTTTATTTTAGTCACTCTATAATTTTTTCGTGTTTGCTCTGCTGATTTTCCAGTCAAAAATTTGTCAGAAATAAACTCAATTTCTCCAATTATTAAGTCGTAATATCTATCAGCTTGTTCTTTAGACCATTTATTTAATGTATAAATCCAAATGGCATTTAAGTCTTTAATCGCCTGTTCACTTATGCGATATTTGTTTTTATTCATAAATATTGTCGGTGTAATTCTTTCAAATTTTCTTTGGGGTTGAAATTTTCAATAAATCCACTTTTTTCCCCTATTTTCAAAGCTTTAATTAGTTCTTTTTCCTTAGTCTCTTCTCTTTCAAGAAGTCTCAAAGCAGAGCGAATAACTTCGCTTACAGAGCCATATTTTCCAGATTTAACCTCATTTTGAATAAATTCCTCGAAATGATTACCGATTGATATTGATGTGTTTTTTCCCATTTTAAATAAATTTTACTCAAATATACCAAATCTTGGTAACACAAAAAAATTTTCAAATTACACACAACAGGTGATATAATTCCGTTTAACCCAAATAAACCAATGTGTCATTAGGTTTGGAAAACTTGCATTAAATTTGAGGACTATGATTATCGAGAGGTATTTTGTTATAAAATAGGAAAAAGGCCTACTAGTAAAACTAGTATGAAAAACCCAATTTTGTAGAGTGTATGGTAACATTTTCAATGAATAAACCGTCTTTATTAGGCAATATACTTTTCCATTAATTAAATTCTAGCACTTATAATTGCTTAAAATAGCAATAATACGTCACTTAACTACCTTAAAAAGTACCCGTTTAAGGTGTTAAAACCTGTTAATTATTTAATTAGCAGGTTTTTTCTTCATTTTAAAGAGCTCAAATTCAACATAAAATAAATATTTTTTAACTTTTTTGTTAGTATTTAACATTTTGTAAGACTTATTCATCATAAATGAAAATTATAAATTTTAAGGAATGAAAAAAAAAATTATTAAATGGGGAATTATTATCGTATTAAGTGGCTTACTTATAGGCGGAGGAATAATCTTCTATATGTTTAATCAGCCTCATAGAAATATACATGCAATAGCTCCAGATTATCAAATGAAAGCTTCAACATTAGTTCAAGAATATTTTACAGATGCAACATTAGCCAATGAAAAATATTTGCAGGATGAAGGGGAATCAAAAATTATTGCCGTAACAGGCACTATAGCTTCAATAACAGAAGATTTAAATCATCAAAAAGTAATATTACTAAAAGATGTAAATGAGAAAGCTGGTGTGAGTTGCACTTTTACTTCTGAAACAAATATGAATGCAAAAAATTTAAAAATTGGAGAAACAGTTACCATTAAAGGTGTAATTCGTTCCGGAGCTGGTTATGATGAAGATTTAGAATTTTATGAAGATGTAATACTTGAAAAATGCAATATCGTAAACAATTAAAAAATAGAAACTATAATAACTAAAAACAAATACACATGAGAAAAATAATTTTTACAATTGGAATAACAGGAATTTTAGCATTAACATTGGCCTTTACAACACCAACAGTTAGTAAATTGGTTAGTAAAGCAGGTCATATTAATTTCTTTTCACACACAGCTATAGAAGATATAACGGCTGATAATTTTAAGGTAATAAGTACGTTAGATACAGAAACTGGAGTTATCGTTTATTCTGTGCCAATGCAAGGGTTTGAATTTGAAAAAGCAATGATGCAAAAACATTACAACAGCTCAAAATTTTTAGATACTAAAAAATATCCAAAATCTAAATTTAAAGGGCAAATTACAAATATTGCCAATATTAATTTTGATAAAGATGGCACTTATAATGCTACTGTAAAAGGAGAAATGACTTTGCATGGTGTTACAAAACCTATTACGGAAACAGCAATTATTACTGTTAAAGGAAATAAAGTAATTGTTGAAACCAAGCTAAAACTTACGTTAGCCGATTATAACATTAATTTTAAAAAAGGGAAACCTTCAACAAATATTGCAAAAACCATAGATGTTACTTCAAAATCTGAATATACAAAAGAAGATTAAACAGAAAAAAATAAGAATAATTAAACCCTTTTATGAATTAAATCTAAAAGGGTTTAATTATTTTATAGACCTTTGTGTTAGTTAACATGATAATAATTAATAGTTAAACACATATAAAATATGAAGGCATTGGTAATATCAGGCGGAGGTAGTAAAGGAGCTTTTGCAGGTGGAGTTGCTGAATATTTGATAAAAAACGAAGGTAATAAATATGATATGTTTGTGGGTAGTTCAGTAGGAAGCCTATTAATAAGCCATTTGGCAATAAATAAAATTGACGAATTAAAAACTATATTTTCAAACTTATCAAATAAAGATGTATTTAATATCTACCCTTTTAAAGTTAGAGAGAAGGAGGATGGCAAGTTTGATATTAAAATTAATCACTTTAACACACTTATATCTTTTTTAAAAGGATACAATACGTTTGGTCAGAGCAAAAATTTGAGAAAGTTTATACAAAAAGTTATTTCTAAAGATGATTTTAAAAAATTAAAACAACTAAACAATGTAACTTTTACGGTTTCAAATTTAACTCAACAAAAAGTTGAATATAAAAAAGCGGATCAATGTGAATACGAAGATTTTTGTGATTGGATGTGGGCATCAGCAAATTTTGTTCCTTTTATGAGTTTACTTAAAAAAGACAATTGTCAATATGCAGATGGTGGTTTTGGCAGTCATGTTCCAGTGCTGCACGCCATAGAAAATGGCGCTACAGAAATAGATGTTATTATATTAGACAGCGAAGAAGAGTCTATTGTTGATGAAGAAATGTATACAAACTCATTTCAATCACTAATGGGAGTTTTTAAATTTATATCTAACCAAAGTGCTTTAAAAGATATATTAATTGGAAAACTAAAAGGAAAACAATCTAAAATTGATGTGAAACTTTGGATTTTACCTGAAAAACTTACAGAAAATCCATTGTTTTTTAATCCTGTACAAATGAAAAAATGGTGGGAAAAAGGATATAATTTTGCCGAGAACACAGACCCAATTTGCCATTGTTTTATGCCTGATGGTGAAATAAATTATATGTAATACAAACTCAATTAATACTTACAAAAGAATGAAAGCACGAGAAAAATTTATTGTTATTTCTGTAATATTACTACTTGTAATAGGTGTTATTTCAATTAATTGGAAACCAATTTTATGGAGTTTACTACTCTTTGGTCCACTTATTTTAGTAGGGATTTATGATATTGTACAAAAAAAGCATGCAATCATAAATAATTTCCCAATTATAGGACATGGAAGATATTTATTAGAAAATATTCGTCCTGAAATAATGCAGTATTTTGTTGAAACAGATACAGAAGGAAGGCCTATTAATAGAATGTTTAGAAGTTTGGTGTATCAGCGCGCTAAAAACACAAATGATACTGTTCCTTTTGGCACACAAATGGACGTTTACAAGGCAGGGTATGAATGGTTAGACCATTCAATGTATGCTTGTAATGATAATGATAAAAACGCTCATCCAAGAGTGATTGTTGGAGGGGAAAATTGCAAAAAACCATATTCGGCAAGTTTATTAAATATTTCAGCAATGAGCTTTGGATCATTAAGTAAAAATGCCATTTTAGCACTAAATAAAGGCGCTAAAAAAGGAGGGTTTGCACACAATACAGGTGAAGGAGGGCTTAGCCCTTATCATTTAGAAAATGGAGGTGATTTAATTTGGCAAATAGGAACCGGTTATTTTGGTTGTAGAACAAAGGATGGCACTTTTTGTGAAGATACTTTTGCTAAAAAAGCAATTCTTGAAAATGTAAAAATGATTGAAATAAAAATTTCACAAGGTGCAAAACCAGGTCATGGAGGTATATTGCCTGCAATTAAAAATACAAAAGAAATAGCTTCAATTAGAGGTGTTATAGCGCATACTGATGTACTTTCTCCACCGTCACATGCTGCTTTTTCAACCGCAGAAGAATTGATGAATTTTATACAATTATTAAGAGAAAAATCTGGAGGAAAACCAATTGGCTTTAAATTGTGTGTTGGTAAAAAACAAGAATTTATAGATTTGTGTAAAGCAATGGTTTTAACAGGGATAAAGCCCGATTTTATTACGGTTGATGGAGGTGAAGGAGGAACAGGAGCAGCACCTGTTGAATTTTCTAACTCTATTGGGATGCCTTTAAGAGATGCCTTGGCGTTTGTGTATGACATATTGGTTGGTTTCAATTTAAAAAAGGATATTAAAATTATTGCTTCAGGAAAAATTATTAGCGGTTTTCATATTGCTAGAAATATTGCTTTAGGTGCAGATATGGTAAATAGTGCTCGTGCTATGATGTTATCTCTTGGTTGTATTCAAGCATTACAATGTAATAATAATACGTGCCCTGTAGGAGTTGCTACTCAAAATAAATCGTTGATGAAAGGATTAAATGTAGACGATAAATCAGAAAGAGTAGCTAATTTTCACAAGGAAACATTACTTAGTTTTAGTGAGTTAATTGCTGCTACTGGAGTTGCAAATCCGGCCGATTTAAAACGAAAACACATTAACAGAAGAGTTAATATGAATACGGTTTTAAAATATGATGATATTTTCCCCTACATAGAAGAAGGAAGTTTGTTAAAAACAATAAGTTAAGAAAACGCAATTTTTACTTTACGTTTTATAATAACTTAAAAAGAGTAAATCAAAGCCATAGCAACAGTTAAAAATACTTAATATTATTTAATAATTTAGCTGCATTCAGATTTAATATACTAGGAGTTAAAGTGCCTAAAAAAGAAGTAATAAAACCAAACATAAAATGAAGTGCTAAACCCATCTAAATTTATGAATTAAAATCAAAATAATAAAACAATAGTAGGTAAGTCGTTTTGCAATTGATAAGATTACGATAAAACATTAAATTTAAAATTTGATAAAAAAAATGAGGCTGTCTAAAAAGTGTCATTCTGAATGTAAATGAAGAATCTCCTTGAAATTAAACACTTATATATCAAGATGTTGGGATTTTTCACTTTGTTCAAAATGACAAGTATAATTGCTTTTCAGACAGCCTCAAAACTAAAATAAAAATCCTTGAGGTAACTGTATTATGGTTATGAAATCAACTTTATCATAGATAATAGAAAATTAGTTTAGTGATTTATTTTAAAAAATAGAAAGCACAAATAATTTATAGTAAATATTTTTCATTCTATCCCTAAGCGTTCAAATAACCCTTGAATATCTTTTGGGTAATTATTAATTTGTTGTTCAAAATTATTTGTTGAATTATTAGTATTTGTATTTTCTGAATTTGTATTATTTGTTGTTTTACGCATCTTCTTTTCGGGTTTAATTTTAACTTTCTTCATTTTTTTAGCTCCAGATTTGAGAATTATTTTTTAACATAACTATATAACTATCTATATATTAAACAACTATCTAATTTATCTGTGTAATAAATCTGGTTAAATAATTAATTTAAAGTTAGTAAGACTAAATTTATTTTTTTTTACTTTTTCCATAAAAAAAGAAGGCAAAAAGCCTACTAAACATATCAAATATTTTAGTAAATTTACAAACATCAAAATTTGACCCCTCCAAATGCGCAACTATTTTATTATAGATAACAACCCACGCTCTATTCAAAGAATTAAGAATGTTTTAGAAGATTTTTACGAATTTAATTGCATTGGTACTTCGTGTGATTATGATAAAGCAATGAATATAGTACTAAAAGAAACTCCTGATTTAGTTTTTTTTAATATTGAAAATGTTATTGATAAGCCGTTTGAATTTACACAAGAGTTAAATTTGTTTAAGGAGACCTTTCCTGTTTTTATTGCAATATCTTCATCAAAAGAAAATGTATACGATGTTATAAAAAATGGTTTTTTTGATTTTTTGTTAAGCCCGTTGACTGAATTGGATATTAGAAAAACGGTTTTAAAGGTTTTAAAAAAGATTCCTGCACAATCTAGAAAAAACATTTGTTTAAAATCGTATAAAGATTATCAATACTTAAAAACAGATGAGATCCTTTTTTTAAAAGCAGATAATAATGCAACAGATTTTTATATGAATGATGGCTCAATTATTAGTGCCTATAAAACCCTTAAAACTTTTGAAAGCATACTTCCTAATAATTTTCATAGAATTCATAAAAGCTACATTATAAATAAAAATTTTATTTCAAGAATTCAATATGGGAAACTTACGTGTACTATTAAAAGAAATAGTTATGAGGTACCCTTTACTAAAACTTATATTGAGAATATTGAAAGTATAAATAAAGATTTAGCAGAGTATTCTTACATCTCTGTAAATTAGTTATAAAATAATTAAATGGTGCTATTTTATAAATAAACAGTATTGTTTTACAAATAAAATACCTGTTTTATATAATAAACGGTATGTTTTCACTAATAAATAGTATGTTTTCACTAACAAACGGTATGTTTTCACTAATTTATTAGTTTGTAAATAATAAAGTTCTTCTTAAAAAACTATGTTTGTGTTTTAAAGTACTAAAAAACAATTTAACCTATATTTTAATTTTAAAACCCCAATATTATGAAATCAATTAAATTTATTTTCGCTTTTTCCTTATTTTTAATGGCATTTACAGCTTGTACTTCTGACGATCAACTTTCTGCAGATGAAACACTTTACAACCCTAATACTATTGATATCAATGTTTATGCTACAGGAGACGAAGGTACTGCCGAAGTAATGAACGATAGAGATTAACCAATTGCTTTAACGCATATTTAACTATATTTATTTTAATTATAAAAAAAGCCTTAAACTTAATTGTTTAGGGCTTTTTTTATTAGATTTGTTTAAAAACATAACCATTGGGAGTTAAATTCAAAACAATAATAATACATGTATTTTATTTTTATATGTCACTGACCTTGGTTTCTTGTAGTGAAAATAAGAATAGTGATAAAAAAAATGAAAATACAGAAATAGATAGTATTTCGAATTGGATTAAGCAATCAAAAAACGTCAAAAACACACAATTTAAAAGAGAAAATTCATTAAATAAAGCCTTTGAAGCTACAAAACGTCAAAAATCAGATTTTGTTAAAAATAAATTATTATCAAAAATAGCCTTAGTAGCATTTGATTTAGGAAATGATGAATTATTTAGAAAAGTAAACCTGAAAGCACTATTATTATCTACAAAACTTCGTGATACTTTTAGAATTGGCGATGCACATTGGAATTATGGCTCGTATTACACAAGAAAAGAAATTATAGATAGTGCATATTTTCATTATCATGAGGCGTATAAGAAGTTTAAATCAATAAAAAACGAATCTTATACAGCAAAAATGCTGTACAATATGGGCTATATTGAAGGACTTTTAAAAGATTATACTGGGAGTGAGGTTTCTATTTTTGAGGCGATAACTATTTTTAAAAAATTAGGTAAAGATTTAAATTTATATCAATGCTATAATTATTTAGGCTTAATTTATTACAACCTTAATGAGTTTAATAGAGCAATTTATTATCATAACAAAGCATTAGAATATCTTAAAAATGTCAAAGAAAAAAGACTTTATAAAGAAGGTAGCTTAAGTAATTTAGGTTTGGTTTATCAAAAATTAAAAGATTATGAAAAAGCCATTGAGAGTTTTGAAAAGGCTTTAAATAATAGCAATCTAAAAAAACGAGATATTAATTTTTATGCACGGTTGATAGATAATATTGCTTATACCAAATTTTTAGATGGAGATACTACCAATGTTGTAAAAGAGCTTTATAAATCTTTAAAAATAAGAGATAGCGTTAAAAACATCTCAGGAATTGTGGTTAATAAATTGCATTTAGCAGAGTTGTATGCCTTAAAACAAGATACCTCAAAGGCTATTAAATTAGCAACCGAAGCACATGATTTAGCGAATAAAATAGAAAATAACCGTGATAAATTAAAATCATTGTTACTACTTTCAAAAATAGATAATAAAAAGTCAAATACTTATTTAAAGAATTATGTTCACTTAAATGATAGTCTTCAAATTGAAGAGCGAAAAATAAGAAATAAATTTACAAGAATACGTTTTGAAACTGATGAATATATTAAAGAAACTGAAAAACTTTCACAACAAAAAATACTAATTTCAGTTGGAGCTTTTTTTACTATTTTAATCCTTTCTTTCGCTTATTTTTTAAGAGTTCAAAGAGCTAAAAATAAAGAGTTGATTTTTGAAAGAGAACAGCAAAAATCGAATGAAGAAATTTTTTCTTTAATGCTTAAACAGCAGTCAAAATTAGAAGAAGGGCGTTTAAAAGAACGGCATAGAATTTCAGAAGATTTACACGACGGTGTTTTAGGAAAGATTTTTGGTACTAGAATTGGGCTCGGATTTTTAAAAATTAATGGAGATGAAGGCGCTATAAAAAAGCATCAATTTTTTATAGATGAACTTCAAACTATTGAAAAAGAGATTAGAACAATTTCACATGAATTGAAAAATGAAATTTTATCATCAAAAAAAGATTTCTTTAAAATTATTGATAATTTAATAGAACAAAAAAGCAGTTTAGGAAATTTTGAATACAAAACGTTTTATGATAAAGAAATACATTGGGATAAAATTAATGATGCAATAAAAATAAATTTGTACAGAATTTTACAAGAAGCATTGCAAAATATAATAAAATATGCACACGCAAGTAACGTAGAAATAGAGTTTAAAATAAAAGGAAATACCTTAAGTTTGCTAATTAAAGATAATGGAAAAGGGTTTGATATTTTTGAGAAAAGAAAAGGAATTGGAATAAAAAATATGAAATCTAGAGTTCGTAAATTGAATGGTACTTTTAAAATAAATTCAACATTTAATAAAGGAACTGTTATATTTGTATCATGCCCTATACAAAGTTAAAGTTATGAGTAAAATTTACAATGTATTAATAATTGATGATCATCCTATAATTGCTGACGCCTACAAAAGTGCTTTTGAATTTATAAGTTCTGAAAATAATAAAATTAATTTTAGCATATCAATAGTTCATAATTGTGATGATGCCATTCGAAAAATAGATGCTGTTTCAAAAGCAAAAAGTATACATATTGTTTTTTTAGATATTTCATTACCTCCATCAACCGACGGGGAAATTTTATCAGGAGAAGATTTAGGAATTAAAATTAGAGAACAACTACCAACCTGTAAAATTATTGTTGCCACAACCTTTAATGATAATTATAGAATTCAAGCAATTCTTAAAAATGTTAACCCAGATGGGTTTTTAATTAAAAACGATGTTAACAAAGAAGAATTAATAGCTTGCATAAAAACGGTAATGGATAATGTACCGTATTATAGTAAATCGGTGTTAGAATTATTTAGAAATCAAACTTCATTAGATTACAGATTAGATAAAATTGATAGGCAATTACTGTATGAAATGTCTATAGGTACCAAAATGAAACAACTTCCTAAGATTATTCCAATGTCTAAGGCGGGTCTTGAAAAAAGAAAAAAGCAGCTAAAAATATTATTTGACGTTAATGAGAGTGATGATAGAGGACTAATTTTAAAAGCAAAAGAAAAAGGGTTTATCTAATTAGATAAACCCTTTTTAATTATAAAACTTTGGGGCTGTTTTTACTATAAAAACAATTAGGGGTTGTTTGTTTATTCTTATAGCTATTTCAAATTTAGATTATTTTTAATGCAAAAAAAGAAATTTTTAATTTATTTTTAAATATTTCGGAAAGTTTATGGATTGTGCCTTTTAAAGTAGGCAAAAAGCCTATTTTTAGTCTGTAAATAAATAATTTTCATTTAAAAGAGAATAAAATTAAATATTTTATGAAAAATTTAACACGCTTAACAAAGGTAAAATAGTTAATAAAACGACATACTAACTATTATTGTTTAATTTTGGCAAATTATAACTAAAGAAACAAGCTTTTAATATGAAGAAAACAATTGCAATTCTATTTTTTTTAATAATAAGTGCTTCAAGTTTTTCACAAATTCTTAATCCTGTAAAATGGTCAACTTCTATTGAAAAAGTATCGGAGACAGAATATGATTTAATAATTCAAGCAACTATTGAAGATGGCTGGCATTTATATTCTCAAAATGTACCTGAAGATGGTCCAATACCAACCAATTTCACATTTGTAAAAATAGATGATTATGAGTTAGTAGGAAAAACTTCAGAAGAAGAAGGGCATACTGTTTTTGATGCTGTTTTTAATATGAACATAAAATATTTTGAAAATAAAGCTGTATTCAAACAACGGGTTAAAACTCTTTCAAAAAGCAATTTTAAAATTACAGGAGAAGTTGAGTTTATGGTTTGTGATGATTCAAGTTGTTTACCACCCACATTTGTAGATCTAGATTTTTCAATTCCAGCTAATAAAGGAATAACAACTGTAAATTTCAACACAAAAGAAAAAAATGAAACAGCAAAATCTACTGAAACAAAAATTGAAACCAAATTAAAAAAAGAGAAAAAACCATTAGATAAAAGTTTATTAACCATATTTCTTATCGCTTTCTTATCGGGGTTTGCCGCATTGTTAACGCCTTGTGTTTTTCCAATGATTCCAATGACTGTTAGTTTTTTTACAAAACAAAGTAAAAGTAAGGCTGTAGGAATTAAGAATGCACTTATTTATGGCGCTTCAATTATAATTATTTATGTTGCTTTAGGCTGGTTGGTTTCATTCTTTTTTGGAGCAGATGCTTTAAATGCACTATCTACAAACGTTTGGTTCAATGTATTTTTCTTTGTTATACTAGTAATATTTGCAGTTTCCTTTTTAGGGGCTTTTGAAATAGTTTTACCAAGTTCTTGGGGAACAAAAGTTGATGAGCAAGCAGATAGAGGAGGAATAATAGGCATCTTTTTTATGGCATTAGCACTTGCAATTGTCTCATTTTCTTGTACAGGGCCAATTGTAGGTACCTTGTTAGTACAAGCTGCTGCAGGAGGAAATCATGTAGGGCCAATTGTTGGAATGTTAGGATTTTCACTAGCATTGGCAATTCCTTTTGCGTTGTTTGCTGCTTTCCCTGGTTGGTTAAATTCGTTACCAAAATCGGGAGGCTGGTTAAATACAGTAAAAGTAGTTTTAGGATTTTTAGAACTAGCATTAGCATTTAAATTTTTATCAAACGCCGATTTAGTGTTGCAATTACATTGGTTAGAACGTGAAGTATTTTTAGCAATTTGGATTGCAATTTTTGGAACTTTAGCACTGTATCTTTTCGGAAAAATACAATTACCACATGATTCTCCATTAACACATATTTCTGTTGGAAGACTTACTTTAGGGTTAATAACACTGTCATTTACTATATATATGATTCCTGGTTTATGGGGAGCGCCATTAAATTTAATTAGTGCTTTTCCACCGGCTCAACATTATGCAGAATCACCTTACGGAATAGGATTTACAAAACTTAGCGAAGGTGTTGGTTCAAATAAAAATCATTCTGAAATTCCTGAAGGTGCTCATATCATGGCGCCTCATAATATTTTAGCTTTTAATGATTATGATAAAGGATTGGCGTATGCTAAAAAAGTAAATAAACCAGTACTATTAGATTTTACTGGTCACGCTTGTGTTAATTGTAGAAAAATGGAGCAAAACGTTTGGGCGAAAGATAAAATATTACCAATTCTTAAAAACGATGTCGTTTTAATTTCTTTATACGTTGATGATAAAAGAAAACTTCCCAATGGAGAAGAGATTGATTCTAAATTACGCCCTGGGAAAAAATTAAGATACATAGGTCAAAAATGGAGTGAAATGCAAACCATAAAATACGGAGCAAATGCACAACCTTTTTATGTCTTAATGAATCATAACGAAGAGAATTTAAATGACCCTGTTGCATATACACCTGATGTAGACGAATATTATAAATGGCTAAAAGAAGGAATAGCGAATTTTAAATAATTCAATTTTCACTTTTTAAATTAGTAAACTAACAAACGAATAATGAGTAGTTATAAACAAAAAATACCTTCTTCTAAGTTAGAAGATTATTTTCAGCAATTCAGAAAAAATATTGTAGGAATTAATCAAACATTTGAATCTCCCCATGGAGAAAAGGAAATTATTTATACAGATTGGACTGCAAGCGGAAGATTATACCGCCCTATTGAAGAAAGAATGTTAAACAAATTTGGTCCATTTGTGGCCAATACCCATACAGAAACCTCAATTACAGGTTCAGTAATGACTACAGCCTATCACAAAGCAAGAAATATAATTAAGCAACATGTAAATGCGAATGAAGAAGATGTTTTAATAACAGAAGGAACAGGTATGACAGGTGTTATTAATAAGTTTCAGCGTATTTTAGGATTAAAAATTTCCGAAAACTTAAAAGAACATACTAAAGTACCTGATGCTTTAAAGCCAATTGTATTTATAACGCATATGGAACACCATTCTAACCAAACATCTTGGTTAGAAACAATAGCAGATGTTGAAATAATTCCTTATCAAAAATCTGGCCTAGTTTGTTTTAAGAGTTTTAAAAAACTACTAACCAAATATAAAGACCGCCCCATAAAAATAGCTTCAATAACCGCTTGTTCAAATGTAACAGGAATAAGAACAGACTATTATAAAATAGCAGAGATAATTCATAAAAAAGGAGGACTTTGTTTTGTGGATTTTGCCTGTTCAGCACCTTATGTTAAAATTGACATGCATCCCAAAAAGAAAGAGGCTTATTTAGATGCTATTTTTTTCTCACCACATAAATTTTTAGGAGGCCCAGGAACTTCAGGAGTATTAATTTTTAATAAAAAACTATATAAAAATATTGTACCTGACAATCCGGGTGGAGGAACAGTAAACTTTACAAACCCTTGGGGTAATAGAGATTATATTGATGATATTGAAACGAGAGAAGATGGTGGCACACCAGGTTTTTTACAAACAATTAAAATTGCACTTTCAATTCAGTTAAAAGAAGAAATGGGAACTGAAAATATGTTAGATAGAGAACATGAGATTAATGATATTATTTTTGAACAACTTTCTAAGGTGCCAAACTTAAAGCTATTAGCAGGTCAACATACAAATAGGTTGGGTATTTTTTCTTTTTTTATTGAAGGGGCACATTTTAATTTAATAGTGAAGTTGTTAAATGATAGATTTGGCATTCAAACTCGTGGAGGTTGTAGTTGTGCGGGTACTTATGGTCACTTTCTTTTACATGTAGATCCACAAACTTCAAAAAATATTGAAGAGCAAATTAGTGACGGATGCTTAATTGAACGACCAGGATGGGTTCGCATGTCTATTCATCCAACATTAACAAACAAGGAAGTATTTTATGTGTGTGATAGTATAAAGCAAGTAGCGAAAAATTATGAGGAATGGGGTAAAGAATATACCTATAACGCTACAAAAAATGAATTTACTCACAATTCAGCTAAACCCATCGAAAAAGCTATTGTAAACAATTTGTTTGAGTAGGGTTTTTTAGATACAATTTTTTCTATATTTGAAAGAAAAAAATTAAATTTTAATGGACAATTTCATTTTTTACGTTAGGCAAGGTCTTTTCCATGTATTAGATTGGAATGCTTATGATCATATCTTGTTTTTAATAGCTTTAGCTGTTATTTATGATTTTAAAAACATAAAAAATATAATTTGGCTAATTACATTATTCACAGTTGGCCATACACTATCTCTAATACTTGCAGCATATAACATTGTTGAAATATCCTATAAATGGATAGAGTTTTTAATACCAGTTACAATTATAATAACGGCATTAGCAAATATCATTTTTATTAAAAATACAACAAAAAACACCAAAACAAACATAAATCTACTTTTCGCCTTATTTTTTGGCTTAATTCATGGTTTTGGATTTTCTAGCTATTTTAAATTGCTAGTTGGAACAACACATAATAAATTTATTCCATTATTAGAATTTGCTTTAGGTGTAGAGTTAGCTCAAATAGTAATTGTAACTATTGTTTTAATTGTAGGATTTATTTTTCAACATATTTTTCGGTTTTCAAAACGAGATTGGGTACTTATAATTTCTTCCATTGTTATTGGAATTGTACTTCCAATTCTTAAAGGCGCAATTTTTTGGTGAAAATTTAACATTGATTTTGTAAGAATCTTACTACTTTCGTAGTCATTTAAAAAATTTATGCAAAAAAAACAATTGAAATATGACCAAGCATATATGCGCATGGCATTTGAATGGGCAAAATTATCATATTGCGAAAGAAAACAAGTTGGCGCGTTAATTGTAAAAGATAGGATGATAATTTCTGATGGATTTAATGGTACTCCTACAGGGTTTGAAAATTGTTGTGAAGAAGGAGGAAACACAAAATGGTATGTATTACATGCAGAAGCTAATGCAATTTTAAAAGTTGCAAGTTCAACACAATCTTGTAAAAATTCAACACTGTATATAACTTTATCACCTTGTAAAGAGTGTAGTAAATTAATTCATCAATCAGGTATAAAAAGAGTCGTTTATGCAAAGGCATATAAAGATACTTCGGGTCTAGATTTTTTAGAAAAAGCAGGGGTAGAGTTAACACATATTAATAAAAAATAATGATTAAAAGAAAAGTAAATATTCCAATTTTTATTGGGCTTTCTATTGTAGTAGGGATTTTTATTGGTACTACATTTAACTATAAAAATAAATCGGTTTTATTTAGTTCAAATTCAAATGAAGTTAAAATAAAAAAACTTATTAATTACATACAATACGATTATGTTGATGAAGTAGATACAGATAGTTTGTTAGATGATGCTATTACCAATATGTTGGTAAAGTTAGATCCTCATTCTGTATATATTCCAAAAGAAGACCTACAACAGGTTACTGAAAGTATGCAAGGAAAATTTGTTGGTATTGGTGTCTCTTTTCTAATGTATCAAGATTCTGTTACCGTTACAAGTGTTATTGAAGGAGGCCCAAGTGAAAGGGCGGGATTGAAAGTAGGAGATAGAATTATAATTGCAGATAAAGACACGCTATTTGGTGAAAGTATTCTTAAAAAAGCAAAAATTAAAGAGAATGAAATAGGAACATTTGTAGGGAATAGAAAAATTAATGAAGCAGTAATTAAGGCATTAAAAGGAGAACCAGATACAAATGTTGATATTTCAATTTACAGGCGATCAATTAATAAAATTTTAGAAATACCTATTACACGAGGTGAAGTTTCTATAAAAAGTGTTCCATCTTTTTATATGATTAACAATACATTAGGATATATTGAGGTTAATCGTTTTGCAAGAACTACTTATAACGAATTCAAAGTAGCTTTAGATAAATTAATTTCAAAAGGGATGAAATCTTTAATTTTAGATTTAAGAGGAAACCCGGGTGGTTTTATGGACATTGCAGAGAAAATTGTTGATGAATTTTTAGAAGATGGAAAACTAATAGTTTTTACCAAAAATAAAAATGGAGAAGTAAATAAATCATATGCCACAAGTGATGGAGATTTTGAAAAAGGGAAAGTGTATGTTCTAATTAATCAAAACTCTGCTTCTGCTAGTGAAATTGTTGCGGGAGCTCTTCAAGATAACGATAAAGGTGTTATTGTAGGAAGACGTTCATTTGGGAAAGGATTAGTACAACAAGAAATGGATTTAGGTGATGGCTCAGCTGTAAGGTTAACAACATCTCGTTACTATACACCAACAGGAAGATCAATCCAAAAACCATATAACTCAAAAGATACAAAAGCATATAATAATGATTATATTGAAAGAATTCATAATGGAGAATTAATTTCAAAAGATAGTATTAAAGTTGATGACCATTTAAAATATACAACTCCAAAAGGGAAAATTGTTTATGGCGGCGGAGGTATTATACCAGATGTTTTTGTTCCTATTGATACCTTAAATAGTTTTAGCAATAGGTTATATGGTAAATTGAATGATTTTGTTTTTAAATATGTTGATAATCATAGAGAGGAAATGAATAAATGGAAATTAGACAATTTTGTAAAGGACTTTGATAAAGACAATAAAATTTTTAATATATACCTAAAACAGTTAGATTTAAAGAAGTCTATTTCTGATAACTCAAGAGAAAATATGGAAATTTATTTTAAAGCTTTAGTAGCTAGAAATTTATTTGGAGAAACAGGTTATTTAAAGATTGTTCAGAAAAAAGACAATATGATTTCAAAAGTGTTAGAATTAGAAAAAAGCACAAATTAAAAAGAATGTTTATCTTTAAATACTTAATTTAAATAAAGTTTGGTAATAAATAAAAAAATATATTTTGCTTCTGATCAACATTTTGGAGCACCCACAATTGAGCAAAGCAAAGTTCGTGAACAAAAGTTTATAGACTGGCTTGATACTATAAAAAGTGATGCTGAAATTATTTTTTTATTAGGTGACTTATTTGATTTTTGGTTTGAATACAAAAAAGTTGTTCCAAAAGGATTTATTAGAGTTTTAGGAAAACTAGCAGTATTGAGAGATAGCGGAATACAAATTTACTTTTTTGTTGGAAACCACGATCTTTGGATGCATGATTATTTTGACAAAGAATTAAATATTAAAGTATTTCATCAAATAAAAGAATTTACATTTAATAATAAAATTTTTTTAATAGGTCATGGAGATGGTTTAGGTCCTGGAGATAAAGGATATAAACGGATGAAAAAGTTATTTACCAATCCTATTTCTAAATGGTTTTACAGGTGGTTACACCCAGATATTGGTATACGCTTAGCGCAATATTTATCAATAAAAAATAAACTGATTTCAGGAGAAGAAGATGTAAAATATTTAGGAGAAGATAAAGAATGGTTAGCTCAGTATTGTAAAAAGAAATTAACAGAAAAACATTACGATTATTTTGTGTTTGGCCACAGACACCTTCCACTTGAAATAGCTATTTCAGAAAACTCCAAATATATTAATACTGGAGATTGGATTACTCATTTTACGTATGGAGAATTTGATGGTGAAGAACTGGTACTGAAAAAATTTTAATTATAAAAAAGGAGACTGTTAAGCCTCCTTTTTTTATGAATATATGCTACTTCTAATTTAGAATTTATAACTTAAACCAGCTCTTAAAATAGTACCATTAAATCCAAATTGATTTACTTCCCAAGGATATTTAAAACGACCACCAAGATCAGTAACAAAGTCTCCTTTAGTATCAATAGCATCAGGATACACATTTAATAAGTTATTTATAGATAAATTAACGGATACTTTTTCTGAGAAATTGTAATTAAAATTAATATCTGTTACTACTTTTCCCGCAAAAGTTTGATCTTTAGCTGGGTCACTAGCATGTTGCCAAGTAACTTCTCCAAAATAAGTATTGTTTAATTGCGCACTAAAGTCATTAAGCTTATAATCAAACCCTAGCATTATTTTAGTTTTTGGTCTAGAATCTGTAATTCTTGCTTGTTCTTTTCTATTAAAAATATCATAACCATTTTCAGCTAAAACTTGAGGTGTAGCAATTTGACCAACTATTTTTGTATTGTTAAAGTTTCCTGCAAAATTAATACCTAAAGAACCCCCACCAAAATTAATATTTGAAAAACTAGCTACAAAATCAGCTCCATTAGTTTCTGTATTCACAGCATTAATAAAGAATTTAATACTTGTAACGTTATAGTCGTTTAATATTTGCTCAACAGGATTAATAGTGTTATTATCACCATCAAATCCTACTTCACCTGTAAATAAAACTCTGTTATCAACATTAATTTTATAGAAATCTAATGAAAAAGAAAAATTATTACTTGGTTTAAGTGTAATACCTGCTGATAAGTTTTTAGATTCTTCAGCGTTTAATTGAGGAACACCCAAACCATCTCGTATTACAGGGTCAACATTGTTAAAAGTACCTTGATTTGAAATAGTACCTCCAGAAACTAATGTTTGTATATTACTTAAATAAATTTGATGCAATGAAGGGGCTCTAAATCCTGTTCCGTAAGAAGCTCGTAGTGCGCCTTTTTTTCCTAATTTGTATCTTGAACTAATTTTCCATGCAGAATTACTTCCAAAATCTGAAAAATCTTCATAACGAATAGCTCCACCTATCAAAAAGTTTTCTGAAGCATCCCAATCAAGATTTGCATAAACACCATAATTTGTTCTATCTTCATCTACAGCATTGGTAGGCTGAATACCTGGAAATGATTGTGCTCCACTGCCAAAATAAGAATCAGGTTCACCAGCGTCTGCTTTGAAGTATTCTTTTCTAGCTTCAGCTCCTAAAGCTAAACTTAATTGACCAAAACTTCTGTTTAAATCAAAGTTTGCTATTAAATTACTAAAAGTATAACCACCTGCTTTAAAATTTGTAGGACTTGCGGCTCCTAAATCAGGGTTTAAAGTATTTCCAATAGTATAGTCAACGCTGTTCATACCATAAGTTCCACTTAAATCAGCATTGAAACCAAAAAGGTCAAATTTAAAACCTATACTGTTAAATAAATCTTGAATATTAGTTTCAAATGTAGGTTGAAATCCTTGATACTCAGTTCCTGCTTCGTGCAATAAATTAAATGGATCTGGCACCCAATAAGGAGTTCTGTATAAGGCAAAACTAGTTCCTTTTCTAGTGTTTAAACCACCAAAAGCATAAAATTCTCCTGAATCATTTTTAAAAGGTAGTGCCATATTATAAAAGAATTCACCTTTTTTCATTTCAGGTTGACCAACAGTCATACCCATATCAGGGTTTTGTTGTAACCAAGGAAGCGTACCATTTAAAATAGCATCATCACCAAAAATAACACCAAATAAGCCATCTCCACCTGGAGATCCAGCTCTATTGGTTAATTCTTGTTGATAATATGATAATGTGAAATTTGCATATCCACCATTTTCACCAATGCTTAAAGTTGAATTTATATCAGCTCCAATATTAAAACCATCGCCTTTGGTTGTGATACCAGAATTTACATTTAAGTTGGTATACTCAACATTTTTCTTTAAAACAATGTTTATTACACCAGCAATTGCATCAGAACCATATTGAGCAGATGCACCATCTCTTAAAACTTCAATTCTTTCAATAGCAGCTGTAGGTATACTCTTCATATCTGTACCAACCTCACCTTTACCGGGTGTATCATTAATATAAACTAAAGCACTTTGATTTTTACGTTTACCATTTATCAATACAAGTGTTCTACTTGGACCTAAACCTCTTAAATCAGCTGGGTCAAAATGTGCAGTTGCATCGGAAATTGTTTGATTTGTGGAGTTATAAGAAGGAACCTTATAAGTTAACATTTGATCAATAGTAGTTTGTCCACTTGATTTTAGTTCGTTTACTCCAATATTATCAATTGGTACAGGAGAATCTAATACCGTTCGAGGTTTAGCTCTGTTTCCAGTTACAATTACTTCGTCTAAACCAAAACTTTCTTCTACCAAAGAGATGATTATATTGTTTGCTGAAGAAATAGTTATTGTTTGTGTTTTGAAGCCAATAAATGAGGCTTTTAAATTTGTAGGAAGCTTAGAAACGTTTAAGTGAAAAGCTCCGTTTTCATCAGAAGTAGTACCATTTGAAGTACCTCCTTCTATAATTGTAACAAAAGGAATACCTTCTCCCTTAGAATTTATTACTTTACCTGAAACTGAAGTTTGCGACCAAGTTATGAAAGGTATAAGTAATAAAAGTGTTAAAATTTTTAAATTTGTTAATAATTTTTTCATTTGAATTGAGTTTTTAATATTCGGTAAATATTAAAAAAATGTTAAAGTTACACAACATTATAGTTGATTAATACAACAATTATTATTAATTGTTAACTATTTAACAAAAAATCAACTAAAACGTTATAGTATTCTATTTTTTCTAAATTAAATATATTTTATATAATTTTTAAAACAGAAACTCAAAGAGGACGAAAGCGATGTTAAAATAGTATTAAACCTTCTATTTTACAGCTATTTTTAACCAATTTTTAACAAGAATTTCAATTTTTTTTTCAGCTATTTGCATTGTGTAATAAAGCATGTTAAATTCACGCGGTAAAAACAATAGAAATGATTGAAGAAAATAATATTTCAGTAGATATAAAAGCTATCAATGAAAAAATTGAAAAAGAGAGTGCTTTTGTAGATTTGTTAATGATGGAAATGAACAAGGTAATTGTTGGCCAAAAACATATGGTTGAACGATTATTAATTGGTTTGTTGGGGAATGGACACATTTTATTAGAAGGTGTACCAGGGTTGGCAAAAACATTAGCAATTAATACATTGTCTAAAGCTGTTCATGGAAAATTTAGTAGAGTTCAATTTACACCAGATTTATTGCCAGCGGATATTGTTGGAACGATGATTTATAGTGTAAAGGATAATGATTTTACAATTAAAAAAGGGCCCATTTTTGCAAATTTTGTATTGGCAGATGAGATTAATAGAGCGCCAGCAAAAGTACAATCAGCACTATTGGAAGCGATGCAGGAACGCCAAATTACTATTGGAGATACTACGTTTAAATTAGAAGAACCATTTTTAGTAATGGCAACTCAAAACCCAATAGAACAAGAAGGAACATACCCATTACCAGAAGCACAAGTTGACCGTTTTATGCTAAAAACGGTAATTGATTATCCTAAAATTTCTGAAGAACAGTTAATAATGCGTCAAAACTTAAAAGGAAACTATGAAAAAGTGAATGCAGTAGCTTCATTAGAGCAAATTAATAGAGCAAGACAAGCTGTAAAAGAAGTATATATGGATGAAAAAATAGAAAAATACATACTTGATCTTGTTTTTGCAACACGTTACCCTGAAAAATATAACTTACCCAATTTAAAAGGATTAATAAGTTTTGGAGCTTCTCCCCGTGGAAGTATTAACTTAGCAATGGCGGCAAAATGCTATGCCTTTATTAGACGTAGAGGTTACGTAATTCCTGAAGATGTTAGAGCTATTGTTTTGGATGTTTTACGCCATAGAGTTGGTATTACCTATGAGGCTGAAGCCGAAAATATTACTTCTGAAGACATTATAAATAAAATTGTTAACGAGGTAGAGGTTCCATAGAATATGTTTATTTGTGTAGCTGTTGATTTGTTTAAATCTAATTGTAATTAATTAGGTAAAAATGGCAATAGCAGTTCAATAAGTACACTTTTCAACAATTCAATAATAATATAGATGGATACTAAAGAAATATTAAAAAAAGTTCGAAAAATTGAAATCAAGACACGTAGGCTGTCTGATCACATATTTTCAGGTGAATATCATAGCTCGTTTAAAGGTAGAGGTATGACCTTTTCTGAGGTAAGGCAATATCAATATGGTGATGATGTTAGAGCAATAGACTGGAATGTAACTGCAAGGTATAATGAGCCTTTTGTAAAAGTATTTGAAGAAGAACGCGAATTAACGATGATGTTATTGGTTGATATAAGTGGTTCAGAATACTTTGGAACAACGCAACAGTTTAAACGAGATACCATTACCGAAATTGCTGCAACACTGGCTTTTTCAGCAATTCAAAACAATGATAAAGTAGGTTTATTGTTATTTTCAGATAATGTTGAATTATTTATTCCTCCTAAAAAAGGAAAGAGCCATGTATTACGTATTATTAGAGAATTAATAGAGTTTCAACCTAAAAGTACTAAAACAAACATTAGTGAAGCGCTTAAATTTTTATTAAGCGTAATGAAGAAAAAAGCCATTGTTTTTATGCTATCGGACTTTATGGATGAAAATTACGAATCTACACTAAAAATTGCCGGTAAAAAACACGATTTAACAGGTATTAGAGTATATGATAAACACGATGTTTCAATTCCAAATTTAGGCATGGTTTCAATGTTAGACGCAGAAACAGGAAAAACAATGTTAGTTAATACAGCTTCAAAAAGTGTTCGGAATAGCTATAAAGCGTATTATTTAAAAATGGTAGCATATTATGAAAAATCATTTAGCCATAGCGGATCAGGAACCATTAGTTCTCGAATAGATGAAAGTTATGTAAAAAAGTTACTGGGCTATTTTAAAAATAAAGGAGCGAGATAGCTTTATGATTTTAATGAGGAGAAAAATTTAAAAATGAAAAAAAAATTAGTTTATATATTATTTTTAATTGGTTTTATTGGGTTAGCTCAAGAAATTCCTGTTTCTATAGCAACAGATACTACTGCTATTAAAATTGGAGAGCAAATTCAATTAAAAATAACTGTAAATGAAACAAACAATGTAATTTTTCCTAAACTACAACTGGATAGTTTAAGAAAAGTTGAAGTTATAGAATCCTTACCTGTTGATACTTTAAAAAATAGATTAGAAAAAAAGTACCTACTTACAAGTTTTGATAGTGGGCAATATGTTTTGCCAAAACAGCAAGTTATTATTGGGAACAAGAAGTTTTTTACAGATTCACTTTTAATAAATGTTACAACAGTAAAAGTAGATACGCTTAAGCAAAAAATGTTTCCTATAAAATCAATTAAAAAGGAACCAAAAACATTAGATGATTACAAATATTTACTGTGGTGGCTAATACCAATTTTAGTTATTTTAGCGATAGTGTTATATTATATTTTCAGAAAGAAAGAGAAAAAAGAAACACAAAAAATATATGTTACTCCAATAAATGAAGCGTTACAGCGCTTAAAAGAATTAGATGAAAAACAATTATTAGAACAAAATAAAATAAAGGTCTATTATTCTGAACTTACTGATATTGTTAGAACATATCTTGAAAAAGATATGAATATACCAGCTTTAGAATCAACAACAAATGAATTGATTGAAACAATTAATGATTTTAATGAATCGAGCAACTTGGGAATTTCAAAAGAAACAATTAAACAATTGAAAGAAGTTTTACAAAGTGCCGATTTGGTTAAGTTTGCAAAATCAAAACCTGTAATTGACGAAATAAAAAGAGATAGAACTATTGCTGAAAATATTCTTAAAAACACACAAAATGCGGTTCAAATTAAACAGGACGAGCTTGTGGATGATAATGTTCAAGAAATTATTGTTTCACAAAAATCACCGATAAAAAGCAACAATATATTTAAAAAGTATCTTATTGTTTTTATAACTACTATTGTGCTTATTGTAAGTGTTTTAGGGTATTTTGGATATAAATATGTTAAAGGTAAATCTATTGAAAAAACCGCCTCTGAAATGTTAGAGGAGAAATGGTACACTTCTTCTTATGGTTCACCTGAAGTAACTATTGAAACACCTAAAAAACTACAGAAGCAAACGATAGAGATTCCAGAAAATTTAAAATCAATAATTCAAAGCCAAACTACCTATAACTATGGAAGTTTAACAGGCAACATTTATATTGAAGTAACATCAATTAATTTTGTTAATGAATTAGAAAACTTTAGTTATGATACTGGAATTCAAGCAATTTTACAACAGATTTCACAAAAAATAGGAGCTAAATTTACGGGGCTGCATGAAGAAATTAGAGTTAACAATGGGGTAGAAGGAAGAATAATTACAGCTAATTATGAATTGGAAAATAAAATAACACAACAACAAAACAAATATAAATTTACGCTGTTGTTTTTTGCAAACACTAAAAATATTCGTCAGATACTTGTAACTCAGTTAAATGGTGATGATAAAGCATTAGAAGTTAGTAATAGAATTATAAATTCAGTTTCTTTAAAACCATAAGTATGTTTCAAAATTTCGAATTTTTAAATCCACAGTTTTTATGGTTATTATTAGGAATACCGGTGTTAGCGGTTTGGTACTTTTTTACCCAAAATAAAGATAACGCAACTTTAACCATTCCAACTACTAAGGGATTTGAAACGTCTCCTTCAATTTTATCAAAATTAAAACCATTGCTCTATATTTTAAGGTTATTAGCATTAACATTATTAATAGTTGCATTGGCCAGACCAAGAAATGTTTCGGTAAGTAAACGAACAAAAACGAATAAAGGGATTGATATTGTAATGGCAATTGATGTATCTGCAAGTATGCTTGCACGAGACTTAAAACCTAACAGATTGGAAGCATTAAAAAAAGTAGCAACTGAATTTGTTAATGAACGACCAAATGACAGGATTGGAATTGTGGTTTATGCAGGTGAAAGTTTTACGAGAACTCCAATTACGAGTGATAAACGTATTATTAGAAAAACCATTTCAGAAATAAAATGGGGAGAGTTAGATGGAGGTACAGCAATAGGTATGGGGTTAGGCTCAGCGGTTAATCGTTTAAAAGAAAGTAAAGCCAAAAGTAAAGTTATTATTTTGTTAACTGACGGTGTAAACAATACGGGTTTTGTAGATCCAAAAACAGCAACAGAATTAGCGATTGGCTTAGGTATAAAAGTGTATACAATTGGGTTAGGAACAAATGGAACAGCATCCTTTCCTTACGCACAAGACCCAAAAACAGGAAAGTTACTCTTTAGAAATTCACCAGTTGAAATAGATGAAAATTTACTTCAATATATTGCAAAAGAAACGGGAGGTAAATATTTTAGAGCAACTGATAACACCAAATTAAAAGCAATTTATAACGAGATTAACAAGTTAGAAAAAACGGAGATTGAAGAATTTAAATATTATAATTATCAAGAACAATATAGATTTTTGGTACTATTGGCAGGGTTGCTAATAGTAATTGAAATAATTTTAAAACATACAATTTTTAGGAGTTTTATATAAATTTTTCTTAAGGAAATTAAAAAGAGTTATGTATCAAATAGAAGAGCCAACATATTTTGTGTATTTAGCAATTATTCCAGTAATATTTGTGATGTTTTTAATGGTCTTTTGGTGGAAAAAAAGAACTCAAAAGCAATTTACAACTAGTAAATTAATTGAAAAATTAAGTCCG
This sequence comes from Lutibacter profundi, assembly GCF_001543325.1. Lineage (NCBI taxonomy): Bacteria > Pseudomonadati > Bacteroidota > Flavobacteriia > Flavobacteriales > Flavobacteriaceae > Lutibacter > Lutibacter profundi. The sequence goes on from NZ_CP013355.1 coordinate 2,062,212, forward strand.
GAAAAATCTACATTTAAATCCTTTTTAAAAATTATTGTTGTTAGTTTAGGACTTGCATTTTTAATTATTTCGCTTGCAAACCCTAAAATGGGAACAAAACTAGAAACAATTAAGCGTCAGGGAGTTGATATTGTTTTTGCTTTAGACGTTTCTAAAAGTATGTTGGCAGAAGATATTGCACCAAGTCGTTTAGATAAAGCAAAGCAAATTATTACTAAAATAATTGATAATTTAGGAAGTGACAGAGTAGGAATAATTGTATACGCAGGGAATGCATATCCCTTACTACCAATTACAACGGACCACGCAGCTGCGAAAATGTTTTTACAAAATGCCAATCCAGATATGGTTTCAAGTCAAGGTACAGCAATTAATGAAGCTATTGAGAGAGCCTTAACTTATTATGATGATAATGAACAAACAAACCGATTCTTATTTATTGTATCTGATGGAGAAGACCATGCTGAAAATGATTTTTCAGCTATAAATCAAGCTGTACGAGAGGGTATAAAAACGTATACTATTGGTGTTGGAACAGAAGGTGGAGGCCCAATTCCATTAAAAAATACTATTGGAGGAATTAGCTATAAAAAAGATAGTAAAGGAGAGGTTGTAATAACTAAAATGAAGACGCAAACGTTACAAGATATTGCTAACAAAGGAAAAGGGAAATACATCAACGGAAATAAAACACAAGAAACAATTAATACAGTTAGTGATTTACTTTTAAAAGCTGAAAAAAATGAATTTGAAACCAAACAATTTTCAGATTATAAAGATCAATTTCAATGGTTTATAGGTTTTGGTCTATTATTCTTAATAATAGATGTATTATTGCTTGAAAAGAAAACAAAATGGATTCAGAAATTAAATTTATTTAATCAAACAGAAGTATTAAAAAAATAGGTGATAAATGAAAAATATTTTATTCATAGTATTCTTATGTTTAACAACTGTTATTTTTTCTCAAGAAAAAACTTCTAAAAAGCTTGAACGTGAAGCTAGAAAAGAGATTAGAGAAGGAAACAAACTATACAATCAATTAAATTTTAAAGAAGCTGAAATAGCTTATAAAAAAGGACTTTCTAAAAATAAGAACTACCCTAAGGCTATGTATAATTTAGGGAATGCAATTTATCAACAAGATAGGTTTAAAGAAGCAATAAATCAATTTGAATTGGCTGAAAAAACAGTTAAAAATAAAATGGACAAAGCAGAAGCTTTTCATAATATGGGAAATTCTTTTATGAAGGAAAAACAGTATGGAAAAGCTGTAGAAGCGTTTAAAAATGCTTTAAGAAATAATTCAAAAGATGATGAAACACGTTATAATTTGGCGCTAGCTCAAGAGTTATTGAAACAGCAACAACAACAAAACAAGAATAATAAAGATAAAAACAAAGACAAAAACAACAAGGATAAAAACAACAAGGATAAAAAAGATAATAAAGAGGGAGATAAGGATAAGAAAGACGATAAGAATAAAGATAAAGACAAAGGAAAAGATAAAAAAGACAAAAAAGGAGATGAAAAGAAAAACAAAGACAAAAAACAAAATAAAGATAAACAACAGCAAAAACCTAGGCCAAATCAGTTATCTCCTGAGCAAATGAGGCAATTGCTTGAGGCTATGAATAATGAAGAAAATAAAACGCAAAAAAAATTGAATGCAAAAAAAGCAAAGGGGAGAAAAATAAAACAAGAAAAAGATTGGTAAAATGAAAATGAGAAGAGTTTACATACTAGCTGTTTTAGTGTTTACAACACAAATGCTTTTTGCTCAAGTTGAGTTTAAAACTATTGTAAGTAAAAATAAATTAGGTGTAAATGAGCGATTTAGAATTGAATTTATAGTAAATAAACAAGGTGCAGATCATTTTGTACCTCCATCATTTTCTAATTTTAAAGTTGTTGGAGGGCCTAGTTCTTCTGTAAATCAATCTTGGATAAATGGAAAATCAACCTATTCTCAAGCCTATATCTATGTTGTGGAACCTAAAAGAGAAGGTGAATTTACAATTCAACCGGCAAAAATAGAGTATAAAGGTAAAATAGTAAAATCTAACAAGGTTAAAATAACTGTAACAAAAGCAATAGAAATACCTAAAGACCCGAACAATCCAAATTATATTGCTCAACAAAATATTCATTTAGTGGCTGAAGTTTCAAATTTGAATCCATATGTTGGTGAGGGAATTTATGTAGTTTATAAGTTGTTTGTAAGCCAAAATATAAGTGTGAATGACTGGCGAGTTAGTGATTCACCTCAATATAATGGTTTTTGGAATCAAGATATTGAGGTGAAAAATGGCAATGTAAAAAAAGGGAGTTACAATGGAGAGCCTTACAGATATATTATTTTAAAAAAAGCAGTATTAATTCCACAGAGATCGGGTAAGTTATTAATTGAACCCATTAAAATGGATTTTTCAGTTGGCATACCAACAGGAAGAGGAGATTTTTTTGGAAATATGATTACTAGAAATATTAATTATACAACAAAATCAATTGTAAAAACAGTAAATGTTAAAGCATTACCAGAAAAAGGGAAACCAATGGGTTTTTCAGGAGCAGTAGGAGAGTTTGATTTTAAAGTTGAGACAACTAAAAATGTATTAAAAGCAAATGAGGCAGCTCAAATTAAAGTTGAAGTATCTGGAAGAGGTAATTTAAAACTTTTTGATATTCCAAAAATTACTACACCAGCCGAATTAGAAGTATACACCCCTGAGCATAAAGAACAAGTTGTAACATCTTTAAACGGATTGAGAGGAAGTATTCAAGATTCGTACACCATAGTTCCTCAATTTAAAGGGAAATATAAAATACCAGCAGTTACATTTTCATACTTTAATCCAAAAATTAAAAAATATATAACAATACAATCTGAAGCTATTATTGTTAATGTTACAGAAGGAAAAGAATTACTTTCTAACAATAGTAATTTAAATAATAGTAATAAACAACAAGTGGTTGCTAATGCTAATAATTTTAGATTTATTGCTTTAAAAACAACATTTAAATCAAAAAACAGAAAAGAATTTTTAAACTCAACTAAGTTTTACTTATTACTATTACTACCCTTTTTAGCAATTCCTATTGGTGTAATACTAGGTAAAAAAAGAGCGCAACGAGCAGGTGATGTATTTGGGAATAAAATTAGGAAAGCTGATAGGTTGGCTCGTAAATATTTATCTGAAGCTAAAAAACAATTGGGAAATCAAGAAGCATTTTACATTGCTTTAGAGAAGGCATTACACAATTTTTTAAAAGCAAAACTTTATTTGGAAACATCAGAAATTTCAAAAGAAAAAATTATAGATTTATTACAAACTAAAAAAGTTGATGAGTCATCAATAAATGAATTTATGGATGTTTTAAATAATTGCGATTTTGCCCGTTATACACCAACAACAAATGTGCTAATGAAGCAGGATTTTGAAAAAGCAAAAAAAGTAATAACCAACATAGATAAACAATTGTAAAATGAAAAAATTATTTTTATTTTTTTGATATTTTTTAGTTTGGTTTTAGAAGCTCAAAACGCAAATGAATTATTTTCAAAAGCAAATAATTTGTATAAAAATGGCGAATATTCAAAAGCCATCGAATTGTATTCTGCTATTGAGAAGCAAGGTTTAGAATCGGATGAATTATTTTTTAATTTAGGAAATTCATACTACAAACTTAATAAAGTTGCTCCATCTATTTATTATTATGAAAAAGCACTAAAAATAAACCCATCAAATGAAGATGCTTTAACTAATTTAAGTTTTGCAAAGCGTATGACTATTGATGTAATTGAAGATTTGCCAAAAACATTTTTACAACGGTTTTCAACAAATATTATTCAAAAATTATCATTTGATACTTGGGCTACTATTGCAGTTGTATCTTCTTTTTTAGTTGCTGTATTATTTTTGTTATACTATTTTTCTTTTTCATCTAAAAAGAAATTAGTATACTTTAATACAACAATATTTACGGCTTTTGTATTAATTATAAGCGTGTTTTTTGGGTATAACAATTATAAAACGGTAAAAAATAATAGAGTAGCTATCATTTTTGTGCCAAAAGTTGAAATTAAAAATGCTCCATCAACTAATAGTGATGAGGTATTTGTACTTCATGAAGGTACCAAAGTGATTATTTTAGATGAACTTGATAATTGGAAAAAAATTAAAATTGCTGATGGTAAAATTGGCTGGATATACGCCGATGATTTAAAAGAAATTTGATGTTTTTTTACAACAGTACTTATTTATTAAACAAGGATTCTATTTTTTCTTTTAAATGTTTTCCATGAATATTTACGGCAATAATTTTACCTGTTGAGTCAATTAAAAAGTTTGTTGGTAAGGCGGTAATTCCATATTCAGTTGATACGGGTGTGTTAAACCCTTCAACTGTAGAAACCTCTGTCCATACTCGTTTATCTTTTTCAATAGCTTTAATCCAGCTAGAACGCTTTGAATCTAGAGAGATACCATAAATATCAAATCCTTTTGAGTGATATAATTTGTACAAATTGTTTAATAATACACTTTCTGTTCTACAAGGCGGACACCAACTTGCCCAAAAATCAACTAAAGTATACTTTCCTTTAATAGTATTTAGTGAAATTATTTCACCGTTTTTATTTGGCATTTCAATATTTCCAATAAAACCCCCAATACTTGTTTTTTGAAGTAAGTTAAGTTTATTTTTAAGTTTTTGGGTAATTTCTATGTTAGAATGTGTTTTTTCAAAATTAGAAACTAAAGATTGTAAAAACGGTAAATTATCGCCACCATTCCATCGAGGTGAAGTAGCGTAAATAGCAATGGATGTCCCCATTTTATCTTTTACAAAAGTAATTAATTCATTTAAATGTTTTTTGTAATTTTCAACTTCAAGCTCTCTTAATTCAGCTATTTTACGTTCGTTTTCACCAGCCTTTTTTAAGGCTTTAATATTATTTCTAACAGATTTTACCAAACGGTTTAATGAAGCTACTCTAAAAGCCTCATAATCATTTAATAATTGTGTATCAACAGATCCTTTCACAGTTAAATTTTCAATAGAATTTCCATTAATTTCAATATTTTGACCTTTGTCAATAGCAAGTTCAATAGTTTTTTTATCAAAAGTTAAATTATAGATGCCAGGTTCTAAAAAATAAACAGAATTAAACCGTCCTCGATTATTAATTTTTAAGGTATCAATAAATAGTGTAGTTTTCTTTTGAATGTTTTTAATTTTTGATAATAACGCATAATTATTATTTAAACCACTTATCTTTCCTGAAATACTAAAAGAGTTAGGGTCTTTTGTTGAACAACTTAAAAAAATTAAAGTAAAGACAACGCTGAGAGAAATAAAAGAATTTTTAAAAGACATAAACTGTTTTTTATATTAGATTTTTAATTTTCGAATATAAAACAAATGTTTCATAAATCAATCACTCATAATTTTTTCCGATTTTTTTTCAACAATTTCTAAAAAATTTGGAAAAAGAGTTGGTGCCAAATTTTTAATAGGTTTATATAATATAGAATTTTGGGTCTGTTCTTCAGAAATAAAAGGGATAGTGTTATTTAGTTTGTTGAAAATAAGTAGAATAACACTAAATACAAGTCCAATTTTAAGAGCGCCAAAAACACCGCCAAATAATTTATTGAGCAAACCTAAAGAAGCAAAATCAGCTATTTTAGTAAATAATTTACCTAATAAACCAATAGCCAAAACTATAATACCAAAAGTAATAGCAAATGAAATAATAGTAATATATTTTTCATCCCAAGAAATATAGTTAACCATTAAATTACCAATAAAGTATGAAAAATGAATTGCACCATAAACACCTGCGATAAGAGCAATTAATGAAGCTACTTCAACAAACAAACCCTTTAAAATGCCTCTAATAAAGCCAAAAACTAAAAAAGCTACAATTATAATATCAAAAGTATTCATTTACTGAGTTTTTGTAAATATACATGAATGGATTTGTATATTTGCATTTGAATTAAAAATTTCAAATGTCAAGAGATCAAAAACTAAAAGAAGATTACGAACAGTTACTAGCAATTTTAGCAACTAAATTTGGCGAAGGTGAGCAACTAAATTTAGACGCAATTATTTATTTAATTGGCGTACAAGAATTGGGAAAAGGAACTATTGAATACAAAAAAGATGATAAAGTAAATTTAATGCATATAGCAATTTGCAGATTGTTAGAACCATTTGGGTATTATGAGTTTGATTTTTTTGACAATGATGGTTGGCCTCATTACAAAGTTTTAGAAGAATTACCTGCGCTAAAACCAGGAGAACAAACAGTACTTATAAAAGAGGCAATTGTATTGTATTTTAAGGAAAAGGAATTGATATAAGTACGAAACTGAATTTTTAAGATTAAATTTACCTTTACGGGTTAAATATTTGTTTATTTATAATTATAAGCTCTCCACGAGCTTGGAATAGTTTTAGCAGTTGGTAATTTAGAGTCTGAATTATAAAGCAGACCCGAAGATAACGATGAAAACACAAAAAGAAAAACGAATAGTAGGGGTGTTATAAATTTTTTGTTTTTTATGGATTTAAATTTAAATAACGGCTGAAATCAATACTAAAATACGTTCCTTATAAGGCTAAGTCTAAAAAAGGTTTAATACCATAAGGTTCGAAGGAGTATTAAAACTAGGTTGTTTATACTTCGACAGAAACAAAAACAGAAAAATTGCATTACAACACTAAAAAATTAACACTAACAAATAGTAAGCATTTACCGTACATATTTTATGGTTTTACCCTACCACAAAGTGAGATATTTTAAGTATTCTTGAAAATTAAAAATAAACACTTAAATTTAAACTTTTATGAAAAGAAAAGAAAAGAAAAGAAAAGAAACAACAAACTTTTAAAAAGGTAATATTCCTACTTGGAATATCCCTACTGCTATGGAATTGTAACAAAGAAGAAATAGGATATTTAGAGAATAGCGAAGCTAAAATAAGGCATATCTCTTATAGCGATTTTAAGGCTAAGGATAATTTTTCGCTATTAATTAACAAAATAGAACACAAATACTTTGATAGGTTAAAAGAAGCAGAAAAAAATAAATTTCAAGGAAAAACTGTTTATTCTACTAACAGTACTTTTTATATCCAAACCGATTTAATATATTGAAACCATTAAAGACGCTATTACGAATTATACATTTAAAATTGAAAGACCTCAAATAGAGAATATTAAAACAGAAAATTTAATTGTTTCTTTAAATAACAATACAAATGAAATTAAGTTATATCTTCTTGAAATGAATGAAAGTGATATTCAAAATGATATAAAGTTTTATCCATTAGATATAAACACAATAGACAGTGATGCTCTTTTTTCAAATAAAACAGCAATGATTAATGGAGTAGCTGTAACAGTACCTGATTGTACAACTATTTATTATCTCCCTTGTAATGGAATTCAAAATGCAGATGGTCACGCAGGAACTACCAACTGTGATGGTAGCACTACTATTTTAGATTTCTCTAATTGCGGTACAGGTTACGATGATGATGCTTCATCTTATGGCGGCGGAGGAATAGGAGCTCCTAACCCTACAGATAACTCTTCAACAAGTGGTGGAGGAACAGGAAGTACTACCAACACATCTAATAACAATGAACTTATTGAAGGAGCTATTGGTATTATAAGGTATAATACTACTGCAGCAAGTGCATTAAAAAACAACCTCCTATTAACTTCTAATCAAATAGCTTGGATAGGAGATTCTAAAAATAATACCGAAGTTACCCTTATTTTTAACTTCTTAGAAAAAAATAAAATTGGTGAGGATTATACCTCTGAAGCTAAAAATTTTGCTAAACTTGCTGTTGAAGCTTATGATAATGGTGGTGATGTGGATTGGGTGGATATGATTATTAATAATCTTTCTCCTAAAGCTGATTGTGTGTATCAAAAGTTAAAAAGTAATAGTACAGGTTTCAAAAATGCAATTAAGAAGTTTGATGGAGAATTTCCTGTAAGTCATTTAAATTTTATAATGGAAGATTTAGGTAATACAAGAGCGCAAACTCAAGCTCCTGACAATTATATTAATACTACTTCTGCTGATTATATCATTACAATTGCTCTAAATAATAATTCAAATATTCATGGTGTAAAATATAGACCAAATCTTATGACAGCCAAAACAATTGTTCATGAGGTTATACACGCTGAAATGTATAGGAAATTATTGTCTTTAGCTAATCAGGGACATTTGAGTTTTACTGGTTGGACAATTCAACAGCAAAAAGATTATATGATAAGTATTAAAAATAATTTTCCTGGAATTTATGACTACTATAGAAGGTATAAAAATTGGCAGCATCAACAGATGGCTACACATTATAGACAAACAATTGCTAACATTTTAAAAGAGTTTGATAATTCACTAAATACTGACCAGTTTTACATGGATTTAGCTTGGGAAGGATTGGATAAGACAAGTATAGTAGGATGGCAAGATGGTGTTTCAGAAAATGATAAAATTAGAATACTAAAAGTAATTTCAGATTACATAAATATAAATAAAAATGAAAATTGTCAATAATATAAAATATAAAATATTAATGCTTTTCTTAATCAGTACTATAAATTGTATTTCTCAATCTAAAAAAGAAACAGTTTACATACTATTCGATGGAAACAGTAAGGAGAAATGTAGATTAGAAGTAGAATATTCATCGGACAATGATGGTAGACTTGATGGTTATCAAACAGTAAATAAGTATCGAAAAAAATATAAGAATAATAGAATTATATTCGAAATTTATAATGAAAATTTTGTTTTTGATAAACAAAAATTTGAACCGGATACATGTAGCGTTCAAAATTTTAATAAAATAAAACTTGAGACAATCGAAAGTATTAACAAAAAAGTAAAAGATTCAGATTTAGGCTATCTTTTTAAGAATTCTCTTTTTAATAAAATTTATCTTGTCGAGAAAATATCTGAAACTAGAATAATTAAATATGAAGTTTATTGGGCTGGAGAATTGACTTCTGAATAATAAAGTTGAGTAGGTAAAGGTGGAAATCCAACACAAATATATGACTGATTACTATAGAATTTCGATTGAAGAAGGTTTAAGGGAATCCTCCACGTGGAAAGGTTGTTCCACATATTCACCTCCAAGTCTTTAATTCAAATTGGTCTCAAAGTTTGGATCCAGCAAATTATTTACAAACAAAGTTCGATTCTAACTACAACCCAATATCTAATAATTGTCAATAAAAATTTATATTATGAAAAAATAATTTTAATATTTAGCATATTAATAGTGAGTTTTACCTGTAAAGCACAGGATAATACCATAAATTATAATGAATTAACTATAAATGACATTAATTTTCTAGGGAATAATGTTAGTTTAGTAATTCAACATCTAGGTCAACCAAATACTATTGAAGAGTATTACTTTGAAATGCAAGATGTAATGTCACAAAAATATAAATATAATGACATTATATTTACAGTAATAAACAATAGAACTTATTCATTTGAAATTATAGGGAGTAATTATACTTTTACAAGTAATAATATAAATGTGGGAGATAATATTAACAAGTTACAACCCATCTATCCATTAAGTTTTACAAGTAAGAGTTCAGATGCATTATCTTTAGATTTTGTCGATATGGATAGGTTCATTATAATTTCTTTTAATTCTATAAATAACATAATTGATAAAATAGAAACATATAGTTATTAATAATACAAAAACCACAACCACATATATAAAAAACAGCAGAAAAGTGTCATACCAAAACCTGATACTTTTCTGTTAACTTTATAAACTAGACGAAAAAATCACAACGAATTAACCTGCTACTGTTCATTTACTCACCGTTTTGGTCTATACTTCGACAGAAACAAAAACAGAAAAATTGCATTACAACACTAACAAATAGTAAGCATTTACCATACATATTTTACGGTTTTACCCTACAACAAAATGAAATATTTTAAGTATTCTTGAAAATTAAAAATAAACACTTAAATTTAAACTTTTATGAAAAGAAAAGAAAAGAAAAGAAACAACAAACTTTTAAAAAGGTAATATTCCTACTTGGAATATCCCTACTGCTATGGAATTGTAACAAAGAAGAAATAGGATATTTAGAGAATAGCGAAGCTAAAATAAGGCATATCTCTTATAGCGATTTTAAGGCTAAGGATAATTTTTCGCTATTAATTAACAAAGTAGAACACAAATACTTTGACAGGTTAAAAGAAGTAGAAAAAAATAAATTTCAAGGAAAAACTGTTTATTCTACTAACAGTACTTTTTATATCCAAACCGATTTAATATATTGAAACCATTAAAGACGCTATTACGAATTATACATTTAAAATAGAAAGACCTCAAATAGAGAATATTAAAACAGAAAATTTAATTGTTTCTTTAAATAACAATACAAATGAAATTAAGTTATATCTTCTTGAAATGAATGAAAGTGATATTCAAAATGATATAAAGTTTTATCCATTAGTTACCATATATATATGAAAAAAATTTTGCTACTTATACTTGCCCTTATGTTAATTAAATGTTCAAATCTAAAGTATTTGGATGCTTATAATGGGTTGAAAGGGAAACCAAAAATGATAGAATCAACAACTTACAAAATTAATTTTATTGACAGTTTAGAAAATGAAATAGTTGCTTTCAAAATAATGTTTCATTTTGATTCAAAAGGGCGAATTCTAAAATGCCCACATTTAAATAAAGATGGGACAATAGGCTATGGTGAAACAAAGTATATTTATGACAAAAAAGGTAATATGATTGAATATATAAGATATGGTAAAGATAGTTTTGTAAATATTCAAAATAAATATGAATATAATAAGTATGGAAAACTATTAAAGAGAGAATCTTATTTTAATGGAAACATAAAAGCTATAACTAAATATAATTATGATATAAATAATAGAGAAGCAAGGATAATAATGAGAAATAGTGATGGCTCTTTTAGAGATAATGCACTAGAGAAATATGATAGAAACTGGAATGATACTGAGTTAATTAGTTATGATAGTTTAGGAAATCAAAAATCTAGAATTGAATTTGAATATGACAAAAGAGGGAATAAATATTTATATAAATATTACAGTTCAAAAAACGAATTATATAAAATTTCCAAAACAATATTTAACGAATATAATGATCCTATTTGGGCAAGTAGTATTCAATTTTCAAGTAAAGATACTATAAAAGGAAAGGTAACTGAATTCAAATATTTGTACGATACTAAAAATAATCCAATTGAAGAAAAATCAATTGTTAATGGAAAAACAGTTTGGATTACTAGAAATAATATTATGTATTAAATACATATGGTAACACCTCATAAAATTTATGCTTACATTTAAACTAAATAACAAACTGACAAACATTCAACTAACGATTTGCTACAACCGAAAAATCTCCGATTTTCCAGTCGCACAAATCTTATAAAAGCCGATATAAACACAATAGACAGTGAAGCTCTTTTTTCAAATAAAACAGCAATGATTAATGGAGTAGCTGTAACAGTACCTGATTGTACAACTATTTATTATCTCCCTTGTAATGGAATTCAAAATGCAGATGGTCACGCAGGAACTACCAACTGTGATGGTAGCACTACTATTTTAGATTTCTCTAATTGCGGTACAGGTTACGATGATGATGCTTCATCTTATGGCGGAGGAGGAATAGGAGCTCCTAACCCTACAGATAACTCTTCAACAAGTGGTGGAGGAACAGGGAGTACTACCAACACATCTAATAACAATGAACTTATTGAAGGAGCTATTGGTATTATAAGGTATGATACTACTGCAGCAAGTGCATTAAAAAACAACCTCCTTTTAAGTTCTGCTCAAATAGCTTGGATAGGAGATTCTAAAAATAATACCGAAGTTACCCTTATTTATAACTTCTTAGAAGCAAATAAAATTGGTGAGGATTATACCTCTGAAGCTAAAAATTTTGCAGAACTTGCTGTAAATGCTTATATTAATAAAGGTACTGTGGATTATGTAGATAGAATTATTCTCGATCAAACTTTTGTAAACTCAGTAGCTAAAGCGGGTTTAAATAAAACCTCATATTTTAAAAGTTTAGATTCCACAACGCAAACTAATGTTTTAAATATGCATTCCTATTTGAAAGCTAATGGAAAGAAAATAACAAACGCTAAAACTTGTCAATAATGAAAAATTGTATCCTAACACTACTTATTTTTCAATATCTTCTTGTTTCTTGTCAAAATAAAAAAGACTTATATCTTTTATTTAAAGAAGTACCTGAAAAAGTATATATAAATCCATCTCAAAAATCATTACAAGGTTTTGATATTTTTACTTATAGAGTTAAAATAGACAAAGATTATGAAGAGGAAATTTTCTTTAATACTGTTACTATAGAGGAAGAAAGAAAATACATTGACAGTAATGGTAAGTATAAAATTAAATTACATCAAAGAGTAATAGGTTTAGATAAATTGAAAAATTATAATGTAAAAGATTATAAATGGTTAGAAAAAACAATAAAGGATTTTACTCCTTTCCAAGCGTTATATCAATTTTATGATAAAATTTATATTGTACAGAAAGATTCTATTTATAAAAAAGCGAGACTTACAGAAGTAGTTAATGTTGAAATTGTAGAATAAGTAGAGTAGGTAAAGGTGGAAATTTAACACAAATATATGACGGATTACTATAGAATTTCGATTGAAGAAGGTTTAAGGGAATACGCTACTTTAATAGGTAACTCATATCAATGATATAAAGCTTTAGCTTGGCAAGGCTTAAAACAACATTAATTGAAAAATTTATTATGAAATTTATATTTTGTCTCTTTCTGATTTGTTCATTAACATCTTATTCGCAAAATGGAAAAATTGTTAATATGTCATATAACTTGAATAATGAAATTATTAATGAAAATTATCGAAAAATAATTGAGAAAAACGGAGAAATCACTTTTTATATTAAGGGAAATTATTTCAAGTATATTAAAAATTCAGAAATAATTAATGTACCACAAGATGAAATTGAAAAAATAAATTTCAAACCTCTTTCTGACTTAATTAGTTATAGAAATAAATTAATCAAAAAAAATAGTAAGGATTCTAAAAAAAACGGAAAACTAAAAATTTTAGAAAACTCAGAGGTTTATAAACAGATTTATATATTTGAAAAGGAAAAAGGATTGATATTAAAATACCCTGTGACTTGGTTAGAAGTTATAGAATGTCAGTGAAATTGAATAAAAAAACCAGCTAGCTGCCAACTCTAATGAAACTCAAAATTGTAATTAATATAAAAAAAATAATTTTACTAGTAATTATAAGCTTAATTATAAATTCATGTGCATCTACTACTGATGTAGCAGAACATTCTGTACAGAAATATTATTTTTATTTTGACAAAACACATCCCAAAATGAGGACATATGGAAAACCTTATGAATTAAGATATTTGTATGAAATAAATAACCCATATAACTCTGAACCTGTAATTTTCACCCCGAAAGATTCTATAGTTAAAAAAATAAGTATTAAAAAATTAAGAAACTATCATGTAAAAGACTACAAGTGGTTAAATAGTTTTAGTGGTTTAGATATAGATAAGTTTTTTTTAAAAAACACACCGAAGAAAGAATTTTATTTAATTGAAAAAATAGAGTCTCATAAAATATTATATTTAAGGAGCGTAGATTTTATTATGGAAATAGAATAGAATAGAGTAAAAGTCTAGTAAGTAAAGGAGGAAATCCAACATGAATATATGATGACCCATTATGTTACTCCTATCTCTCAGGCAATACGCAGATTGGATAATAATTCTTATCCTATTGAATACTATTATGGTTTTGGTTGGTCAGGATTAGAGAGATATGGAATTCTAAATAATTTACTAACCGTACAAGAACAGGAATATAATGAAAGTCTAAAAAACAATGTGAATATAAACTCTACTTATGGCTCTAACTGCAATTAAAATAAAAAGTATCCATCTATTTTTGTTTATAATGCTTAGTTCTTTATTTCTCTCAAGTTGTGATTCTAATGAGGATAAAGATATTGAAGATATTGTTTCTTTACTTATAAAAAAAAGTATAGAAGATGATATGCTTTATAAGAATGATTCTTTGATGATTAAAGAAAATCTCTTTATTAACGGTAAATTTATTGTCGCAGTACATAATGAAATGACTCCTATTTTGAATAATTTTGGGCTTAGAAAACACCAAAATGAATTTAAAGAAACATTCCAAAAGTTACAATCCTTAAAACAAAGTAAAAAAATTAATTTTCAAATTGATAATTCTTTAAAAGATGTATTGATTACTGATTTTACACCTGAATTAAGGGAAGATTTTAGTAAAGGAAAGATTTATAAATCTTATCATATGGTTAACTCATTTTCTAGAGTTGCAATTGTTAATAACAAGGCATTAGCAACTTACTCTATATCTTATTCTCCTTTAGATGGAATATCATACCTAGTCTATTTGAAGAAAGAAAATGGAACGTGGTACATTTTCGATCGCCAATTATTATCTATTTCTTAAACTTAATTAAAAATAATGAAAAGTCTTGGCAGAATTTCGTTAAGGTTTTTCTTTATCAGAGTATAAATATATCTTAGTAGAAATACAAACCACAACCACATATATAAAAAACAGCAGAAAAGTGTCATACCAAAACCTGATGCTTTTCTGTTACCTTTATACACTAAACGAAAATAGTAATATTTAACCCGCTACTTTTTATATACACACCGTTGTTTATACTTCGACAGAAACAAAAACAGAAAAATTGCATTACAACACTAACAAATAGTAAGCATTTACCCTACTTTTTTTACGGTTTTACCCTACAACAAAATGAAATATTTTAAGTATTCTTGAAAATTAAAAATAAACACTTAAATTTAAACTTTTATGAAAAGAAAAGAAAAGAAAAGAAACAACAAACTTTTAAAAAGGTAATATTCCTACTTGGAATATCCCTACTGCTATGGAATTGTAACAAAGAAGTATCTATTGAACCTCTTAACGGGGAATTAAATGTACTGGGCACAAAAATAGGGTATATTATAGGTAAAGATATACCTGAAATTATTAATGTGTTAACTGCTTATACAGGAAAAATATCTTCTAAAAAAGCTATTTATTCTAAAACCTTAAGTTATAAAAAAGCACGTATTGATATAGAATCAATATTGAAAGTCAAAGACTACAATAGCATTGTAAATTATACGTTTAATATAATAATAGATGATGCTCCTGAAAACGAATTTTATAACTTAGTAATAAATGAACAGCCTAACGGAGAATTAAAATTGCCTTATGTAACTAAATACGTTGTGGATAACGATGCTTTGGCAAATTATTTGGCTAATAATAAAGATTTCCGTTATTTTAAAGGTAAAAATTATACAATGTCTTTTAATAGTTTCTTTGATAATTACGATACTTCAGGCAAATCATTAAGTGATTGTCCTCCAGATGAAACCACTATCAACAATACAAATACAGGGGGAAATGGTAATTTTAATGATATTCCAAGTGATAACTTTATACAAGTAGATGCTTCTAATTTTAATTATTCAACAAGTGTAATTCAAGGGCAAAGTTTTGAAGTATTTCTAAATAGTTTTAATACAACTACACTAGAAACAACTTCGTATTCAGCAATAATAATGAATACTGCGATACCTATAACAACTACTGCTCAACCCATTAACCCTATCACAGTTAACACAAATCTAGGTATTGTTACTAACTCTGGACCTGTTGTTATAGGAATGTCTATAACAACTGTTGACAATTCCTTAAATAGTGGTGTAAATAGCGGTTGTTATATGACAATTGTAACATACTATAGTGATGGTACCTCTACTACTTCTCAAACAGATATAGGTTGTATGTATGCTCCAATACTAACTAAACCTGCTTTTTCATCAAAAACAACTACTTGCCCTGACCCTGCAGAAGGGGAAATAGGTGTAATTATTAGAGCTTGTGAATACCCCTATGTTAAAGATGCTCAAGGAAATTGTGTAGCTCCTGACAAAATTATTAATAACCTAACAAACTCTTGTGCAAAAGATATTTTCATGGAGCTTGAAAATGGTATTTTTACAACTCACCCTTTAAAACCAGAAATAATTATTTCAAATAATAATACTCTTGAACTAAATTTTTCTGAAACTATTTTAAAACTTTTTAATGATAGTAGTTCTACACATTTAATAATTGGAAACGATGATATTGGAAATGCCAATGCTCATACAGTTGGAACTACAATAACTTTAAATAATTCTTATATTGAAACTGCAACTCAATTATCTATTGCAAGAACTATTATTCACGAATCTGTGCACGCATATTTAAATGGTGTTTATTTTAGTTATACGGATTTTGAAAATAAATCCTTACAAGAAAAAATGAGACAATATGCTGCTGATAATGGATATACTGATTATAGTAAATTTCAACATGAATTTATGGGACAGTATGTGAATGCTATGGCATATTCTTTGTACGAATGGGATAAGGATTATGGAACTGGAGGTAACTTAGGCTGGAACTATTATTATTCTATGGGGTTTGGAGGTTTATTTCAAACTTATTCCAATGGTATAATTGCTAGTGAAACAGATTCATTTAAAAGCCTAATTCCAGACTCAATTGAGAGACAAAAAATTGCAAATATTATATTTAATGAATTAAAAAACAATGATGATGCAAAAGGTAAAAAGTGTAATTAAGAAAAGTTTATTTATTTTAATTATCCTAAGCAATAGTTTAATTGTCTTTTCTCAAGATAAAATAAAAGGTAAATACTCTGTTGTAGATGAAACAGGATACTTTTTTACAAATTATTATTTTTCTGAAAAAGGAACTTTTATATATAGTTCTGGAGGTGATTTAGGAGTTTCTAATTACGGCAAAGGGCATTATTTTATAAAAAAGGATAGTTTATTTTTAAATTATGACTTAACTGAACTGAAAGAAAACAGTTATCATAGAACAAAAGAATATTATAATTCTAAAGATTCTATTCAAATTAAACTAAATATATATAATTTTAGTAAAAAACCATTACATAAAATTCAGGTTTGGTCTTTTCCAAATTATAAATCCGAAGAATTAGATACTAATGGAGTAGCTTTATTTAAGTTTAAAAAAGAAAAACGTAAAGATAAGTTAGAAATACATTTAGATGGTGAATATTATGCAAAACATGTTATTAATTTAAATTATAACATAAATTATGAAATAGATGTTTTTATGAGTAAGACTGATAATTATGGTTTTGGACATTCAAAAGCTTATAAAAATGATGTTAAAAAATATAAAATTATTGAATTTAATAAAGAGTCTATTAAACTTGAAGATAAAAATGGGATAGTAATTTGGAGAAAAGAAAATGACTGATAACAATTAATACAAAAACCACAACCACATATATAAAAAACAGCAGAAAAGTGTCATACCAAAACCTGATGCTTTTCTGTTACCTTTATAAACTAGACGAAAAAATCACAAAGAATTAACCTGCTACTTTTTATATTCACACCAATAGTTAAAAGAAATAGCTGTTTTATAAGGTAAAAAAAGGGGTTAGGTTACTTTTAATCTTCTAATTAGTATTGAAAGTATTTTTGGAAAGAAACGTTTAGTGTAAACAGCTAATTTTTCTTTAAAACCGCCAATAATAATTTCTTGTTTTTCTTTTTGAACAGCTTTTAGTAGTTGTTTTACAAATAGAGAACTACTCATACCGTTTTCTGTTAAAGCATTCATTTTATTTTGTGGGATCCCTTTTCCTGTTAAAGCATTGATAGAGATATTTGTTTGTATAAAACCAGGACAAACCAATATTATTTTAATATTGTTTTTATAAACTTCAGCACGTAAACTATCAAAAAATCCGTGTAATGCATGTTTTGAAGCTGCATAAGAAGAACGCATAGGTGTTCCTATTTTTCCTACTACACTTGAGGTAATTACAAAATAGCCGCTATTTTTTTGAATAAAATGGGGTAATAATGCTTTTGTTAGCGCAATAGTTCCAAAATAATTAATATCCATAATACGTTTGTCAACCTCAATTAAAGTATCTTTTACCAAAGAGCGTTGACCAATTCCTCCATTGTTAAATAAAATATCAATACCACCAAATAGCAATAGAGCTTCATTAACTTTAGACGTTAAACTTTTATAATTTTCTAAATCAAGCGGTAGAATTTTAACGTTTAACGTATTTTCACATGCGTTTTTTACGTTATTAAGCTCAATTTCATTTCTTGAAGACAAAATAAGTTGTACATTTTGTTTCGAGAGTTCTAGTGCTAAAGATTTTCCAATTCCTGATGAAGCACCAGTAATCCAAATAATTTTATTGGTAAAATTCATAAGTTGTGGTTTAAAAACTAAAAATAGTTACTTTTGGTGTGATTATTGAAAAAATTATAAAAAACATGATGTTAAAAAAACTATTATTTACAATTGTATTATTTTCTTACACAATCCAAAGTCAAACTTATGTAAAAGGAACTTTAGATCCAGCACAAAATTATAGTTGGGTAGTTTTATATCAATTAAAGGGAGCAAAACAATTATATGTAAAAAATGCCACCATTTCTAATGGTAAATTTTCAATTGAATTTCCCTCAAATGCTTCTGAAGGAATATATCGTTTATTATACAGTCAGCAAAATAATGGTTTTATTGATTTTATTTATAATAATAAAAGTGTTGAATTAAAATTCAATCCCAAAAACCCAGTGGAAACACTGAATTTTTTAACTTCAGAAGAAAATAAAATATATCAGAACTATCAAAAAGAGTCAACTAAAAATAAACGAAAGTTAGATTCAATTCAACTATCATTTTTTAATACTAACAATGAAACTCAAAGAGAAAAGCTAAAAAATTTATACACTAAAACGTATAAAATTTACAATGAAAAGCAAAAATATTTTGAAACATTAACAGTAGGAAAGCTCTCAAATCATTTTATAAAATCAAGTTTTAAATACTATGTTCCACATATAATTCAAACGCCACAAGAATATTTAAATAGTGAAAAACAGCATTATTTCGATTTTGTGAATTTTAAAGATAAGGAGCTTTTAAATTCAATTTTTTTGAGTGAAAAGGTAACAGATTACGTTTTTTATTTAAATGGATCAGATGATATAGAAGTGCAAAATAAATTATATAGGAATGCCATAAATGAGGTATTTAAAAAGATAGGAGACAATTTATTATTAAAAAAGGAACTCTTAATTACTTTAATGTATAATTTTTCACAACTTGAAAATGTTGTTTTAATTGATTACTTAATAAATAATTTTTACAATAAATTACCTGAAGAGCTTAAAGATGAAACTACAATAAATCAAATTCAAGATAAAGTAAAACTGGCTGTTGGTAAAAAAGCTCCAGATTTTTCTTTTGAAAAAAACGGAAAAAAAATTTCACTCTCTGAATTAAATAGTGCAGCAAATTATATCCTTGTTTTTTGGAGTACAGGATGTTCACATTGTTTAAATGAAATGCCTAAACTATATGATTATACAAAAAATAAAACGAATATTCATGTAGTAGCTTTTGCCATGGAAAACGATGATATAGATTTTAACAAGTACAATTCTATATTTACAGCATGGACCAATATTTTAGGGTTAAAAAAATGGCAAAACCCAATTGCACGAGAATACCAAATTACTTCTACACCAACGTATTTTATTTTAGATAAGGATAAAAAAATTATTGCAAAACCAGAACATTTTGAAGATGTAAAAGCCTTTTTTGAAAAATAAAAAATATTTTATCCGTTGTAAATAGTTACACTAAATTAGTGATATTTTGTTAGTTGTATCATAAAATATATTGTTTACACTAAAAGAAGTTCCTTATTTTTTATATATTTGAAAATGAGAAATCTTTATTTAGGAAGGTTTTAAAAAGAGATTAGTCCCCAACGTACCCAAAAATAACGAATTAATATGTCTTGTAATTCAGGTAGTATACATGAGTTTGTACCAACCCCTTCAAATTTGTGGAATAAAAAACACGTACAGCATTTTTATAGACGTGTAGGTTTTGGAGCATACACAAATGAAATAGAGCAAGCATTAGCATTAACGCCTTCAAATTTTGTTGAGAACACAATAAATAAAGCGGTAAACTTACCTTTAGAAACACCTCCTTCATGGTTTGAAATGGTTGAAAGTGATTACACAAATATTGATGAGCAAATGCAAGAGCAGCATAAGGAATTGTATTTAACTTGGGAAAAAGACATGTTAAATAATCCTCTTAGAGGTAGGTTTACGCTGTTTTGGAGCAACCACTTTGTTACACGTTTAGAAGATTATTGGTGCTCATCTTGGATGTATAATTATTACAGTATTCTTCAACAATATGCTTTTGGAAACTTTAAAGAGTTTGTTAAAGCAATTGGCTTATCACCAGCAATGCTAATATTTTTAAATGGCTATCAAAATTCAGCAACAGAACCAAATGAAAATTATGCGCGGGAATTATATGAGTTGTTTACCTTAGGTGTTAACAACGGATATACTCAAAGTGATATTGTTGAAACGGCTAAAGCTCTAACAGGATATACGGCTATTAATGAATATTGTGCACCTATTAGTTTTGATATAAACGATTTTGATAATTCTTCAAAAACTATTTTTGGAAAAACAGGAGATTGGGGATATAATGATGTTATAAATATTCTTTTTGAAGAAAGAGGTTATGAAGTAGCAACATTTATTTGTGAAAAATTATACAAATATTTTGTATCACCCGAGGTAGATTCAGCAATTGTATCTGAGTTGGCAGCTACATTTATTGCCAATGATTTTGAATTAGCACCTGTTTATAAGCAATTATTTAAAAGTGAACATTTTTTTGATAACAATGCTATTGGCATTGTAATAAAAAGTCCTTTTGACGTATTTAATATTTATTTTAGAGAAACTGGTTTTACCACCAACCCAGAACTGCTTTTAAACGTTATTTGGCTTACAAGTGAGATAGGACAAACATTATTTGAACCTATTGATGTAGCAGGTTGGCAAGGGAATCATGATTGGATAAACTCCAGTACGTTGGTTGGCAGATGGAATGCCTTTGAATATTATTTATGGTGGATTTGGGAAAATCACAATGAAAGTTTAAGAGATTTTGCAGTTAATTTAGCTGGAGAATCTAACGACCCTTTAGTTATTACTAAAATTATTATAGATCACTTACTTCCAAACGGTTTACAAACAGCAACGGATTATGGTATTGCAACAGCAGTTTTTAAAGATCAAGTTCCTCAAAATTATTTTGAAAATGGCACGTGGAATTTACAATGGGATACCGTGCCTTATCAGGTAATTGTTTTATTACTTTATATTGTTAGATTGCCTGAATTTCAACTAAAATAGTAAGCTATGAGAAGTAATAATTTACATACTAATTTTGATAAAAACCATGATAAAGAACATGCAGTTTGGAATCGTCGTTCATTTTTACAAGCTCTTGGTTTAGTTGGAGCAGGATCTATAATGTTAGGGAAAATACCCGTATCAGCATCAACAATTACTCCTTTAAGTAAAGCTTTAACGGCTTCTGAAAATGATAAAATTTTAATTATAGCAAGGCTAAAAGGAGGAAATGATGGCTTAAATACAGTAATACCATATTATGATTATGATACTTATGCAAATTTGAGACCAACCATAAGAATTAAACAAAATGATTCTTTTGCGCTTTCCAACGATTTTAAAATGCCTAATTATATGGATTCGTTACAAAATTTTTGGGAAGATGGAAAAATGAAGGTTGTACATGGCGTTGGGTATTCTAATCAAAGTTTATCTCATTTTAGTTCTGCAGATATTTGGTCTTCAGCAGGAAATAAAGGTGACAATTTACAAACAGGTGTTTTTGGGCGTTATCATGAAGATTTGTATCCAGATTATTTATTAAATCCACCTACAAGTCCTCCTGCAATACAAATAGGAAGTTTAAGTAATTTAATGTTTGTTGGTGATGAGGCAGGTTATGCCTTTTCAGTTGCAAATATTGATCAATTAGCTCAAATTGCCGAAAAAGGAACAGCATTTGATGTACAAAACTTACCTTCTTGTGATTATGGAAGTCAATTAGGTTTTATGAGAAATGTTAACAATTCAACGTTTAACTATGCGAGTGTAATTAACGAAGCGTATATAGATGCAAGTAATGATGTTTCTTATGAAAAAAATAATATCTCTAAACAATTTGCCTTAATTGCACGATTGATAAAAGGGAATTTAGGAACTAAAATATATATGGTTACGCTAGATGGTTTTGATACACATGCAGATCAACCAAATAAGCATGAAAAATTGATGGGTAATTTTACAAAAGCAATTTCTAATTTTTATGCAGATTTAGCAACTCAAAGTAAAGATAGTGATGTTTTAACAATGACCATTTCTGAATTTGGACGTAGATCAAAAGAAAATGCTTCAAATGGTACAGACCACGGAGCAGCATCTACAATGTTATTGTTTGGTGAAGGGCTTAACGGAAATGGTTTTGTAGGAAATCACCCAGATTTAAATAAGTTGAATAGCAATGGAAATATGGATTTCACTACAGATTTTAGAGATGTATATGCAACCATTTTAGAAAAGTGGTTGTGCATAGATAGTTCAATTGTAGATACTGTTTTATTAAACAATTATAACAGAGCTAATTTAGGATTGAGATGTTCTTCTGTAATAGATGATGGTACTGATATTTCTGATGTAAGTTTTAAACATTATCCCATTTATGGTAATGAAACTGTTTATGTAGAGTTTGTTTTATCCACAGCTATGGAGGTAGAAGTTCAACTTGTAAATATTTTAGGTCAAAACATTGGAGTAATTCACAAAGAGAGGTATTTAAAAGGTACGCACCGCGTTAATTTAAACCCACAAGCTAGAAGATATACACCAGGACATTATATTTACAGAATATTTGCAGAAGGAAAATCGTATAGCAAGTCAATTGTTCTCGTTAAATAACGAGCGTAATTTAACTACTAAAAATGTAAAAAAGCATCTTCTAAATGTTCAATATCAAAATTATTTTTATTTTTTAAAATAGATATAATATCAAATCGAACTTCAATATTTAAATCTTTTGAAATAACATATTCATTTACTGCTTCAACTAACAACTTTATTTTTTTTTGATTTACAAAATCTTGCGGATTTCCAAAATAATCTGACGATCGGGTTTTTACTTCCACAATAGCTAAAACAGCATCTTTTTGAGCAATAATATCCACTTCAGCTTTTTTAAATCGCCAATTACGATCTAAAATTTTATAATTGTTTTTTTGTAAAAACTGAACAGCTAATTCTTCTCCTTTTTTACCTAATTCATTGTGTTTAGCCATTTTTATTTTAAATTAATGAAAAGAGTTATTTAACAAATTTTATAAAAGCATGTTTTTTACCTACTTTCATTTCTATCTCTCTCCCTAAAAAAATAGCACGATTATCTTTGTCATGCCCAGCAGGAAAATCAAATACTATTGGGAAATCAAATTCTTTGGTAGCTTCTAAAATAATTTCTTCAACAGTTTGCCCAAAAGGAGTGGAATTGTCTTTAAGATTAGTCATTCCTCCTACAATTATTCCGTTACAATTTTTAAAATACCCGCTTCGTTTTAAAGCATAAACCATCCTATCAATATTATATAAGTATTCGCCAACATCTTCAATAAAAAGTATTTTTCCTTTCGTATTAATTGAAGATACAGAGCCAAGTAAACTTTGCAAAATAGATAAATTACCTCCAACTAATTGCCCTTTTGCTGTGCCTAGTTTGTTATAGGGTGAAGAAGTAATTTTATAATTTAAATTTTTTCCAAATAATGCTTTTTTAAACGTTTTTATGGTTTTAAGTCTATCTTTTTTTCTGACTTTCATATTTATAGGCATCATAGCGTGTAAAGTTTCATAACCTAAATTATGTATGTGACTGTGCAAAACAGTTATATCAGAATAGCCAATAATCCATTTAGGATTTTTTTTAAATTTGGTAAAGTTAAGTCCATCAATTATCCGAACAGTTCCATATCCACCTCTTCCACACCAAATTGCTTTTACAGCTTTATGGTCTAAAGCACTTTGAAAATCTTCTGTACGTTCGGCATCTGTTCCTGAAAAATGAAAATTACTTCCAAAAAGATGTTTTCCTAAAATTGCGTGTAATCCCCAACCTTCAACAAGTTCAATGGCTTTTTCAATAGGTTCTTTATCACTTAAAATTCCTGCGGGAGCAACAATAGCTATGGTATCTCCTGCTTTTAAATAAGCAGGTTTTATAAGTGTGGTATTTTGCGCGTTTATATTGAAGTTGAATAATAAACTACAGAACAATGAAATAGGTAACAGTTTTAAGGTTGAAATTTTTAGCATAAATACTCTTTTTGTAAAAATACTATAATTATATAGAAAGCCAAATTAATACAAGAGATAGAAATTAGGTGTAATTCAGCGCTTAACAAATCTAAAAATCAACATTAATTCCTATTTTTGTACTTTCTTAAATAAAAATGAATGAGCAATTTTAAAAGATATACAATTACAGCAGCTTTACCTTACACAAACGGCCCAGTTCATATTGGGCATTTAGCGGGCGTTTATATTCCTGCCGATATCTACGCACGGTATTTGCGAGTTAAAGGAAATGACGTAGCTTATATTTGCGGTTCAGATGAACATGGTGTTCCTATTACTATAAAAGCTAAGAAAGAAGGGGTTACACCACAAGACATTGTAGATAAGTACCATGCTATTATTAAAAAATCATTTCATGATTTTGGTATCTCTTTTGATAACTATTCTCGAACAACGGCAGAGGTTCATCATAAAACGGCTTCCGATTTTTTTAAGAAATTATACAACGAAGGTAAATTTATTGAAGAATCATCAGAACAATTATTTGATGAAGAAGCAAATCAGTTTTTAGCTGATAGATTTGTTATAGGAACTTGCCCTAAATGTGGAAATGAAGAAAGTTATGGCGATCAATGTGAGGCATGCGGAACAAGCCATAATGCAACAGATTTAATCAACCCAAAATCTGCAATTACAGGAAACATACCAACCACCAAAGTTACGAAACACTGGTATTTACCCTTAAATGAATACGAAAAATGGTTACGCGAATGGATTGTTGAAGGTCATAAAAAAGATTGGAAAACCAATGTGTTAGGACAAGTAAAATCGTGGTTAGATGATGGATTAAAACCAAGAGCAGTAACACGAGATTTAGATTGGGGAATTCCTGTTCCGGTTGAAGGAGCTGAAGGGAAAGTGCTGTATGTTTGGTTTGACGCGCCTATTGGTTATATTTCATCTACTAAAGAATGGGCAGCTAGAGAAGGGAAAGACTGGGAATTGTACTGGAAAGATAAAAACACAAAATTAGTTCATTTTATAGGAAAAGATAATATTGTTTTTCACTGTATTATTTTCCCGGCAATGTTAAAAGCTGAAGGAAGTTTTATTTTACCTGAAAATGTTCCTGCAAATGAATTTTTAAATTTAGAAGGTGATAAAATATCTACTTCAAAAAATTGGGCAGTTTGGTTACACGAATATTTAGAAGATTTTCCAGACAAACAAGATGTATTGCGTTACGCTTTAACGGCAAATGCTCCTGAAACAAAAGATAACGATTTTACTTGGAAAGATTTTCAAGCAAGAAATAATAATGAGTTAGTTGCCATTTTTGGTAATTTTATCAATAGAGTGGTGGTATTAACCAATAAATATTTTGATGGCATTGTACCTCAACCAAATGAATTTGATGAGGTTGATATAAAAACCTTGGCTAAAATGAATCAATATCCAGTCATTATTGAAAATTCAATTGAACGCTACCGATTTAGAGAAGCCTCACAAGAGCTTTTAAACTTAGCTAGATTAGGAAATAAATATTTGGCTGATGAAGAACCTTGGAAACAAATAAAAACAAATCCAGAACGCGTAAAAAGCATATTGTATGTTGCTTTGCAAATTGCAACCAGCTTAGCTGTTGTTTGTGAACCGTTTTTGCCTTTTACTTCAAAAAAGTTAAAAGGAATTTTAAATGTCACATCAAGCGCAGTCGAGATGTCATGGGATTCAATTAAAACATCAAAAGAATTAATTGCTCCAAACCATAAAATTAACAAACCTGAATTATTATTTGCAAAAATTGAAGATGCTGAAGTACAAACTCAACTAAATAAATTAGAAGCTACAAAACAAGCCAATGAAGCTTCAACTAAAATAGTAGAACCTCAAAAAGAGACTATTGAGTTTGATGATTTTACGAAGTTAGATATGCGAGTAGGAACTATTATTGAAGCGGTAAAAATACCAAAAACAAAAAAATTACTACAATTAAAAGTAGATGTGGGTATTGATACAAGAACCATAGTTTCTGGTATTGCAGAAAGTTTTAAACCCGAAGATATTATTGGACAAAAAGTTACGGTTTTGGTTAATTTAGCACCTCGAAAATTGCGTGGTGTTGAAAGTCAGGGAATGCTATTAATGACTGATACCCCTGACGGGAAATTAGCATTTATTGAGCCTGAAAATGATTCAGTAGCTAATGGTGAACAGGTGAGTTAAAAATTTAAAATCTTTAGAGCCATGCTCAACTTGTTTCAGCATCTCATAGTGTAGAGTGAGACCCCTGAAATAAATTCAGGGTCACGAATAATTGTTTAGCTATATTTAACAAATCACAATCCATGCAATTACTAAACTACATAAAATCACAAACAAACCTTCCTGAAAATGGAATTAAAAATACTATTGAACTTCTAAATGAAGACTGTACCATTCCATTTATTTCAAGATACAGAAAAGAACGTACTGGAAATCTAGATGAAGTTCAACTAGGAGATATTGTTAAATATAAAACACAATTTGAAGAGTTAGCAAAGCGTAAAACCACTATTTTAAAGGCTTTAAAAGAGCAAGGTGTTTTAACCGATGAATTACATCAAAAAATTGAAACAACTTCTAATTTAACAAGCTTAGAAGATATATATCTCCCTTACAAAAAAAAGCGTAAAACAAAAGCTGAAACAGCTCGTAAAAATGGTTTAGAGCCCTTGGCAAAAATGATTATGAGCCAGCGGGTTAATAATTTAGAATATACTGCTTCAAAGTACATTAATAATGAAATTAAAAATAGAGATTTAGCTCTTGAAGGAGCTCGTTTTATAATAGCCGAATGGGTAAATGAACGCACAGATATTAGAAATATTATACGGTATCAATTAGAAAAATTTGCAACCTTAACTACAAAAGCTATTAAATTAAAAATAGCCGAAGAAAAAGCACAGAAATTTAGAGATTATTTTAACTGGACAGAACCCTTAAACCGTTGTCCTTCTCATCGTTTTTTAGCAATTTTGAGGGCAGAAAAAGAAGGTTTTATTCGGGTTAAAATAGAAATAGATAATGAAAAAGCTATAGATAAGATTGAACAAAGAATAATTCGAATACATACTAATTGTTCCAAACAAATACAGTTAGCCATACAAGATGCGTATAAACGCTTATTGTTTCCTGCTTTATCAAATGAAATATTAACGAAAGCAAAACACAAAGCAGATGATAATGCTATTGAGGTTTTTGCTAAAAATTTAAAACAGTTATTGTTAGGAGCTCCTTTAGGAGAGAAAAACATTTTAGCCATAGACCCTGGATATAGAACAGGATGTAAATTGGTTTGCTTAAATTCACAAGGTGGATTTGAATATAATGAAACTATTTATCCGCATGCTCCTAAAAACGATTCTATAGGAGCTATGAAAAAAATAAATTCGTTGGTTGATGCTTATAAAATTGAGGCAATTGCTATTGGAAATGGCACAGCCTCCCGGGAAACAGAGCAATTAATACGGAAAATTAAATTTAAGAAAGATATTCAGGTTTTTGTGGTAAGTGAAGCAGGAGCATCCATTTATTCTGCTTCAAAAGTAGCTCGTGATGAATTTCCAAATTATGATGTTACGGTGAGAGGAGCAATTTCTATTGGAAGAAGATTGGCTGATCCGTTGGCTGAATTGGTTAAAATTGATGCTAAATCTATTGGCGTAGGTCAATATCAACACGATGTGGATCAAACTAAATTAAAAAAGTCATTAGATGTAGTTGTAGAAAGTTGCGTGAATACCGTAGGTGTAAATATTAATACTGCAAGTATTCCTTTGTTAAGTTATGTTTCGGGAATTGGATTCAAATTAGCTGAGAATATTGTGAATTATAGAAACCAACATGGCCCTTTTATTGCTAGAAATGAAATTAAAAAAGTGCCAAGATTGGGTAATAAAGCTTTTGAGCAGAGTGCCGGTTTTTTACGTATTAAAAATGCAAATAATCCATTAGATAATTCTGCAGTGCACCCTGAAAGTTATAATGTAGTTTCAAAAATTGCCAAAGATAACAATACAAGTATTGAAGACTTAATAGGTAACAAACAACTACTTCAAAATATTGAACTTAATAAATATTGTACTTCTACGATTGGGCTTCCTACTTTAATAGATCTTATAAAAGAGCTTGAAAAACCAGGTTTAGATCCACGAGAAATGGCAAAGGCTTTTACTTTTAATCAAAACATTAGATCTATAAACGATTTGAGAGAGGGACAATTATTGCCCGGTATTGTAAACAATATTACCAACTTTGGTTGCTTTGTTGATATTGGAATTAAAGAAAGTGGTTTAGTTCACGTTTCTAATTTAGCCAATAAATTTGTGAGTGATGTTAATGAAATTGTGAATTTACATGAACAAGTAATTGTTAAAGTTTTAGAAGTAGATATTGTACGAAAACGAATACAATTATCGATGAATTTTAAATAGGTATCTACTATAAATAAAAAAGAGTTACCCATTATTTATAATAGGTAACTCTTAGTATTTCATTAACCTACAAGTTAAAATTTAAACCCAAGTTTAAAAGAAAATTGAGCAAAGAATGAAACTGTATTTGTATCGGCTTCAAGGTTATACAATCCTGGGCCTGGAGTTTTTACACTTATAGCATAGCTGTAAGAAACTGGTTTGATGTCAAAACCAAAGAATACATCTTTAGCTATATAATAATCAACACCAGCAATTGCTTGTATTCCAAAAGCTGTAATATCTACGTGACGAGCACCTAAATCTACTATATTTGCATTTCCTTGGTTATCAACTGTTACCGTAGGATCGTATTGAGATCTTCTTGCATAGTCAAAAGGAAGAGCAAAGCCTAGATAAGGGAATAATCTATCGTTTTTAGTTTTAAATAACCACTGTCCACCAATAGAAACGCTTACATCAACTCTCTCATCAGCTACAACAGCATTATAAGCCGGAATTATTAAAACTCCGTTACCATCAGTAACAGCTGGAATAGCTAATTGATAAGGTGTGTTTCGTAAGATAGCTCCTCCATTAAGTGTAATAGCAAAGTTGTCTTTAATATAGTATCTTCCTTCGGCTCCTACCATATTGGTAATGCTATTTGAGTTTGCATCAACATCGTTTGCATACGGTGCCGCTCCACTCACAGAGCTATAAGAAGAAGGTACAACTAAACCACCATTTAGATATGCTCCCCGTCCAAAAACCATTGCAGTTGTAAAGTCTCCTTTTTCAGGCGCATACTTCACAGTAACAACACTAGAATCAGCTTTACATTTTGAATCTTTATTTTGCGCATTCATACCAACAGTTGTAAAAACTATCAATAAAACGCCTAAAATTATATATTTTTTCATATCGTTAATGTTCTTTAAGAGTTAAAATTAATTTTATAAAGGGCTACACTATTAAGGTAGCCCTTTATGTTATTCTTAAAGAGATTTTAAGATGCTAATGCAGCTTGCATTAGAGCATAATATTCGTCTGCTTGTGCTAATTGACTAGCATAAGTTGCCTCTAATGTATCTACAAGAGCTTGAAGGTATGTAATATACGCTTGAGCAGCAGCTTCATCAACTTGTCCTTCAGCTAAAGCAGCTTGAGCATTAGCAAGACTGTTCATTGCAGTTGCAAGATCAGCTTGTAAGCTAGCTAATCCAGTAGCAAGGTCAGCTAAATTATCAGTATAAACGTTAACCATATTATTAGCTAACGCTTGCTCATTATCTAATGCAGTCCACTCAGCAGCAAGAGCATAGTACTCATTCCAAGCAGTAATAAGTTGCGCTTCAATATCAGCATCATTACTTGTAATATAACCAGTACTAGCAATATATGCATCGTATTCAGCTTGTAAACCATCAACAACAGCTTGATATGCATCAATTAAAGGCTGAATTTGAGAAATAGTTAATTCCCAGTCAGCGATATCAGCATTTGCAGCATCAATCCATCCTTGTAACATAGTAGGTGTATCTAAAGCAGCTAGAGCATTATTAGCAGTAGTTAAAGCATTATTAGCAGTAGTTAAAGCATTATCAGCAGTAGTTAAAGCATCGTCAGCAGCATCATAATCTGCTTGAGCAGTAGCAAGAGCATCTTCAGCAGCAATAACTAAGGCAACCTGATTGTCATATAAATCTTTTTGTTCATTAAAAGTAACTAACGCAGCAGCTAACGCATCTCCAAATGTATCAACAGTAAGTTGAGCAGCATCTACCGCATCTTGAAGAGGTTGAATAGCATCTTGAGCAGCAGTTAAAGCAACTACAGCAGCGTCTAATCTATCAGCATTTGTTCCACCAGCAACATCATCTGTACCTACATCGTAATAATCTCCAGGAGCTAAAGCTCCAGCAGTAGCATCAGCTAAGAAAGCAGCATAAGTTCCATATGTACCTGTATGGTCAATACCAGTACCAGCAGTTAATGTCAAAGCATCTACTCCGTCATCTGTTGAGTTAACAACGTAATAAGAGGCTGTTATCGTTGTAGCATCAGCATGCAACCCTAAAGCTTCGTTTACACCAGCTTCCCATACAAACCCACTAGGGTCTGCTTCAAAAACAGCTAATTTAGCGTCGTAATCCGCTTGTGCAACATCCACTGCATCTACACCAGCTGCTAAATTAGCTTGAGCAGCAACCAAATCGGCATTAGCACCAGCAATACCAGCATCATAAAGAGCTTGTTCAGTAGCTAAATTTGCAATTGCAGTTTGGTAGCTAGCATCTAATAGTGCAAGAGCAGCGTTAAGATCATCAAGATTATTAGTTGCAGTAGTTAAAGCAGCATCAGCATCATCGAAAGTACTAACAGCATCGTTATACACTACTAATGCAGCGTCATAGTTAGCTTGAGCAGTGGCGACAGCATCTTCAGCAGCAGCTAAATCAGCAGGATAACTATCAATAGCATCTTGCCACATTAAAATATCAGCTTCAGCTAAAGCAATATCATCTAAGAAATCTTGCTTGTCAGCTTGAGCATCTTCTAAATCAGCTAAAGCATTTTCATATCTAGTAACAATTTCATCTCTACTTGCTTGTAAGTCAGCCAATGCAGTAATTTCATTCATTTTTGCAGTAATTTCAGCATCTTTTGCTGCTAATAGTGCGTCAAGCTCAGCAACTCTATCTTCCCACATTGTTTTTTGAGCTTCAGGAGTAGAAGGATCTTGCATATACGCTTCTAAATCTGCAATAGCAGTTTCTAAAGCTGTGATGTTTGCTTGATTTGTAAACACTGTAGCTTCTAATTGTGCTAAAAAGTATGTCCAAGACACATTTCCGTTTAACATTAACTGAGCAGTAGCTAAACTTGCTTCAGCAGTTAGTTTTTGAGACAATGTGTTGTTTGCATGTGTCATAGCTATACTATACTTTGTAGCATATTCTGCAGCTAGTGTAACACCTGCAGCTTCTATTTGAGCCATAAGATCTATCATTTCAAGATCAAAATTAGCCTGTGAAATAGCTAAAGCATTTTGTGCGTTAGCAACATTCAAATCAGTTTGAGCAGCAAGAGTTCTTAATTGTTGCTCACGTACAGCAGCATCATAAGCATCATCTGCTATAATTCCAGCAGTAATTGCATCAGCTTGAGCAGCTTGGGCAGTTGTGTAATCAGCTTGTGCTTGAGCGGCAGCAGCCTGCGCTGCTAACAAATTAGCTTCTGCATTTTGTACAGCAGTTTGCGCGGCCATTAAATCAGCTTGAGCTGAATAAATAGCTTCTACAAGTGGCGAGACTTCATTGTCAATACAAGATGTAAAGCTGGTACTAAATAAGGCAGTTATCATTAGAACTACCGTAAATCTTTTAATTTTTTTCATTTCGTAACTTTTTAATTAATATTCTTTAAAATCTAAATAGGTTAATAAACTTGTGTTATCACAATTAGTTAACAAAACTACATATTTTTTTTAATAATGCAATAATGGATTTACAAAAACTAGTTCTTTTTTGGAATATTTAATTATCGTAGATTATCAAATATAGCATAAACAACTAATAAACAAGATGTTAACTATTATTGTGTTTATGGTTTAGTTATCAAGCAACTACAATTTAATTCAAATTCAATGGATTAAACCCATATATATCTATGTTTTGTTTAAAAATACAAGAGTATTTAAAGCTAATTTTCCTTTTCAAGGATGTAGAATAACTCGTTGGACATTCTAAATAATGTTATTTTTTATATTGTTGATGTTTCTTTTAATGATAAACTTATTTAAATACTGAATGGTTGTGAGTGCTGAAATTCTAGATATTATTCTAGTCTTAAATTCTCGAAAATACTTTGCGTAATTGCGTCTTATCATAAATTAATCACATAACTTAGAGAACTAGGTTTCTGTATTTTTTTTATTAGAAATGTGGAGTTGTCTTTTAGGGTTATTTTTAGCATCTTCCATTTCTATAAATTCAGAAGTTAGTCTTAAACTAATTAATTCTAAATTACTCATCTTAGGTTGCTGTATTTGATAGGCTAGAAGACCCGTTGTGTATTATAAATTACATAAAAAAAGTTGTTCATTGGCCTGTTAAAGTCGTGTATTTATTTGAATATTAAACAATTAAATATATGAACAACTTTAAAGCAAATTACAATAAAATTTTAGAAGTACTAAAGTCAATTACAGAAAAAGAACAATTTTTAAAACAAAAAAGAAAACCAAGACTTAAAGATATAGAATTAATTGCTATGAATTTAACAGCAGAATACATGAGTATTGATAGTGAATGTCAGTTGTTTAAAGAGATTTCTATTGATTTGAAAAATAAGATTGAACGTTCTGTTTATAATAGGAGAAAGCGAAAACTATTTTTTGCCATAGCGTTTATTAGAAATGAACTATCAAATAAATTTAATGAATTTGAAAATTATTTTGTGGTAGATAGCATGCCTTTAGAGGTGGTTAAATTGGCTAGAAGTAGTAGCAGTAAAATTTGCAAAGAAGAATTTTATAGTTCTCCAAATAGAGGTTTTTGTGCAAGCCAAAACATGCACTACTATGGGTACAAAATACATGCGGTTAGTTCTATTGAGGGTGTTTTTAAAAGTTTTGATATAAGCAAAGCTTCAGTTCACGATATTCATTATTTAAAAGATATTAAAAATCAATTTAATGAGTGTGTGATTTTGGGAGATAAAAGATATTTAAGTGCTGATTATCAATTAGATTTATTTGAAAGTAAGCAAATAAAACTGGAAGTTCCAATGCGGAAAAATCAACAGAATTATAAAAAACAAACATTTATTTTTAGAAAGAAAAGAAAGCGAATAGAAACTTTGTTTTCACAACTTTTCGACCAATTTATGATTCGCAGAAATTATGCTAAATCTTTTCAAGGTTTTAAAACAAGAATACTATCAAAATTAACATCATTAACAATCATTCAGTTTATTAATAAGTTTGTTTTTGATAGAAATATAAATAATATAAAAATTAGCATTATTTAAATGCACAACGGGTTGATATTGATAAATGTGTATGGTTGGTAATTCGTTTTTGGTGATATTTTCTAAAACTCCATAAACTACTTCATTACTTTCGATTGTTGTTTTGGGTGAAGTTTTAGAACTTTTACCACTTTGAATACTTGTGTTAGTAAATACGTAAGCATTTGGAAAATTAGTTCTTACCGTTAACCAAGTTGTTTCAACCAAATTAATAGTTTCAAGCATTTTATTTTGGTATTTACCTTTAATACTTTTTAATAAAAATTGAGACCAATAGGTATCGGTTTTTTGATCAATAGCTACTAAATTTTCTTTATATAAATACCCAGAAGATCTTAAAATAAAGGAATCTTCTGTGTTAAAATCTCGTTTAAAGAGGATACTACTTTCAGTAATTGGACAATAAGTTAATGAAAATGCTATTCCGTTTTTATCATCATTTATAATTTCATAGGTGCTAATATAGCGATAGGGATATGCCCAAACTTCACCATTTTTAAAACTAATTAAGGCCACTTTACTTGGGTCAGAAATAAATTCAACATCTTTTGCTAATGTATAGCTAGGGTTTAATGCTAAAGGGAAAGGGCTATTAGAGCCTGTAATTTCAGAGGTAGGAACTATCCAATTAAATGCAGTATTATTAGCTTCTAAATCTACCAAGGTAGTTTCATTTGAATTAGAGTTGCAAGAGCTATAAAGAAACAAGCTACACGTAATAATAAATAGTTTTTTCATTGGTTGCATTGTGTTTCAGCGTTTGCTAAGTAGACGAATTTGTTTTTGCTTTCTTACAAAATAATTTGAGGGTTTCTTTTAAAAAAGCAAAAAAAAAAGACTGCCTTTTCAGAACAGTCTTTTCCTTTTCATAACAATCTCCCCTACTATTGTTTGTTGCCAAGCATCAATAATTCATTTATAACAACTTCAGTAATATATTTTTTAGCGCCATCTTTATCTTCATAACTTCTTGAAGTTAGTTTGCCTTCAATGGCAATTTCATTTCCTTTTTCAAGATATTTTTCTACAATTTCTGCGGTTTTATTCCAAGCAATTAGATTGTGCCATTCAGTATTTGTGATTTTTTCTCCTTCTGTATTTTTATAACTTTCATTTGTTGCCAGTGAAAATTTAGCTAACTTTTTCCCTGAATCTAAGGTGATAATTTCGGGGTTGTTTCCTAGGTTTCCAATTAACTGCACTTTGTTTCTTAACGTACTCATAAGATAAGGTATTAAATTACGTTGAATTTCATTTGTTCAATCCAACAGTGCAAATATTAGAAAGCCTTTCAATATTATTCGGTTGTTATATAATTACTTTCGAATGTAAACGGATGTAAACGTTTGTATGTGTTTTTTTTATACCTTTGAAGTCTATACTACTAAATAAAATGTTAGATTATGATAATTGATTTCAAAAATGAAATTTGGAAATCATATACACAAGAGCATTGGAGTGATGATGACGAATATATGATTTCAAATTATGGGAGGGTTAAGAAGAAGAAAGTTTACAACAGTGATTGGAGATTATCTCCCACTTCACTGGTGACTGGATATAAATCTTTTGGGATCAAGAAAAAGGGAAACTTAAAATCTTCATCAGCTTATGTACATAGGTTGGTGGCAATTTTATTTTTAGAAAGAAAAGAGGACCAAAAATTTGTAATTCATTTAGACTTTGACAAAACAAATAATGTAGCTTCAAATTTAAAATGGACGAATAGAGTTGAACTTAATGAGCACAACAAAAAAAATCCAGTTCATAAAAAAAGATTAGGACGAAGAACCTACTCTAAATTGACAGAAGGAAGAGTTCGAATAATAAAGAAGAAAATATTAGATCCAAATAGGAGAACAAGAATGCGCTTAATTGCCAAACAATTTGGAATTTCTGAAATGCAGTTGTATAGAATTAAATCTGGCGAAAACTGGGGAAGTGTAAAAGTGTAACAACTATTTTTTTAAAAAGAATAATTGAAAAAGATAAAAATTGCTATGAAAAAAAATTGCTTAGAATGTGGAGAACCATTAATTGGACGAATTGATAAAAAATTCTGTTCAGATTATTGTAGAAATTCATTCAATAATAAAATTAACAAGGAGAGCAAAAACCTTATACGAAACACAAACAATAGATTGCGTAAAAATCATCATTTACTCACGAAGTTAAATGTAACAGGTAAAACAAAAGTTACTAGAAGAAAATTGTTAGATGGTAATTTTGATTTTAATTTTTTCACATCAATATATACTACAAAAACAGGAAATACGTATTACTACATTTACGACCAAGGTTACTTAGCTTTAGAAAACGATTATTATTTATTGATAAGAAAAGAATAATTGTGTATTTCATCATTGCCTTTTGTTTAGCAAATTATAAAAATATTTAAATTTGTTAAAAGGAAAAGAATACAAACGCAACGTAGTGAAGCAATCTGTTACTTTTTATACAGATTACTTCGTCGTAAAGAACTCCTCGTAATAACGTTTTGCTATTGAGAATGTAGTAAAACACTTTTAAACGAAGGTTAAAACTTGTTTTCTACTTCAGCAGCTTCCAACATTAAATAATGTAAGTCGGTATTTTTTATAAAAGGTGTTAATAAATCACTTCCAGGGCCAAACATTGCTAATTCAACATAATCAGCAGAATGTTGCATGCTAATCCAACCAATTGAATTATGTTGTTTTTGAATTTCAGCAAGTACTTTGAAAGGCAAATGTCGTGCATTGTATACGCCATTTTCAGATTTTAAATTGTTGTAGTAGCTTAAAATTAATTTAGCTTCATTATCAGTTGTAGCAAAATTATTAGCATATTCTATTCGTTCTTTAACCTGTGAAATGGAAGTTTCTTTACTAAAACCATTTAAAATCCATTCATTTGTATGTTTGTAGTTTTGAATTGAATCAAAATTAACGTTGGCTTTTTTGCCATAAATTAGTCCGGGATTTGCATTTCCGTGATCTGTAGTTATTATTACTAAAGTTTCTTCGTCTTTTTCAGCAAAATCAATAGCTACCTTTAAAGCTTCATCATGAGCTACTTGATCGTACAATAAACCAGCAATATCATTTCCATGTGCTGCCCAATCAACTTTTCCAGCTTCAACTTGTAGTACAAAGCCTTCTGCATTATCTTTCATTCTGTCAATAGCTTTCTGAGTCATTTCACCCAAAGTTGGAATTTTATCGCTAAGTTCTTTATTATTGTCTCTATCTTTTGTGTAAGGAAGACCGTTATTGTAAAAAACACCCAAAATAGGTTTGGTTATATCAGCAGCTAACATTTCATTTCTTGTTTTTACAACTTGATAACCAGCATGGGTAAACTTCTGATACATATCAACTTTATCTTTTCTGTAGTTTGAAGAAAAGTAATTATTTCCACCGCCCATCATAATATCAAAACTTTGCTCTAAATATTTTTCAGCAATTTTTTCTTGAGAATTACGAGATTTACTGTTTACGCAAAATCCGGCAGGTGTTGCATGCGTTATAGGCACAGTTGTAACACAACCAGCCATTTTACCAGCTTTTTTAAATTTTTGCCAAAGAGGTAAATGTTCTTCACCATTAGCACTAACATTTATTCCTCCATTTGGTATTCTAACACCACCACCCCAAGATGAACTAGCAGCAGCAGAATCGGTCACCAAAGACGTGGCAGATGCCATATCCATTAACCCTCTATTTACTTTATTTTCTTTATATAATTGGAGCCAGTTACTACCAATCCCTGTTTTTCTTGACAAGTATAAATCAGCCATATTAAGAGTTCCAATACTCATACCATCACTAATAACAATTATAATATTTTTGGCCTTTTTATGTTTTTTTACAGTATCAAAATCAGTTGGAGCAGCTACAATATCAAAGGGGTTTAATAGTGAAGTTCCAAGAGCAAATAAGGACCCGTTTCTAAAAAAATTTCTTCTATCCATGTTGGGTTTTATAAAAAGTATTTTTCAAAGGTAAAAGAATTAGGAAATAACCTTGTATTATTTATTGCTTTGTAGGTACATTTAATGAAACGTTAACATTTTATTTTAATTAAACTAAAAAATAAATTAATTTTAGGCATTTCAATTTTTTAAAATATGATTTCAAAAAAATACTACCAAGTTATTTCACTTTTAATTATAGTAGCTACAGTTTATTATAGCTTTTACGCATTAATGCCTTCGGGAAATATTGTGGAAACACCCGCAAAAACAGAGTTTTCAACTTCAAATGCATTAAAACATTTAAAAGAAATTACAAAAAAACCACATTTTACGGGTTCTACCGCTCATGAGTTTGTGGTAAATTATATTGAAACAGAATTAAAAAAACTAGGGCTAGAGGTTGAAATTCAAGAGCAAATGGCTGTTAATGAAAAATGGAGAGCTGCCGCCAACACTAAAAATATTATTGCTAGAATTAAAGGTGCTGAAAAAGGAAAAGCACTATTATTACTTTCGCATTATGATGCTAACCCACATTCATCTTTGGGAGCTAGCGATGCCGGAAGCGGGGTAGTTACTATTTTAGAAGGTATTCGTGCATTTTTGGCAAGTAAAAAACAACCAAAAAATGATATTATTATTTGTATTACAGATGCTGAAGAATTAGGATTGCTAGGAGCAAATGCCTTTGTAAACCACCATCCTTGGGCAAAAAATGTAGGTTTAGTGCTAAACTTTGAAGCTCGTGGAAGTGGAGGTCCAAGTTATATGTTGTTAGAGACAAATGGTGGAAATAAAAAATTAATTGAAGCATTTAGCAATGCTAAAACGCCTTATCCTGTA
This sequence comes from Lutibacter profundi, assembly GCF_001543325.1. Classification (NCBI taxonomy): domain Bacteria; kingdom Pseudomonadati; phylum Bacteroidota; class Flavobacteriia; order Flavobacteriales; family Flavobacteriaceae; genus Lutibacter; species Lutibacter profundi. The sequence goes on from NZ_CP013355.1 coordinate 2,100,994, forward strand.
GCCAACTCACTAATGTACAGTATCTACAAAATGTTGCCTAACGATACAGATTTAACTGTTTTTAGAGAAGATGGAGATATAAGCGGCTTTAATTTTGCCTTTATTGGTGATCATTTTGATTACCATACTGCTCAAGATTCCTACGAGCGTTTAGATTTAAACACTTTAAATCATCAAGCTTCATATTTAATGCCTTTACTTAATTTTTTCGCATATAATTCTGTTGAAAACTTCAATTCAAATGTTGATTATGTGTATTTTAATGTTCCTTATTTTGGATTAATTTTTTATCCATTTTCATTTGTAACACCGCTTTTTATAGGTAGCGTTATTTTATTTATATTCCTTGTTTTTATAGGTATTTCAAAAAAAGTATTCACGCTGTCGGGTATTTTTAAAGGCTTTATCCCTTTTACTATATCATTAGTAATTTCAGTACTTTTTGCAATTTATGGTTGGAAATTATTATTGGTAATACACCCTCAATACAATGATATTTTACATGGGTTTACCTATAATGGTTATTATTATATAGCGGTTTTTGTTTCGTTTACACTAGCTATTTGTTTTTGGTTTTATAAAGGGTTTTTTAAAAAAAGAAGCATACAAGATTTAATAATTGCTCCATTATTTGTGTGGCTTTTAATCAATGGAGCTGTTGCTTTTTATTTAAAGGGAGCAGGTTTTTTTATCTTGCCAGTACTAATTTTATTGGTCATATTAGGTGTTTTAATTTTTAATAAAAAACAGTCTAAAACAATACTGTTTTTTACGGTATTATCAATTCCAATACTTCTAATTTTTTCACCGTTGATAAAAATGTTTCCAGTAGGATTAGGGTTGAAAATGCTTGTAATTAGCACCTTTTTTACCGTACTATTATTTGGGGTTTTAATTCCTGTTTTTCAACAATATAAAAAGCCTAAAAACCTAGCTAACTTATTTTTATTAGTTGGCGTTATGGCATTAATATCAGCTACTGTTTTTTCAAGCTATAGCATAGATAGAAAGCAACCAAATAGTATTTTATATGTTTTAGATGTAAATAAAAATGAAGCCTATTGGGCAAGTTACAATTCTAAAGTAGATAAATTTACCAAACAATTTTTAGGAGAACATCCAATAAAAGGAAGTTATGATAAAAACACTACAGCAAGTAAATACAAAACAGGAATTCAATGGTACACAAAAACAGCAATTAAAAATTTGAAGAAACCTATAATTTCAATAGTTTTAGATACTATAATTGGTAGTGATAGAAAAGTTGGTTTAAGTATTTTATCAAATAGAAATGCAAACAAAGTTGAAATAATAACAAAAACGCCTATAAAATTCAAATCGTTCAAAGTAAATAATGAATCTTTGAAAAAAAATCTAAAAGAAAAGTATGTTTTTGAAATTACACAAGGTACCCTAATGAGTTACTATAGAACGAATAAAGATGAAATAATTAAGTTAGAATTTGTAGTTGATAGGTTTCAAAAATTTAATATTGATGTATTAGAAGCGAAATATGATTTGTTTACAAATTCAGAATTTAAAATAATACCTCGTTCAGAAATAATGATGCCAATGCCTTTTGTTTTGAATGATGCTACAGTTATTAAAACCAACCTAACTTTTTAAAAATGAAGAAATTTATCACCCTAATTGTTACTATTAATTTTATAGTTGCTTGCAAACAAAATACTCCAGTTAAAATAGTGGCTAAAAAAAGTACAGAAATTAGTTATTCAAAACCAGAATTAAATGAAAAAAGTGCCAATTATTTATATCATTTCGCCTTTGATTGTATTGATCAGGAATACCCAAATAAATTGGGGCAAGTTTTGGGAGATGCAACGTATTTAAAAGAACCTTCAGAATTACACCCCGCTTTTTATGGATGTTTTGATTGGCACTCTTCAGTGCATGGACATTGGACTTTACTTAACATTATAAAGGAATTACCAAATTTTAAGCAACGAGATATTATTTTACAAAAACTACAAAAAAGCATTACTAAAGAAAACATTTTAAAAGAAGTACAATTTTTTGATGATAATTACAATAAAAATTTTGAAAGAACTTATGGTTGGGCCTGGCTTTTGAAAGTTGCTGAAACGTTGAAAGATTGGAATACAGAAGAAGCAAAAGAGATGTATGAAAATTTAAAACCTTTAGTAAATCTTGTTGAAGAAAAATATATAGCGTTTTTACCAAAATTAAAGTACCCTATAAGAGTAGGAGAACATCCTAATACCGCTTTTGGAATGTCATTTGCATTAGATTATGCTAAAAAATATTCGCCAAAATTAGAAAAAATAATTATTGAGAAAGCAACAGCCTATTATATGAATGATAAAGGATGTCCAATTAACTGGGAACCAGGCGGATTTGATTTTTTATCTCCTTGTTTACAAGAAGCCTCATTAATGTTGAAAGTTTTACCCATTGAAGATTATATTGTTTGGCTTGACGCTTTTTTGCCAAATTTCAGAAATAATCCTTCACAGTATTTAAGAGTGGCTCAAGTAACTGATAGATCAGACGGTAAATTAGCACATTTAGATGGATTAAATTTTAGTAGAGCTTGGTGTTTATATGAAATGGGGTTTGTTTTAAAAAATAAAAAAATGATAAATTTGGCCAATAAGCACTTTAGTTATAGTTATAATAAAATGGATTCAGGTGAGTATGCAGGTGCTCATTGGTTAGCTTCTTTTGCCTTATATGCTGTACTTAAAAGTAATTAATCTTTTTTAAATTGAGTAATACGCAACGTGTTTGCCATACCTCTTTCCTTAACAGGCATAGATGTAATATTAATAGCAAAATCACCTTCATTCAAATAACCTCTTTGATTGGCAATGGTATTAATGTCTTTAATTGTTTGATCCGTACTTACAAATTTATCATAATAAATACCTTTTACGCCCCATAATAAATTTAACATTGCTAATATTCTTCTATTTGATGAAAACACCAAAATATTAGATGTTGGCCTCCAAGAAGAAATGTGAAATGCCGTGTAACCAGAGTCTGTTAATGTTGTAATTACTTCAGCATTAATTGAAGTTGCCATAAGTGCGGCTTGATGACAAATTGTTTTTGAAATAAACCGTTCATTAACACATTGTACATATTCATCAGGTATTGAAATTAATGGAGAATTTTCAACATTTTCAATAATTCTACGCATTTGCTTAATTACAGCAATAGGAAATTCGCCAACAGATGTTTCTCCTGAAAGCATTACGGCATCGGCACCATCCATTATTGAATTTGCAACATCATTAACTTCAGCTCTTGTTGGAACTTGATTATCAATCATAGTTTCCATCATTTGTGTAGCAATAATAACAGGTATATTTGCTTTCTTAGCTTTTAATACCAATCTTTTTTGAATAAGAGGCACTTGTTCCATAGGTACTTCAACACCTAAATCTCCACGGGCTACCATTAAAGCGTCACAATAAGCGGTAAGCTTATTAATATTTGCAACTGCCTCAGGTTTTTCAATTTTAGCAATTACAGGAATTTTATATGGAGAATTTTCTTTTATTAATGTATTCAATTCAATTAAATCTTCAGGTGTTCTAACAAAGGATAAAGCAATCCAATCTACTTCCATTTTAATTGCAAATAAAGCATCTTCAATGTCTTTTTCGGTTAAAGCAGGCAATGATATTTTTGTATTAGGAAGATTTACGCCTTTTTTAGATTTTAATTTACCGCCACGTAAAACTTTTGTGGTTACTTTTGTGTCTCGATCAGTTGCCGTAACTTCAAACAATAATTTACCATCATCAACCAAAATATGTTCACCAACCTTTACATCTTTCGGGAAGTTTTGATAGGTCATATAAGCTTCTTCAGAAGTGCCTTCACATTTTTTTGTAGTGAATGTAAATGTATCTCCTTCTTTTAATTTCACTTTCTCCCCCATAACTCCAACGCGTAATTTTGGACCTTGTAAATCGGCTAAAATGGCGACATGAAAATTAAGACGTTTATTAATATCTCTAATTATTTTAATTTTTTCTTTAACATCTTCATAATCGGCATGTGAAAAATTTACTCTAAATACATTTACACCAGCTTCTATCATTTTTTTAATAATTTCTTTGGTGCTGCAAGCGGGTCCAAGAGTTGCTACAATTTTTGTGCGTTTTCTATTTTTTAACATAATTAGAATATTAGGTGATTTTTAGATTTTAGTGTATTAGGGTCTATGGCGTATGCAGTAATTATTTGATTAATATTATTTAATTTGTCAACCAATTTTTTAACAAAATTTGATTGATTACATCCTTTAATTTTTAGAAAGTAATCTATTTTCTTTTTTTCGGGTATTAAATAAGAAATTGTACTATAATCACCTTCAAATAATCCTTCATTTTTAGTTTTAACTACTTGTATGTATTTATTATTTATTAAATAATAACTCATAAAATTATTTTCATCATTAAATTCAAATAAAGGAAATTGAGCATCGGAATTTTTAAAATCTAAATGATGTTTATAGTGAATTAGCTTAGTTTCTAAATGTTTATTTAATAGATATGCCAATCTGTAATCTTCTTCAGTTGAATGAATTCCAATTAGTAAATAATCGTCCTCTAAATCAAGTGTTAATAATTGCATACAAAAATTGTATAATTGGTTTGGTAAAAATACTATTGTTTAATAACAGTAACTAATAATTTTGCGAAATCGTATTCGCATCTGGTTTATGGGTTCGAAATTTCGTTTTGGAATGCAAAATAAGCTCTTTTTGAAGCAATTTCTTCAGCTTTTTTCTTCGAAGTTGCTCTGCCTTTAGCAATTACTTTACCATTTAAAATTAGTTTAACACTAAAATGTTTTATTGAATCATTACCCGTATCTTCATAAACATCGTATAAAAAAGTTGTTTTTTGTTTTTGACACCATTCAATAAATAAACTTTTATAGCTGGTTATTTTACCTTCTAATTTTGGTACATCAACATAAGGTGCAATAACCCTTTTATAGATAAACTTTTCACAATAGTTATACCCTTTATCTAAATATATGGCTCCAACCAAAGCTTCAAAAACATTTCCATGTATATTATCTCCAAATTTTGATCTTGAAATATTACTTCTAACAAAATGTAATAAGCCTAAATCTCTACCAAGTTCATTTAAATGCTCTCTACTTACAATTTTAGAACGCATTTGAGTTAAATAACCTTCGTCTCCCGTAGGAACTTCTTGAAATAAATGTGCAGCAATTATAGCACTTAACATAGCATCTCCTAAAAACTCTAATCGCTCATAGTTAATTGTTAAGCCAGTTTCTTTATCTATTTCCTTTATAGATCTATGAATGAAAGCTTTTTGATAATACTGTAATTTTTTTGGAGTAAAGCCTAATAATCTTTTTAGCTCAATATAAAAAATCTCCTCTTTTTTTGAGCGAGGTTTTATTATTTTACGAATGAAGTTCATTCAAATTTGTTATTAATCAAGTTTTTTAAGAAGTACACAAGCATTGTGCCCTCCAAATCCAAAGGTATTACTCATTGCAACTTTTACATTTCGTTTTTGAGCTTTGTTAAATGTAAAGTTTAATTTACTGTCAATTTGATCATCATCAGTAAAATGATTTATTGTAGGAGGTACAATACCATATTTCATTGCTAATATAGAAGCAATAGCTTCAATGGCTCCAGCAGCACCTAATAAGTGTCCGGTCATTGACTTGGTTGAGTTTAGATTAAGCTTGTATGCGTGTTCTCCAAACACTTCTAAAATTGCTTTAGATTCAGCAATGTCTCCTAATGGTGTTGCGGTACCATGCATGTTTATAGCATCTACATCCTCAGGTTTTAAACCAGCATCTTTTAAACAGTTTTTCATCACTAATTTAGCTCCTAATCCTTCGGGATGTGGTGCAGTAATGTGATAAGCATCAGCTGATAATCCTCCTCCAGCTACTTCAGCATAAATTTTTGCACCTCTTGCTTTGGCGTGTTCATATTCTTCAAGAATTAGTGTGCCTGCTCCTTCACCAGAGACAAAGCCATCTCTGTCTTTATCAAAGGGTCTTGATGCAGTTGCTGGATCATCGTTTCTTGTAGAAAGTGCTTGTAGCGCATTAAATCCACCCATTCCTGCAATGGTTATAGTAGCTTCAGAACCTCCAGACACCATGATATCTGCATATCCTAATCGGATATAATTTAAAGCATCAATAATTGAATTTGAAGAAGATGCACATGCTGATACTGTTGCAAAGTTTGGTCCTCTAAACCCATATTTAATGGAAATTTGACCCGGTGCAATATCAGCAATCATTTTTGGAATAAAGAAAGGATTAAATCTAGGAGTTCCATCACCAGCAGAAAAATTTAAAACTTCATTTTGAAAAGTTTCTAAACCGCCAATTCCTGCTCCCCAAATAACGCCAACCCTATCTTTGTCAATTTTTTCTAAATCTAATTGTGAATCGTTAATGGCTTCTTCAGTAGCTACCATAGCATACTGCGTAAATCTATCCATTTTACGAGCTTCTTTTCGGTTCATAAAATTTGTAACCTCAAAGTTTTTTAATTCACAGGCAAAACGAGTTTTGAACTTGGTAGCATCAAAGTGTGTAATTGGAGCAGCCCCGCTAACACCATTAACAAGGCCGTTCCAATATTGTTCAATGTTATTCCCTATTGGTGTTAAAGCACCAAGTCCAGTTACTACTACTCGTCTTATTTCCATATAAGAATTACTTTTTAGCTTCTTCTATATAGCTAATTGCTTGACCAACAGTTCCAATATTCTCTGCTTGATCATCCGGAATTTGAATATCAAATTCTTTTTCGAATTCCATAATTAACTCAACAGTATCAAGTGAATCTGCTCCTAAATCGTTAGTGAAGCTTGCTTCTGTTGTTACTTCATTTTCGTCAACGCCTAATTTATCTACGATAATGGCTTTAACTCTTGATGCAATGTCTGACATAATTTTTATTTTTTAATTTAATTACTGGGCAAAAATATAAAACTTTATTGAAATGAAAATATTTTACTTCATAAAAGATAATTAATGTTTTCTAAAAATATAGAAAGTTTTTTTATTTAACCAGTAAAAGTTGTTATATATTTATTTTATTTGTGTAAAACATAAATTAATTCTTAAATAAATGAAGCGTATTGCAATACTGGCTTCTGGCACAGGTACAAATGCTGAGAATATCATAAAATATTTTAAAAACAACAGTTTAATTTCTGTTGTTCAAGTACTATCTAACAATAAAGAAGCTGATGTTTTAAAAAAAGCAAAACGCTTAGGTATACCAAGTAGATATTTTGATAAAAATTCTCTATTTAACACGAATGAAATACTCACTATTTTAAAAGAGCAAGCAGATTATATAATTTTAGCTGGGTTTTTATGGAAAATACCGCTTAAAATTATTGAGCTATTTCCTAATAAGATACTAAATATTCATCCGGCACTATTGCCAAAATATGGAGGAAAGGGAATGTATGGTATGCATGTACACAATGCTGTTGTAGAAAATAGAGAAAAAGAAACAGGAATAACTATTCACTTTGTGAATGAAAATTATGACGAAGGAGCTATTATTTTCCAAAAAAGTGTTGAAGTTTTAGTTTGTGATACCGCTGAAGATGTTGCCAAAAAAATACATGTTTTAGAGCAAGAAAATTTTCCAAAAATTATTGAAAAAGTTATTTTAGAAAATGAAAAATAAAAATCAAGTACATATTTATACGGATGGTGCTTGCAGTGGAAACCCAGGACCCGGAGGTTACGGTATTGTTATGGAGTGGGTAGGAAAGCCTTATAAAAAAGAATTTTCTGAAGGATATAAGAAAACAACCAATAATCGTATGGAATTGTTGGCAGTAATTGTTGCTTTAGAAAAAATAAAAACAACAGATGTTGAAATCACGGTATTTTCAGATTCTAAATACGTTGTTGATGCTGTTGAAAAAAAATGGCTCTTAGGGTGGCAAAAAAAAAGATTTAAGGATGTTAAAAATCCAGATTTATGGAAGCGTTTTTTAAAAATTTACAATCCAAGAAACACTAAATTTATTTGGATAAAAGGACATAATAATCACCCCCAAAATGAACGGTGTGATGTGTTAGCTGTTCAAGCTTCAAAAAAAGAAAACTTATTAGAAGACACAGGTTATATTAAAAAGGAAGATTTACTTTTTTAAAAAAGAATTTATTTTTCCAATTAAGAAAGCATTGTTTTAGCCTTAATAATTGCTTCATACAATAAATCAATTTCCTCAAAAGTGTTGTAAAAAGCAAAGGAAGCTCTAACGGTTCCAGGAATTTTATAAAAGTCCATAATAGGTTGTGCACAATGGTGGCCAGTTCTAACAGCAATTCCCAATTTGTCAATAATTACTCCTATATCATACGGGTGAATTCCTTCAATATTAAATGAAATAACAGCCGTTTTTGTTTTTGAAGTACCATAAATTTTTAGTCCTTCTATTTGAAGTAATTTTTTTGTAGCGTATTGAAGCAACTCATCTTCATAAGCTGCAATGTTATCGAAACCTAAATTATTTATATAGTCAATGGCGGTTCCAAATGCAATTACACCTGCGATATTTGGTGTTCCTGCTTCAAATTTATAAGGTAAATCTGCGTAAGTTGTTTTTTCAAAAGTAACTTGTTTAATCATTTCACCTCCACCTTGGTATGGCGGTAATTTATGAAGCCATTTCTCTTTCCCGTACAATATTCCAACACCTGTAGGGCCACACATTTTATGTGCCGAAGCAACATAGAAATCAACATCCAACGCCTGAACATCTGTTTTAATATGGGCAGAACTTTGTGCTCCATCAATTAAAACTGCAGCACCAATATGATGTGCTTTATCAATAATTTTTTTAATAGGATTTATAGTTCCCAAAGCATTTGAAACGTGATTTACAAATACTAGTTTTGTTTTTTCAGAGAGTAATTTTTCATAGATATCTAGCTGTAATTCTCCTTCTTCATTCATAGGAATTACTTTTAAAATTGCACCCGTTCGTTCGCATAACATTTGCCAAGGAACTATGTTTGAATGGTGCTCTAAGGCTGAGACTATAATTTCATCTCCTTTCTTTAATAATGAAGTAAAACCAGTAGCAACAATATTTATACTGTGTGTTGTTCCTGCGGTTAAAATAATTTCATAGTTTTTTTTAGCATTAAAATGTTTTTGCAGTTTAACACGTGCTTCTTCAAAGGCATTTGTTGCTTTTTGACTAAGTGTGTGCACTCCTCTATGAATATTTGCGTTAAAAGTAGTGTAATAGTTAACAATACTATCAATTACAATTTGTGGTTTTTGGCTTGTAGCGGCATTATCAAAATATACCAATGGTTTACCATTCACTTTTTGTTTTAGTATGGGAAACTCAGTTCTAATTTTTTGGATATCTATCATTTTCTTTTTTTAGAATCATTCTAAATGCGAAATTACAAAATAAGAGTTTGTTTAAGAACAATAAAGGGTAATATTAATATAAGGGGGTGTATATTTAAAATATTTTTGTTAAAGCTCCAATAAGTCTTTCAAACGGATAACCCGTTGGTCCCAAGTTAAAAAGTGTTTTTTTTAAATTAAATTTTGAAGCATGAAGCCTGTTGTGTTTTTTTAGAATAGGAAAAGCATTACTATAAATTTCTTTTGTAGTAATTCCGTTGTATAACTTTGTTTTTAGACAATTAATAACGTTATCTATTTCTTTTATAGAAGCACCGTTTGTTTGTAAAGATTCTCTTAGTTTTTGAAAAGAAAAAGGCTCAAGTTCACCAGAAGCTTTTTTAATATTTATAACGTTATTATTCACATTTTTTTTTAAAACCTTAAAATTTCAGTCATTAATCCAAAACGTATTACATCTAATTTGTTTTGGAAATAAATATTGTAATAATCCATACCGTGATAAAATTGAACAAAGAATCCAATATCTTCTAAAAACGTTGGATGATAGTAAAAAGTTAGACTAACATTTAACCTGTCTAAATTAAAAGTATCCCAATTGTTAATAGCATCAAACATCCAAGTAGTTTCTACTTTTAGAGAAATATTAGGCCTTTTATCTGATTTTAAATCAGATATAGGGAGTTTAAATGCAGAAAATGTATTGTGCCATCTAAACCCACTATATTTTCCGTGTAATTCACTTAGCATCCAACTTTTTGGGTGCATTTCAATAGAGCTTTTAAAAAATTTAATAGCATTGTGAGCCTCACTAAAAGAGGTTTGAATAAAACCAAGCTCAAAATAATTGGTCGCAAAATTTCCAGATAATAAGTTAATGGTGCCATCTTCATTGTAAAAATCATTATTTTGACCGTTAGAGTGGTGTGCAATTCTTCCAAAAAGAGTGGTGTGATTTGCCAATGTTTTATCACCTACTAAATAATAAAATGTAATTTGAGGGATGTAACTTGGTGTTCTTACAGGGTAAGAATTTTCATTGTACATTCTTATAATAATTTGTGAAGTTAAAACCCCCATTAACCTAGCGTCTTTTCGTTCCCTAATTATAAAACTAGGACTAATATTAGCTTCAAACATTAGCGGTGCTATGTTTCCAATATCAGAAGGAAATGTTACATAACTATCACTTTGGTTTACCAAAGCTATTTTTGTGAGATCTAATCCTAAATTTAGGGTATCTCCTTTTAGATGTTGCGAATAAGTAATGTTAGTGAAAATAAGGAATATTAATAGTAAATTGTAATAATACTTATTCATAGTTTATGAGGGTTTAGGTGTTAGAAATAAATGACTTTAATTTCTTTTACGGTATCGCTATTTAATAAAAAACTTGCTTTTGAGAATTTAGGTCTATTTCTTATACCAATAGATTTGTAATTTGAAAAACCAATACCTTCCTTTGGAAGTATAAATTCCTTATCAATTTTGCCGTTTTCATTTTCATCATGGAGTATGTTAATAGCGTATTTCCCCTCGGGTAAATTAGTAAAAACTACTGTTGAAGAATCTTTTGTAATAGGTACAACTTTCTTTTTATAGTATCTTTTATATTTCTCATCGGGGATAGAACCATCTTTATTATAAATAGCAAATTGAACAACTCCTATGGTGTTTCTTAAGTGTTTTACTTTAATAGTTAACGAGTACGTATTTATAGTGTTTTTTTCACCAAATGAAGTAAGCGATAAAAACCCCACCAACACCATTATTTTTTTAATTATTTGTTCCATTTTATAGTTGTTAAGTATGCAAAAAAGGTAAAAACAAGAGTTATAGTAAATCTAAAAATTAGTGCTCCAATTGTTTTAGTTTCGTACAATCCACCAGTGTTTATGTGAATAATAAACCCAATAGCTGCCACAACAAGCAAAGTCAGAGAAATACCTAGTAGTTTAACTGTCCAGTTTTTAATAGTTATAAATCCATATGCAGCAAACAAATAAAGAATGCTGCTAATAAAATTTGCCCAAACCACCATTAATACATAATTTCCTTCTTTGGCTCTAATCCCAAACCAATCAAAAATAATAGAACTACTTAAAAAGAGTGTTAATAATGCAAAAGCTGTTAGAGCAATTGCTATAAGGTATTTTAGTGTTTTTTTCATTTGTGTAATTTTTTAAGTTGTTTTTTTATAACTCCAAACGGCCAATCCATTCATAATAATTGCGTAGACAATTGTTTTTATAAATAAAGGAGCAATATCTGTAAATGAGGATCCCTTGAGCATTACCATTCGTATGATTTCCACAAAATATTTTATAGGGTTAAATTCAGTTAAATATTGTGCCCATTGAGGCATACTTTCTATAGGAGTGAATAATCCACTCATTAAAATAAATATGACGACAAAAAACCAAGCAATAAACATGGCTTGTTGTTGAGTATCTGTAAAATTGGATATAAATAAACCAATACCTAAAATTACTAAGATATATACAGAAGTATAAGTGTAAAGCAATAGAATGCTACCTACAATAGGGATATTAAATAATAATTTAGCAATAATTAAACCTATGGTTAAAAGTAGTAATCCTAATACCCAAAACGGAAATAATTTTCCAATAATAAATTGATATTTTTTAACAGGGGTTACATTAATTTGTTCTAAAGTTCCAATTTCTTTTTCTCGAACAATATTCATTCCCGATAAAAAAAGCGTAATCATAGTAACTAATAAAACTAAAATACCTGGCACCATAAACGTTTTATAGTTAAGTGTTTTGTTGTACCAAAATGAAGGAATGCTTACAATACTTTTAGGCAAATACTGTTTATTATTAGGTTGTAATAAATTTGCAGAAACGTTTTTATTAAAATTTTGAATAATCTGATTTATATATACATTTTCAACTCCAGCAGCGGCACCATCAATAGCATTAATAATTACAGCTAAACTTGTTTTTTTGTCTTTTAACAAATCTCGTTCAAAGTATTGAGGAATTTCTAAAATAACATCTACATTTCCCTTTAGCATTTCTGAAGATGCAATTTTTTCAGAAGAGAAGCTATCAACAATATTAAAATATGTTGAGGCTTTAAATTTATCAATAAGTTCCCTCGAAAACGAAGAGTGATCATAATCAACAAATGAAAATTTAATATTTTTTATTTCAAATGTTGCTGCATTTGAAAGAATAATTAATTGTATTAAAGGCAATACAAAAATTAAGGGAAGCATTGCTTTATTTCTAAAGATTTGCTTAAATTCTTTTTGAATGATATACAGTATTATCTTCATTATTCTAGTCTAATTTTATACTTTTTAATACTCAAAACAATAAAAAACACAGTCATTGCAACCAAAATTAAAGTTTCTTTCCAAACAAGTATTAACCCAACACCTTTTAGCATAATTCCCTTTAAAATAACAATAAACCATTTTGCGGGTATAATGTGACTTATAATTTGTAAAGGAACTGGCATGCTAGTTATTGGGAAAATAAAGCCAGATAATAAGATTACAGGAAGCATTAGTCCCATTAAAGAAATCATCATTGCAGTTTGTTGCGTATCAGAAATAGTTGAAATTAAAATTCCAAGTGATAGTGCGTTTATAATAAATAAAATACTTTCAAATCCAAGTAAAAATAAATTCCCTTCAATAGGCATTTTAAATATAAAAATACTTAGTAAAATAATAACAATAGCATTAATAATAGAAAGAAATATATACGGGAATACTTTTCCAATAATTACTTGAAATGGTTTTATAGGTGAAACTAATAAAATTTCCATAGTTCCCATTTCTTTTTCACGGGTTATTGAAATAGAAGTCATCATTGCAGAAACAAGCATCAAAATAATGGTCATTACTCCAGGAACAAACATAAAAACACTTTTTAATTCAGGATTATACACCATACGAGATTCTGGGGCAATTTGATAGGGTATTTTTATTTCTTTGTTAATTTGTTGCTGATATTTTTGAAGAATTGAACTTACATAATTAGTAACGGTATTTGCTGTGTTTGGATCGGTAGCATCTGTAATTATTTGAACCGTTGCTAACTTATTTTTGGTTAGTTTTTTACTAAAATCTTTTTCGAAAACTAATACGGCTTTAACTTTTCCCTTTTTAAAAACCGATTCAATTTCAGCTTCATTGGATATAAATTGTTGATTGCTAAAGTATTTTGAAGCACTTATTTTATTAATAATTTCTTGAGTTGTAGCACCCTTTGATTTGTCTAAAATGGCAATATTTACATTGTTAATTTCATTCGTAATGGCAAAACCAAAAAGCATTACTTGTGCAATGGGCATTCCAAAAAGAATAAATAATGAACGCTTATCTCTAAAAATGTGATAAAATTCTTTTTTTATAAATCCTATAAATCGTTTCATATTTTTTTTGTTGTCATCACTAGGAATGAAATGACGAGGTAATCTCATTTTTAAGCTAGAGATTGCCACACTTCACTTTGTTACGTTTGCAATGAGATTTTAGTATTCATTTTTAATTTTCATTTCGACTTCGCTCAGCGACTATTTTTTTAATTTTACAATATCAATTATCCTCTAGCTAATTTTAAAAATACATCATTCATATTTTTTACTTTAAACAGTTCTTTTAATTTTTTTGGAGTATCCAATGCTTCAATTTTGCCATTAACCATAATAGAAACTCTATCGCAGTATTCAGCCTCATCCATATAGTGTGTAGTTACAAAAACGGTAGTTCCATTGTGTGCTGTTTTATAAATCATTTCCCAAAATTGACGTCGAGTAATTGGGTCAACACCTCCGGTAGGTTCATCTAAAAATATAACTTTAGGATTGTGAAGTAGTGCTACAGAGAACGCTATTTTTTGTTTCCACCCCAAAGGTAAAGACCCAACTAGTTCATTAGCAACATTCTGTAGGTTTAGTTCGTCAATTAGTGCTTTGGATTTCTCTTTAATTTTAACTTTTGACAATCCATATATTCCTCCAAAAAAAGTAATATTTTCTTTTACAGTTAAATCGTCATACAATGCAAATTTTTGACTCATATACCCTATGTTTTTTTTGATATCTTCAGGGTGCGTATACACGTCAAAATTAGCTACAGATGCTTCTCCTGATGTTGGTTTTGAAATACCAATAAGCATTTTCATTGCTGTTGTTTTTCCAGCACCGTTTGCACCTAAAAAACCAAATATTTCACCTTGTTTTACTTCAAAAGAAATTTTATCTACTGCAGTAAAGTCACCAAATTTTTTGGTGAGCTCTTTAACCTGTATTACATTTTTTTCTTTCATTTTTTCTTTGATATAAAATCCATCCTTCTAAATTTGTTTCAGAATTTCATGATATTGATTTTAAATGATTACCCTACTTTATTTCAACTTTGCCCAATAATTGGCTGCCAAGTAGAGGTTAAATTAACCCCCTATTTTATCTAGCTAATTCCATAAATGTATCTTCTATAGTAGCTTCTGTTGGCTTTATAACAATATTTTTTAAACCTTTATTTTCTAAATAGTTGTATAAATCTTTTGGATTGAAATTTGAACGTTCATCGGTATAATGCACAAACTCACCAAAAGGATATACGCTATGATTATGCGGATATTTATTTAGGCTTTCTATCAGTTTGTACATATTATCGGTTTTTACATTAAAAATATTTTTCGGATAGTGTTTTACAATTTCTTCAGGAGTATCAATTTGTAAAATTTTCCCATCCTGAATCAGTGCAATCCTATCACACAATGCGGCTTCATCCATGTAAGGTGTTGAAACTAAAATTGTAATACCTTTTTGTTGTAAACGTTTTAGCATTTCCCAAAATTCTTTACGTGAAACAGGATCAACACCAGTTGTTGGTTCATCTAAAAACAACACTTTTGGTTTGTGAATTAGCGCACAGCTCAAAGCTAATTTTTGCTTCATTCCTCCAGATAAATCGCCCGCTCTTCTGTTTTTAAAAGGTTCAATTTGAATGTATATATCCTTAATTAAATCGTAGTTTTCTTCAATTGTAGTTCCAAAAATAGTAGCAAAAAACTCTAAGTTTTCTTCAACGGTTAAATCTTGATATAATGAAAATCTTCCAGGCATATAGCCAACATTGTCTCTAATATTTTTATATTTTTTAATAACATCAAAATTTGCAACGGTTGCTGTACCTTCATCAGCAATAAGAAGTGTTGTTAAAATTCTAAAAATAGTTGTTTTTCCAGCGCCATCAGGACCTATAAGTCCAAATAACTCACCTTCTTTCACTTCAAAAGAAATGTCTTTTACAGCGGTTACACCTTTAAAAGATTTACTAATATGTTGTAGAGAAATACTCATTGTATCAAAACTTAACGATGGTGGTTACATTTATTTAAAATACGTTGAATACTCAGCTAAATGTTTGTTTAACTCGTTATACGTTTTTTTACATTTAAGAATATCTTTTGATGCCAATCCTTCAAAATAATCTTTCATTGGCACAAGGTAATTGTGTAGCTGATTATGCGATTCTCCTTCCATAGTACACGCTGTTATAATAGTGCCAAATTCTTTTTCGAGACTACTTTTTAATTGGGTATAAGCTTCCGAATTTTCTTTTTTAGAGAAATTATCCATCAGTTTTTTCATGTTAGCAATACCTTGAGTTGTTTCTATATTTGCCATCCAAGGGTTTCCATTGTTTAGTTGAATAGAATTTTCACTACTACTGTGTTGCTGTTCTTCAGTTTGCTCTATTTTTTTAGAATCGGCTTCCTTTTTTTCAGACTTGTTTCCACAAGAAATAGTTGTAATTGTAATTAATAGAACAAGTGTTGTTTTGATAATTTTTTTCATGTTATATGTTTGTTAGTTATTGATTATTTGTTGTAATCCACATTTCTGCGGGCATACCAATTTTTAAACTTCCGTCATTTTTTACAGTTACTTTTACGGCATAAACAAGGTTTACACGTTCTTCTTTAGTTTGAATTATTTTAGGGGTAAATTCAGCTTCAGAAGCTATCCAAGTAATTATTCCATCGTAATTTTTCATGGTTTCACCAGCATCAATTTTAACAGTTACGTTTTGTCCAATTTTAATTGAAGCTAATTGAGTTTCACTCACATACACTCGAAGTTCCATAGTGCTTAAATCAGCAATTTTATATAGTGGTTTTCCAAAAGATGTTATTTCGTAAGGTTCGGCATATTTTACTAATACAGTTCCGTTTACTGGATTTGTAATAACGCTTTTTTGTAGTTGATCTTCAAGTTGTTTAACTTGAGCATTGATACTTTTGATTTCATTTATAATAGGTGCATTTTGAGTTTTAACACTTTGTATTTGTTGGTTGATAATATTAATTTGTCCGTTAATATCATCCAATTGTTTTTGTGTTCCAGCATTGCTATTTAATAAATTTTCAATTCTATTTTTAGATATTTCAGCTGTTTTAAGTTGAGCTTCTAAGACATTTATTTGTGATAATACATTTCTAGATTTTGAGTTTATCCCTCGTTTAGATGCTACTAACTGCTCTTTTTTTAATGCTAGTTGTATTGTGTCAATTAAACCTACAACAGTTCCTTTTTGAATTGTTTGCCCTTCTTCAATAGAGAATAGTAATAATTTCCCATTACTTTCTGCTGAAACTACAGTTTCTGTGGCTTCAAAATTTCCGTAACCGTCTGCTTTATTGTTACTGTCATTGCAAGAAATTAAAGTACTTGCAATAACCAACGACCCTAGTATAGTTTTAATAATTTTCATGTGTATGAATTTAGTTTCCTTTAGTTGTTTTATAATTTGTTTTTGCTAATAATAATTCAATTTTATGTGTGCTTAAATTATTTTCAGCTTCGTATAAATTAGTGAGTTCAGTAATATAAGCTGAAGATGTGATAACTCCATTTTTTAATTGAGACTCGGCAGATTTTAATATTTTTTTTCTGAGTTCAATAATGGTTTTATCAGACTCAATAAACGTGGTAATTTTAGCTATTTCAGTTTGTTGTTGGTCTAATTCAATATTGGTGTTTAGTGTAAATATTTCTTGCTGATTGTTTATAATTTCTTTAGTTATTTTTAAAGATTTTTGCTCTTTTTTTCGAGCACTCCAATCAAAAATATTCCAGTTAAGTTTTAGGCCTACCACATAATAGGTTTGAAATGCATTATCTAACATATTTAAACCTGGATTTCCATAACCCCCTGTAGCAAACCCCATTAATTTTGGAGCATTTTTCTTTGCTATAAGTTGTTCAGAAGCGTTAATTTGCTCTTTTTGTAATTGAAACAAATCCAATTCTGGTCTTTTAATTTCAGTATCAACACTTGGTAAAATTGTAGGATTTTCAAGAGATACATTTAGAGAAATATCTTCATCAATTAAAGAAGAGAGTGTTTTTATCAAACTAATTTTATTTTGGTCAATTTCTGTATATTGTTGTTCAATTTTTAGCAGCTCGGCTTCTAAAACTTTATCGGATGTTGGTAGTAAAACACCAAATTTTATACCGGCTTTCACTTCTTTTAATTTTGATACGAGTTGCTTTTTTTTAGCATTTAGCAAAGCCCTTTTTTCTTGTAATAAAATGATAGAGAAATAGAGTTGATTTACTTCTTTTTTAAGTTGGTATAAATTAACTTCAATATTTTTTTGCTGTGCTTTTAATGCAACTTCTTTCACTTTTGTTGAAGCATTAATAAGTCCACCATCATACACCAATTGATTCACAGAGATGGTTGCTTTGTATTGATCTTTGTTAGGAGAAGCTATTGTAACACCAGGGATGGCTATTGGTAATTCTATAACGTCAGATTGATAAGTAGCTTGTGCATCAAAATCTAATTTAGGCAATTTCCCAGTTTTAATAATTTCTTTGTCTAACGTGTTTTGTCTTGCAAACATTTCATATTGTTTTGCAAGAGGGTAATTTTTATTTACTAAAGAATAACACTCGTTTAAACTCAGTTTTTCTTGGCCAAAAGAATTGAGAGTTATACATAGAATTATAAATGTGCTTAATTTTTTCATTTATGTAATTTTTATTGAATTTATAATAAAGTCTGCTACTTCTGTTTTACGTTCTGTCATTAGTTTTTTATAGGCTTTATCATCTACATTTATAAAGCCTTTTAATAGTGGAGCCCCTATAAAAGGGAATATATTTAGAGCCAAAATATTAATAAATAATTGCTCAGCTTTAATGGGTCTAATAATACCTTCGGCAACTTTATCATTCACTTGTTTCTTAAATTTTTCAATATTTGGAAAATGTTTTTCCGCTAGGAGTTTTTGTATAAATTCTGGACTTCTATTTAATTCTTGAATAATAAAATTTGGCAGATATGGGTGCTTAATTACAAATGAAATATAGTTATTACTAAAGCTTCTAATTTTTTCACAAATTGACAAATCAGAATTTATAATCTCATTCAATTGGGGAGCAAGCATAGAAAATGCTTTTTTAAAAACAGCCTCAAAAAGCAATTGCTTACTGCGGTAATAATAATGTAGCATTGCTTTGTTTATTCCTGCCTCATCAGCAATTTCCTGCATACGAGCACCTTCCATACCTTTATGCTGAAAAACACGTTTTGCAGCATTTAAAATTTCAACCTCTGTAGTGTTATTTTTTACCTTATTTGTCATATATCAACTAAATAGTTTAACCAAACGGTTAACAAAAGTAATATCTTTTTTTGAACTGACAAAATAATTGTTACTTTTGCTTTCTGTTACAAAATAAACTACAATGAAAAAAATTCTTAAAGGCTTGCTATTAATAGGGTTGCTAGCTATTGGTTATGTTGCTTATACCTATTACAATAAATTAGATATTATAACAGGTTATGCATCTAAAAATGAAGCTTCTGTAATTTTTTTAGCACATAGAACTCCAGTTTCTGCAGAAAATGAAGATAATAACTTTTCGCCAATTAAGTTAGCAAAAACCACTGTTAATAGCCTAGAAAAATCTGTGACAGCAACCGTTTTTGGCTTAAAAAAAAGAACGGCTGTTTTTAGAGAAGGTTTAGGAGCCGTTTTAATGATTGATGGCGTAAAAGACAGTTTAAAATATGAGATTCCAAAGCGGGATTTTAAGTTTAAAAATTTGCCGTATCCTTATGGAGATAATCCTCAAAAAGACACTATTTTTTCTACGGTTAATTATAGAAGTTTAGACAAAGCAGTTAAAGGTGCTTTTGATAAGAGCGGTGAATACATAAAAAAAACAAGAGCAGTCTTAGTTATTTATAAAGATCAAATTATTGCAGAAAAATATAGCGAAGGTTTTGATAAAAACACACCAATTTTAGGCTGGTCTATGACCAAAAGTATTACTAGCGCAGTACTAGGAGTATTAGAAAAACAAGGTAAAATATCAGTAGATCAAACAAATTTATTCTCAGAATGGGAGCAAGATAAACGCTCAAAAATAACGTTGAATAATTTATTGCACATGAACAGCGGTTTAGAATGGGATGAAGATTATAATAATATATCTGATGTTACAAAAATGTTGTTTTTAGATAAAGACATGTCTAGAATGCAATTGCATAAGCCATTAGTTGGAGAGCCAAACAATAGTTGGAATTATTCATCAGGAACTACCAATTTATTGTCGGGTTTTATTCGTAATCAGTTTAAAACACATCAAGAATATTTAGATTTTTGGTATACAGCGCTAATTGATAAAATTGGAATGCATTCTATGCTAATTGAAACCGATTTAGCAGGTAATTATGTAGGGTCATCATATGGTTGGGCAACACCAAGAGATTGGGTAAAATTTGGATTGTTATACCTGCACAAAGGCAATTGGAACGGAGAACAAATTCTCAATGAATCTTGGGTAAACTACACGGCAACACCTACAAACGGTTCAAATGGCCAATATGGCGCTCACTTTTGGTTAAATGCAGGAGGAGTTTACCCAAATGCACCCAAAGATTTATTTTCGTGTAATGGGTATCAAGGTCAACATGTTTTTATTATTCCATCCAACGATTTGGTTATTGTTAGAATGGGCTTAACAGAAGCTCCTGAATTTGATTTTGATACTTTTTTAAAGGATATTTTGGCTTCTATTAAAAGTAACTAATATTTCTTTTTTAGATGTTTACACTTAACATCCTTTGAATAGGTTGCGTAAAATTAAATACATAATTTTACGCACGTATGAAAGAATAAAATCAATATTGTAAAAAACAATAATTTAATGTGGTGATATTCAAAAACTTACACAAATATTTAAAACTATGTTAAAATATAGATTTATTATTTGATGATAAATATATATTTTAGCATTCCCTCAAGTATAATTAACTAGAAATTACCCCCTTCAGTTTCTAGGTTAATGTATATATGTTTTAAGTAAAAAATACAATCCGTTGAATCTATACCAAATAAATAAGGTTAAATATTATTTTAATTTTATTAGCCCAATAAGTAACAATAAAAAAGACATTACGATTGCTGTATTGTTTGAGTTTGTTTTTATATTTCTCTTTGTGTTTATTTTAAAGCCTTATGTAATTCAAAATCTTTCTGTAATATCAACAATAGAAGTGTCATTTATTTCGGCCTTTATTTTTAGTTTTTTTTCTTGGGTTTATTTTATAAATACAAATAATATTGATTTAAAAAAATGGACTTATAAAAAAGATATTATTAGGTATTTAAAGGTGCTAAGTTTTACGGCAATAATTTTTATGTGTTATGTCTATTACGCATTACATTTTGTATACATTTCGGAAATTACAGTTGATGTAGATAATTTTTTAATTATTGGTTTTTTGTATGTTTTTTTTATTGGTATGTTTTTTTATTTTTTTGCAAAGTTTATGGATTATCTTAAATTTTCAAAGAATCTAACGTTAGATTTATTAACGAAAGAACTAGAAATTGTTGAGCAACCTTCACTTATTTTCTATGGGAAAAATAAAAATGAATTTATTAAAACTAAAGTTAGTAATATTTTATACATACAAACAATAGGACACTATATTAATTTTTTTTAGTTTCTAAAAATGATGGAGAAGTTGAAGTTAAAATAATACGAAATAGCTTTAATAATATTAGTGATAAGTTGAAACAACATAGTAATTTATTTAAATGTCATAGATCTTTTATTGTGAATTTAAATAAAGTAATTAAAATAGAAGGTAATTCGCAATAAGCAACTTTAAAATTAAACAATAACAAGGTAGAAATAATACCCATATCAAGAGTAAACTATAAATACCTTAAAAGAAAGAATGCATTTGGTGAAATTAACTATGCAATTCAAGAAAAAAAACAGTTAGAATTGGTATAAATAACCAAGCGAGGTATTTTCGTAAATTAAAAAATTCAATTTTATATATGGATACAATTATCAAAGTAAATTCTATTGAACAGATACATGAGATGTTAAATTTAGATAAACCAGAGCATCATCTAATTACGGTAATTAATGTTTCCGATTTAGAAATACCACAAGAAATGGTAGGTGTAAAAATTGTAACACACATGTATTGTATTGCTTTAAAAGATGAGCATTGTGGTCTCGAATATGGTAGGAGTAGTTACGATTTTTCAAATGGAGTGTTACTTTTTACAGCACCTCATCAGGCTTTTTCTGCTACAAAACCCTTGACTAAAAATGAAGGAGAAGGATGGCTACTTTTTATTCATCCAGATTTTTTCAAAAAATCATTTTTAGAGAAAAAGATAAGTCAGTATAATTTCTTCGAATACCAAGCTAATGAGGCACTACATCTTTCCAAATCAGAAATAAATTCACTCAATTTTGTAATTTCAAACATTCGAGAAGAATATATTCAAAAGGTTGATTGCCAAAGCCAAAGCATCATTATTTCAAATTTAGAATTACTTCTTAACTATTCGCTTCGTTTTTATGAACGGCAATTTATTGGGAGAAGCATTGATAATCAAGATATTGTAGCTAGGTTTGAGATTATTTTAAAGACCTTTCTAGATGAAAAGTTATTATCTAAAAACGGAATTCCAGATATTTATTATTTTGCAGAAAAAGTTAATCTATCCCCTAACTATTTTAGTGATTTGGTTCTAAGAGTAACTGGAATTCCAGCCAAAACACACATCAATAATCTAGTACTAAGAAAAGCCAAAGAAATGCTATTAGGTAGTAATAAGTCAGTAAGTGAAATCGCCTATTCATTAGGTTTTAATTACCCACATTATTTCTCGCGCTTTTTTAAATTAAAAACAGATATTACACCTAGTAATTACCGAAAGATAAACAATTATATACCTGTTATGCATGTCATATAAAATTTAAAGGAATATTGTTTTCTAATTTTCCAATATTAAAAAATATTGAATAATTTAGGTTTAGGTATCTGTCCTTTTTAATATATGAAATATTTGGATACTTAAGTGTGAAAATTAGCCTGCACAAACATATAAGAATTAGTTAATTCTATAAAAAAATATTTAATCTAAAGAATTCCTTGAGGCTCTGCCTAGGGGGTAGTTCATTAAGTAGTCTTTCGGTAAAAAGTGTTAGTTATTCTAATTTTTGTGTTACTATCAAAATAAATTTAGTATTAGGTTTGCTGTTTATTTGTAATAATGCTTATTTTATGTATCATAGTTTACCGTTTAAGTGAGTAAGTATTAATTTATATCTTTTTAAATCAATGCAATATGCAACAAAGATTACTTTTTAGTATACTACTCTTTATAGTTACATTTCAATTTACGATAGCCCAAAGTACACAGAGCGATTATTTGGTGCGTTCCATCACAGGAGTTTCGGGTTCATCAGTAACTAGTACTCAAAATAATAAAATATTTATCGTTCAACAAAGTGTAGGACAGGCTAGTGTAATAGGTACTTTTAATACTACTAAATATGTCGTACGTCAGGGATTTATACAACCTCATATACTTTCTAAAATTATTAACAATAACATTTCTTTAGATTTAGAAGCTAGCTTTTATCCAAATCCGTTTGTAGAAAGTGTTACTCTAGCATTTGTAGAAAAAATTGAAGGGAAAGTTGAAGTTGCTGTTTTTGATATGCTAGGAAGGTTAGTGTTTTTAAATAGTTATACCGCAGAACAAAATTTAAAAGTGCAATTTCACAACCTCTCAGTGGCCGATTATATTCTAAAAGTAACCGCCAATAATAAGCAATTCGTTAAAAATATTATAAAAAAGTAAACCTCAGTTAAAGGATACTAAAAATATATATAAAAATTACAACCAAACACTAACTCAATTATTTACCGATGAAAAAAATTACTTTATTACTATTAGTACTAGTAGCAACAAGCGCATTTGCACAACAAATTTACATTGAAGGTGGAAAAACGCTAGCATCTTTTGACTATAAAAACTCACAAGGAGATCGTATTGACAATTTACAGGCAACACCACACAGCTTTATGACTGTAGGATACAGAGATCAACTTTTTATAAAAAACCTAAATATATCTTTAGGAACAAGTTACGCTGGCTATGGAGCCATTGGGAGTGATGATGCGGTTGGTAATTATATGGAGTGGGATGTTAATTATTTAGAGTTTAATATAGGGTTAGACTATAAATTGTTTAAAATTAAGAAGGCTCAGTTTTATATAAAAGGAACAGCTTCTATGGCATTTTTTGTTCAAGGAACACAAACTATTAACTATAAGGTAATTGATTTGAAGAGTCAGGATGATTTTGATAAAACTGTATTTGATTTTAGAGCAGGGTTTGGTTTTTTACACCCTATATCCGAAAATTTAGGTTTCTACGTACAATATATGCGCGGAAAAAGTTTAAAATTAAAAGAGGGAACGGCAGTTACTAATGATCAGGAAGAATTAAGATATGTGAGTGATAATATAAGCTTTGGTTTATTGATTAACATATCCAAAAAATAACTAGCAACAGTTCAATTAAAAAATACATTAAAAAAACAACAACCAATTATGAAAAAATCAGTACTATTATTAATATTCATGCTTACCATATTTCAAGGGGTTTCACAAACTAAAGGAATTAGTTATCAAGCTGTTATTTTAAACCCAGAAGCACAGGAAATACCAGGGGTAAATGTACAAGGTAATATATTATCCAACACTACCGTTGGAATCCAATTTACCATTATAGATGCTTCAGGAAATGAAGAGTACCAAGAAAGTCATACTACAAGTACAGATAAGTATGGGATGCTAAACTTATTAATAGGAACAGGGAATCCTACGAGTAGTACTAATTTCTCAGAAATAGTTTGGGATGGAACATCCAAGAAATTAAAAGTTGCTATTGATTTTTCAGGAGGTAGTAATTATTCACTTTTAAGTGAGCAAAACCTTACTTATATGCCACAACCTCCAACAGAACAAGTATCAATTGCAATTGAAACCAATACAGAGGCAATAATTAACGAAATAATAAGAGCGACTGGAGCAGAAGAGCTTAACACTACAGATTTAGCAGCAGAAGTATTAAGGGCAACAACAGCGGAAGGCGTAATCCAATCAGATGTAGATGCAAATCAAACAGCAAGTGAATTAGCAGATGCAACACTAACTACAGATTTAGCAGCAGAAGTGTTAAGAGCAACAACAGCGGAAGGCGTAATTCAATCAGATGTAGATGCAAATCAAACAGCAAGTGAATTAGCAGATGCAACACTAACTACAGATTTAGCAGCAGAAGTGTTAAGAGCAACAACAGCGGAAGGCGTAATTCAATCAGATGTAGATGCAAATCAAACAGCAAGTGAATTAGCAGATGCAACACTAACTACAGATTTAGCAGCAGAAGTGTTAAGAGCAACAACAGCGGAAGGCGTAATTCAATCAGATGTAGATGCAAATCAAACAGCAAGTGAATTAGCAGATGCAACACTAACTACAGATTTAGCAGCAGAAGTGTTAAGAGCAACAACAGCGGAAGGCGTAATTCAATCAGATGTAGATGCAAATCAAACAGCAAGTGAATTAGCAGATGCAACACTAACTACAGATTTAGCAGCAGAAGTATTGAGAGCAACAACAGCAGAAGGTGTAATCCAATCAGATGTAGATGCAAATCAAACAGCAAGTGAATTAGCAGATGCAACACTAACTACAGATTTAGCAGCAGAAGTATTGAGAGCAACAACAGCAGAAGGTGTTAATGCCACTGCAATTTCGACACTGCAAACAGAACAAATAACTCAAAATACTGCTATTGCTGCTAATACCGCTACAATTGGTGAAATAAAGCAAACTATTGCTTTATCTATGCCTAGTGGCTGGGTAAAGCTAGATGGTGCAGCTATTTCTAGTTTAACTAGCACACAGCAAACTGAAGCAGCAAATCTTGGTTTATTTGGAAACTTGCCAAATGCAACAAATGCCTATTTAAGCCAAAACGGTAGTACTTTAGGAAGTGTAAGTGGTAGTAATTCTAAAACCATTGCTCAAAATAACCTCCCTAATGTTACCCTTTCAGGTACAACAAATTCCGCAGGAAATCATAGCCATTATATTTATGGAAATACAAGTGATAACCTTTCATCTGCAGGAGGTAATAGTGATTATGTGCTTTCAAATACTGATGGAGCTGGAGCTGGAGAGTATACAGCTGCTTCAGGAACTCATACACATACTCTAACAACAGTATCTATTAATGGAGGTGTTACACAACAAGCTATGGATATTACACCAACAACGCTAAGTGTGAATACCTATATTTATTTAGGACAGTAACTTGTTTTAATAATTTTGTTGGCCTTAGTTTTGGTAGTAAAACCCTCCTGTATTTTGAGTGCAAAACTTTAATATTACGAAAAAATCTATAAATTGATGAATTAATTAAGAATATTGGAAAGGCTTTTATACTTTAACATTATTAATATATCACTTAATTTGGGTTGTGAAATATCGCTATCAAGTTTTGAAAGGTGATATTCAATTTTGATGTATAGAATTATTAATACAAATTTGTGAAGTAGAAAGAGTTGAAATTCTAAAAGGTGTGATAAGCTTAGACCATATGCATATTGAGTATGCTCACAAAACTAGCCAGTTGTTAGAGAAAAATTTTCACAAGCCTTATTACCAGGGAGTTTAGTATCTCTTTATAGTAAAAATGGTGAAAAGATTGAAAGTATGATTACAGATAAGTATGCATCTTTTAGTTTTAAGATTGATTGTGAAACAGCATATAAAATTGTAGGAACTAAAGAAAATTTCGATCAAGATAGTGAAGAGTTCAAATCATCAAATGAGAAGGGTTTAGAGTTAATTTTAGGATTAACATTGGCTCCTAGCGAGTTTGTTAAAATTAGGGGGCAATTAATGGTGAATATTAAGCCAATTTATTTTGATTTAGATAAGTCAGAAATAAGAAATGATGCGGCAATAGAACTTGAAAAAGTGGTAAAAATAATGCAAAATATCCAGAGCTTAAGATTGATTTAGGTTCACATACAGATAGTAGAGCGCCTGACACTTACAATTATAAACTATCAGAAAAAAGAGCTAAATCAACTATAAATTGGATTGTTGAAAAAGGGATTGAACCTTCGAGAATTACAGGTAAAGGATACGGTGAAACAAAACTTGTAAATAAATGCTCTAATGGCGTACGCTGCACAGAGGCAGAACACCAGTTAAATAGAAGGACTGAATTTATTATTGTAAATCCAGAAGCTATTAAACAATAATTAGTATTTTAAAAATAGGAATAAAAAATGTTACTTTTTAGTGGCATTTTTTGATTAATATAATATTAAGTACCTTGTACTCAGATTGTTTTATAAAAAATTTGTAAATTATTTTTTGTAAAATAAAGAAGACCTAAGAATTATTGTTTGTTAATGTAATTTTGTATAAAAAACAGATATAAAGTATATGTATATCTTTCATCTCAAAAATAGATATAAAGTAAAATATTGTTTTTTGTTTTTCGTATCAGTATTATTCTTTTTATTTGGAGGAAATGTTATTGCTCAAAATTATGAATTGGTTACTGTAACAGGTGTTTTTTCTGGAAATGAAACGGATGATACGATGTTTAAAGCAACTTCACCTACAATTCCTACTTTAGCATATATTAGAGCTCAAAGAATAGCAGGCCCTCAAAGTGGTGTTTTTACTCAAAGTGGAGATAATATTAGGTATACTGCAATTTCAAAAATAGCTGGAATCCCAGGCAATTTAAGTAAAATTCGTTTTTCATTCTTACAGTCAGATAAGAGGAGTTTAATTCCTCCAAATGATTTTAGATTCGTTATAAATGATATAGATGGACCAAACAATGAAGCATTGGCTACAAATTGTAGTGCTAATGTTCGTTTTGTTGGCACAGCAAATCCCACAAATTTAAAAATAGACAATAATCCCCCAGATTTAAATGCTGTTGGAACAGCTGATGAAAATGAAGGTTCTACTAGTAGAGTAATGTTTGAGTTTGATAATATTTCTATAGTTGAATTTGATAATTACGCAAATGATGGTTATTTAAAAGATTTTGATTTAGATGACGATTACCCTATTGCAACACCCTTGTTTGTAGAATGCTTAAATAGTTTTATTGACCATATTGATTTAGACAATCAAGAATATAGAAAAATTGATTTTTCAATGGAGTTTAAAAATATCAATGGAAAGTTAATTATAAATACAAATCCAATATATTTTGATAGAGACAAATACAATATTAGAGAAGATGCTATAACTGAATTGGGAAAAGTATTAAAAATTATGAATAAATACCCTAAAATAATTATTGAGTTACAATCACATACAGATTCAAGAGCTTCAGATACTTATAATATGGAATTATCAGAAAATAGAGCTAAAGCATCTATTGATTGGATTATAAATAAAGGTATTGATTCAACTAGAATAATGGGAAAAGGATTTGGTGAAACAAAATTAGTAAATAAGTGTTCAAATGGCGTTAAATGTAGCGAAACAGAACATCAATTAAATAGAAGAACAGAATTTATTGTTTTAAATCCTGAGGTTCTAAAACAACTATAAATGTATTCTTTACAATTCAAACCCTAGGTTAACTCCTAAATTTTTGGCAATTAATTTGGTAATTCTAGATTTTAATTGTGGTATCTTAATTTTTTCTACCACATCATTTCCAAAAGCAAATAATAACAATGCTTTTGCCTCTTTTTTAGGAATTCCTCTAGATTGCAAGTAAAATAAAGCACTTTCATCTAATTGCCCAATAGTACAACCATGTGAGCATTTTACATCATCAGCAAAAATTTCTAACTGAGGTTTAGCATTAATTGTTGCGCCATTATCAACTAATATATTGTTGTTTTGTTGAAATGCATTCGTTTTTTGTGCGGCTTGTTGTACAAGTACTTTTCCATTGAAAACACCAGTAGATTTATCGGCATAAATACCTTTGTACAATTCATGACTCTCACAGTTTGGATATTTATGGTTTACCAATGTGTGATTATCAACATGTTGCTTGTTATTTAAAATTGAGATTCCGTTTAGGTTAGAAGTTATATATTCACCCTCGTGTTGAAATTCTAAATTATTCCGTATTAATTTTCCACCAAAAGAGTATGTATTAATTGTGGCAATACTTTGCCGTTTTTGAGAAATAAAAGTATGATCAAATAAAGAAGAATTTGAGGTGTCATTCTGAATTTTATAATAATCTACAATGGCTCTTTTATGAGTAAAAATTTCAGTAACAACATTAGTTAATGTTGTGTTTTTTGATAAATTTTGATGACGTTCAATAATTTGAACATGAGAGTTTTCACCTACAATAATTAAATTTCTTGGTTGAAGAATCACTTCCTTTTCACTTCCTGTTGAAAAATTTATAATTTGAATTGGTTTTGGAACAATAGTATTTTTAGGAATATTAATAAAAGCACCTTCTTTTGTAAATGCGGTATTTAATTCAGATAAGCTATTATTATTTTTAGCAATGGTATTAAAATAATTATCAATTACCATTTTATATTTGGGTTTTGTTAATGCTGAAGATAAAACACAAATATCGCATTCATCATGCGTGGTGGTAGATAAAAAAGAGCTAAACACCCCATCAATAAAAATTAATTTGTAAGATTCTATTTCATTAATTAAGTATTCTTCTACATTTTTAAACCCAATAGATTTTTCAGTTGTAGGGAAAAGATTAAAATCATTTTTTAACAATGATTTCAGATTTGTATATTTCCATTCTTCATCTTTTTTTGTAGGAAACCCTAAAACTTCAAAATTGTGAATTGCTTCTTTCCGAATAGTGTGTACGTTTGAATCTAAATCTAATCCTCCTTTATTTTCAAAGGCCAAAAAAGAAGAAACTAATTTTTCTTTTAACTCCATAGTGCTATTATTTTAACCAATCGTATCCTTTTTTTTCTAATTCAAGAGCCAATTCTTTTCCTCCTGACTTTACTATTTTCCCATTGTGTAAAACATGCACAAAATCTGGAACAACATAATCAAGTAATCGTTGGTAATGTGTTATTAGTAAAACAGCATTATCTTTGTTCTTTAATTTATTTACTCCATTTGCTACCACTTTTAAAGCATCAATATCTAAACCAGAATCCGTTTCATCTAAAATTGCCAACTTTGGCTCTAACATAGCCATTTGAAATATTTCATTACGTTTTTTTTCACCACCTGAAAAGCCTTCATTTAAAGAACGTGATAAGAATTTACGATCTAATTCTAGCAAATCTGCTTTTTCACGAATTAATTTCAGCATATTTTTTGCAGGTAATTCTTCCAATCCATTTGCTTTTCGAGTTTCATTAACAGCGGTTTTAATAAAGTTGGTAACGGTAACTCCCGGTATTTCAACAGGATATTGAAATGATAAAAATATACCTTTATGAGCTCTCTCTTCAGGCGCTAAATCAGCTAAGTCTAGGTTGTCTAATACAACAGAACCTTCTGTTACTTCAAACTCTTCTTTTCCAGCGATTACAGCTGATAGTGTGCTTTTTCCTGAACCATTAGGCCCCATAATAGCATGAACTTCCCCAGCTTTTATTTCAAGATTTATTCCTTTTAAAATCTCTTTGTCATTAATACCTGCGTGTAAATTTTTTATTTGTAACATTTTAATTTTTGTTGATTTGTGTATTTGCTTAATATTTTTACACAATTAAACTTATAAACGATTAAATAGGTTAAATTTTAAATTTTAACCAACAGACCCTTCTAAACTTATTTCTAATAATTTTTGTGCTTCCACAGCAAATTCCATAGGTAATTTATTAAGCACATCTTTACCAAATCCATTCACAATTAATGCAATAGCTTTTTCAGTATTTATACCTCGTTGATTGCAATAAAATAATTGATCTTCTCCAATTTTACTTGTGGTTGCCTCGTGTTCTATTTGTGCTGTGTTATTTTTACACTCTATGTAGGGGAAAGTATGTGCTCCACATAAATCTCCCATGAGTAAAGAATCACATTGTGAAAAATTCCTAGCATTGTTAGCTCTTGCTCCAACCTGTACTAATCCTCTATATGAGTTTTGTGATTTTCCTGCTGAAATTCCTTTTGAAATAATGGTGCTTTTAGTATTATTTCCTAAGTGAATCATTTTTGTACCAGTATCGGCCTGCTGATAATTGTTGGTAACAGCAATAGAATAAAACTCACCTACTGAATTATCACCTTTTAAGATGCAGCTTGGATATTTCCAGGTAATTGCACTACCAGTTTCAACTTGTGTCCAAGAAATTTTAGCATTTTTTTCACATAAACCACGTTTAGTTACAAAATTGTAAACACCACCTTTTCCTTCAGCATCTCCAGGGTACCAGTTTTGTACAGTTGAGTATTTTATTTCTGCGTCATCCAATGCAATTAACTCAACAACAGCAGCATGCAATTGATTTTCATCACGTGCCGGCGCAGTACAACCTTCCAAATAACTAACATAGCTTCCTTTATCTGCTACTAATAATGTACGTTCAAATTGACCAGTTCCACCTTCATTAATTCTAAAATAGGTCGATAATTCCATAGGGCAAGTAACACCTTTTGGAATATAACAAAAAGAGCCATCAGAAAATACAGCTGAATTTAATGCTGCATAAAAGTTATCAGTTTTAGGAACAATAGTCCCTAAATATTTTTTTACTAGTTCAGGGTGTTCTTGAATTGCTTCAGAAATAGGCATAAAAATAATACCCTTTTCATTCAGTGTTTTTTTAAAAGAGGTAGCAACAGAAACAGAATCTATAACAATATCAACAGCTACGTTTGATAAGCGTTTTTGCTCATCAATTGAAATTCCTAGTTTCTCAAATGTTTTTAATAATTCAGGATCAACCTGATCTAAACTGTCTAATTTCGGTTTTTGAATAGGTGCTGAGTAGTAACTAATATCTTGAAATGAAGGTTTTTTATAAGTTACATTTGCCCAATCTGGCTCTTCCATTTCTTTCCAAATACGAAAAGCGTCTAAACGCCATTCAGTCATCCAACTAGGTTCATTTTTCTTTTTTGAAATTGCTATTACAACATCTTCATTTAAACCTACCGGAAATTTATCTGCTTCAATATCAGTGTAAAAACCATATTCATATTCCTTGTTCTCAAGGTCTTTTTTTAAATCGTCTTCAGTAAATTTATTCATTTCAATAATTTAAGAATTAAAAATTATAATGAAAAACTCTCACCACATCCGCAGGTTCTTTGAGCATTAGGATTGTTAAACACAAATCCAGTTCCATTTAGCCCACCAGAATATTCTAAAGTAGTACCAATTAAATATAAAAAGCTTTTTTTATCAACAATAATTTTTATAGAGTTGTCTTCAAAAACCTTATCATCTTCTTTTTTAGCTTTATCAAAAGTTAACGCGTATGAAAGCCCTGAACATCCTCCACTTTTAACACCAACTCTAACAAAATCTATAGCAGGATTAAAACCATCATCATTCATAAGCTCTAATACTTTCTTTTTTGCTATGTCTGAAACTTTTATCATAGTATTCTTAATATAGATTAATTCTAAATAAGTGCAAATATAAGTACAAATTATGGTTTTAAAAACCTTTTTGATATGAATAAATGGAATAGTGTTATAGATGTTACTTATAAACTTTTATCTTTGCAAGATGATTGAAGATAAAAACAAATCGCTTACAAGCATCTCAGAATTAGGAGAATTCGGATTGATAAATCACTTAACAAAGAACTTTAAAATTCAACATAAATCTACCATAAAAGGCGTGGGTGATGATGCAGCTGTTTTAAATATAACAAAGAAACAAATTTTGGTTACTACAGATTTGTTGATTGAAGGTGTACACTTTGATTTGAGTTATATGCCTTTAAAACATTTGGGTTATAAAGCGGTAATGGTAAATTTATCAGATGTATACGCAATGAATGGTGATGCAACTCAAATAACGGTATCAATTGCTGTTTCAAATCGTTTTTCTTTAGAAGCTTTAGAAGAACTATACGAAGGCATTCATTTAGCTTGTAAATCATATGGAATAGATTTAGTAGGAGGAGACACAACATCTTCAACCAAAGGTTTGTTAATTAGCATTACAGCAATTGGAGAAGTTAAAAAAGAAGATGTAGTGTACAGAAATACGGCAAAAGAAAGTGATTTACTGGTTGTTACAGGTGATTTAGGAGCAGCATATTTAGGCTTGCAAGTTTTAGAACGTGAAAAACAAGTTTTTGAGGTAAATCCAAATTCACAACCAGATTTAACAAATTACAGCTATTTAATTGAACGGCAATTAAAACCTGAAGCTCGAAAAGATATTGTAAAATTATTGAAAGATTTAGATGTAAAACCAACGGCTATGATTGATATTTCTGACGGACTTTCTTCTGAAATTTTACACATTTGTACCCAATCTAAAGTTGGATGTGATTTGTATGAAGAAAAAATTCCTTTAGACCCTCAAGTAATTTCAACCTGTGAAGAATTTGATTTAAACAGTACAACCATAGCATTAAGTGGAGGTGAAGATTATGAATTGTTGTTTACTATTTCGCAAAAAGATTTCCTAAAAATAAAAGCAAATCCACACCTAACAGTTATTGGCCATATTACTGAAGAGAATATGGGTGTAAATTTAGTAACTAGAGCCAATCAAAAAATAAAATTAACGGCGCAAGGTTGGAATGCTTTAAAAGGAGATTAATTAATAACACAAGTTCACAAAATTTTGTAATGCTTTGGTTACCTCTAATTTATTTTCAATGTAGCTCATATGTCCATCAGGAAATTCAACTACGTTTACTTTAGTATTTTTAGTTTGTTTAATTAAACTTGCATACTCTAGTGCAGGATCTTGTTTTCCAATAATTAGTTGAATTGGAAAGGTGTTAATTTTATAAATTGAAGTATAGTCTCTTCTTATTTTCATCCCTTCTAAAGAAGCTACAATTCCTTGAGGTAACATTTTTAAAGCCTCTTTGGTTATTTGTTGTATTTCTGAAGTAAAAATTTTGCTGTTTTTATTCGAAAAAAGGAATGGAATTGCAAGTTTTACAAAGGTTTTGTGATTTTGTTTAACGGCTTTAATAGCTCTGTCTCTATTTATTTTTTTCTCTTCAGTATCTGGTAAAGCAGAAGAATTCATTAGGCAAAGTCCTTTTACACTTTTTGGATATAAATGTGTAAAAGCAAGAGACACATAACCACCCATACTATGCCCAATTAAAATATATTTTCTGAGGTGTAGGTGAGCTAAAACCGCTTTTACCATGTTAGCTTGGTCTTCCATGGTATGAATATAACCACGGTTTTCAGTTTTACCATGACCAAGTAAATCAACACAAATAACTCTATATTGTTTTGAAAGATTATTGGCAATTTCTGTCCACATAGTACTATTTTCTAAAAAACCATGTAATAAAACAACAACCCTTCCTTTCCCTAAAGATGTATAATGAACATTGATTTTTTTATAAAGGAAAAACATATATTAAAATAGCATTTATTATTGCCTATTTTTTAATCCTTTAATTGCTGAGAATGCCTTGTCAACTACTTCATCTTCTACTAAAATTGTAAATTCGTTAGTTGTTGAAACTACTTCGTATAAGGCAATTCCTTCCCAGGCTAATCGTTTAAAAAACTGATAATATAAACCTGCAATTTTTGTATTTTCTTTTGGCAAACCAATGGTTATAGCAGATAAGTGATCTTTAAAAGTGGTACAATTTTCATTTTTATAACTTTCTTCAATTTGTTCTTTTAAAGAAGTAGTAATTAGTACATTACTTTCATGTACACCACGGGTAAAAGTATAAAATAAATGATTGTGTTTTTTTATAACTTCTAGCATTTTTAGGTGGCTATGTATTAAAGTTGCGGAGTTTCTAAAAGTATAATCAGAAAGATTAGAGCGAACTGTAATATCTCCTAAATTTTGTAGTATTTTATTTAATTTAATTTTATTAGCCATTTCCTTTGGAGGACTGTACCTTCTCAATGCCATCATTATGGCTCCCGATTTTACAGGTTTTCGTAACATTTTAGAGATAGGTTCTTTAAGTTCTTCTGATAATGCGCTGTAATTTAAAATGTTACGATTTAAAGCATCTTCTAAAAAAGGTTGAGAAATTAATATTTCTTCAACACAAGTAGCTATAGTTTTCATTTTGTTAAATAGTTAACAGTTAGTGCAAAATTAGTTTATAATTTTCAAATAATAACATTAAGTTGAAAAATGATTCTAAATTTACACATTTAAAAGACATAATGAAAGTTTTAAAATTTGGAGGAACATCGGTTGGTTCTTCAGAAAACATAAAGAGAGTAAAAAAAATAATCTCGAATGAGGGTAGTAAAATTATTGTGCTTTCTGCAATGTCAGGTACTACAAATACGTTAGTTGAAATTTCTGAGCAAATAAAAGATGGAAATATTTTAGAAGCAACTCAAAATATTGACAAGTTATATGCAAAATACGTGCAAGTTTTAGACGAATTAATAGTTGAGGCTGATTTAAAGAAAGACACTACAAATTATATTAAAATAATTTTTAAATTTTTAAAAGAATGCACTTCTAAAAAATATTCCGAAGCATTATACAACAAAATTGTTTCACAAGGAGAATTGCTTTCAACGTATATTTTTACAAAATATTTAACTCAAGAAGGTGTAAATGCAAGGTTATTGCCTGCGCTAGATTTTATGAGGATTGACAAGGCAAAAGACCCAGATGAATTTTATATTCAACAAAGTTTACAACGCGTAATTAAAGAAACATTACCCGTTGATATTTATATAACACAAGGCTTTATTTGCTTGGATGGTTATGGTAAAATAGCCAATTTACAGCGAGGAGGAAGTGATTATACAGCCACAATAATAGGAGCGGCAATTGGGGCTGAGGAAGTTCAAATTTGGACAGATATTGATGGGATGCATAATAACGACCCAAGATTTGTTGAAAATACACATGCCATTTCAAATTTATCGTTTGATGAGGCTGCTGAGTTGGCGTATTTTGGAGCTAAAATACTACATCCGCAAACGGTAATGCCGGTGCGGAAAGCGAATATTCCAGTTCGTTTAAAAAATACGATGAATCCAGAATCTTATGGAACTTTAATTTCAAAGGACTTTAAGGGAGAGGGTATTAAAGCTATTGCAGCAAAAGATAACATAACAGCTATTAAAATTAAATCGGCACGTATGTTGTTAGCTCATGGTTTTTTAAAAAAGGTATTTGAAATTTTTGAGAAATACGAAACGTCAATAGATATGATTACAACATCAGAAATAGCAGTTTCTTTAACTATTGATGATGAAAAAAACTTAAATTTAATTGTTGAAGAATTGGAAAAATTTTCAATAGTTGAGGTTGATAATAACCAGAGTATTATTTGTTTGGTTGGACATTTAGTGGTGAGGCATCATGAAACACATAGGTTATTTAGGTTATTACAAGATATTTCTATTAGGATGATTTCTTATGGAGGAAGTAATAATAATATTTCACTTTTGGTAGCTACAAATGATAAAATACAAGCTTTAAAACTCTTAAACACATATATTTTCGATTACGAAATTGCTTAAATTACTATGAATTAAATTATTTGGTTAATAGAAAACTCGAAGTGTAAACTTCGAGTTTTTGTTTATAATTTAAGAGTTCATCAAATCTTCAATTTCTTCAATTTCAATTGGAATATTTTGCATTAAGTTAATTGGTTCTCCAGTTTTTTGAACTACAACATCATCTTCTATTCTAATTCCCATATTTTCCTCAGGAATATAAATTCCAGGTTCAACAGTAAATACCATGTTTGCTTTCATAGGTAATTTAAGTTGACCGTAATCATGTGTGTCTAATCCCATATGATGAGAAGTCCCGTGCATAAAGTATTTTTTATAAGCAGGCCAATTAGGGTCTTCATTTTGAATGTCAACTTTATCAATTAATCCCAAGCCTAACAATTCAGCAGACATCAATTTTCCAACTTCCTTTTGATAGTCGGCCCATAAAACGCCAGGAGTAAGCATTTTAGTGGCTGCTTTTTTAACTCTTAAAACAGCATTATAAACTGCTTTTTGCCTATCAGAAAAACGACCATTTACTGGTATTGTACGTGTCATGTCACTTGAAT
The DNA here is from genome assembly GCF_001543325.1 of Lutibacter profundi. NCBI lineage: Bacteria > Pseudomonadati > Bacteroidota > Flavobacteriia > Flavobacteriales > Flavobacteriaceae > Lutibacter > Lutibacter profundi. The sequence goes on from NZ_CP013355.1 coordinate 2,137,991, forward strand.
AATTTGCGTATTTTGCTCCTACATCAAGTAACAACATATCTCCATCTTTACACGCTTTGTTATTTTCAATATAATGTAAAATACAAGCGCTGTAACCTGAAGCAATGATAGGAGTGTATGCAAAACCATCAGAGCGATTTTTTAGAAACTCATGCATAAATTCAGCTTCAATTTCAAATTCCATAATTCCGGGTTTTACAAAAGGTAGAATTCTTCTAAATCCTTTATTTGTAATATCACAAGCGTGTTGTATTATTTCAATTTCTTCAGGTTCTTTAACACCTCTAAGTTGTTGTAATATTTGATTGCTTTTTTCCCATTTATGCGCAGGGTATTTAGTTTTGCACATTTTAATAAATCTGTCTTCACGTGATTCCAACTCTTCAGCTTGGCGATAATGTTCATTGGTGTTAAAATAAATGGTATCTGCTTCGGTCATTAAATCATAAAAAACTTTATCAAATTCTGAAAGCCAATAAATAGTTTTAATTCCAGACACTTTAGCAGCTTCTTCTTTAGAATATTTGGCTCCGTACCAAATAGCAATATGTTCATTGGTTTCGGTTAAAAATAAAATTTCTCTATGTTTGGGGTCAATTGCATCAGGAAAAAGTAATAATATACTCTCTTCTTGGTCAGCTCCGCTTAAGTAAAAAATATCACGGTGTTGTTCAAATGGAAGTGTGCTATCAGCTCCAGTTGTAAAAATATCGTTTGAATTAAAAACAGCAATTGATTTTGACTTCATTTGAGCAGTGAATTTTGCTCTGTTTTTTATAAAAAGTTGATTGTTAATAGGATTGTATTTCATGTGTTTAAATTTTTAAAAAGAACGTATCTTGAAATAAGATGATAGGATTTTTTTTATCACAAATTTCATTATTCAAATTTCATAGTAAATAATTAACAACAAAGTTATAAATTTGCCTCAAATCAAAATATAAAAACAATATTATTTATGCGTAAGTTAATTGTATTTCTACTTTTAGTCTCTTTTTCAAAGTTAATGTTCTCACAAAATAAGCCAGCATACAAATTATACAATGCAAAAGGAAATAAAATTTCTTATAAAAGTATGATAAAAAAAATGGAGAAAGCAGATATTGTTTTATTTGGAGAATACCATGATAACCCAATTGTACACTGGTTGCAATTAGAAGCAACGGTAGATTTAAGCAAAACAAGGAAACTTACACTAGGTGCTGAAATGTTTGAAGCAGATAATCAAATAGCTTTAAATGATTACCTAATAGATAGTATTAATCAAAAAGGATTAGATACAATGGCAAGGCTATGGAGAAATTATAAAACAGACTATAAACCATTGGTTGATTTTGCGAAAGAAAATAAACTAGCCTTTATAGCAACAAATACACCGCGTAGATATGCAAGAAAGGTGTATATAAACGGATTTGAAGTGCTAGATAGTATTACTGATAGTGAAAAATTATGGATTGCTCCTTTGCCTATTAAATATGATTCAACATTACCTGGCTATGTAAAATTTAAAGAAATGTTAGGAAATCATGCTACTGAAAACTCTCCGAAAGCGCAAGCTTTAAAAGATGCAACAATGGCCTATTTTATTCTTAAAAACAAAAAGGATAACAAATTATTTTTACATTATAATGGCTCGTATCACTCTGATGATTATGAAGGTATTAATTGGTATTTAAAATTACAAAATAAACATTTAAAAATTATTACGGTAAGTGTTGTTGAACAAGAGAATGTTAAAAAGTTAGATAATGAAAATAAATTAAAAGCAGATTTCATTATTGTTGTTCCTTCAACAATGACTAAAACTTATTAATAAATAATTTTAAAATAGTTTTTTACCTAAAACACTCTTAAATGTTAATTATTTATTAAATTCGAACTTACTATTAATTAAAAAAATATTGTTTGGCTAATCTCTTTCATGAAAACGAATCTGTTTTTAATGTTCTATTCGAAGCTGTATCTGAAGGTGTAGTAGTAGTTGATGAAAATCAAACAATTGTTGCAACAAATACAGCTGCAGAACAGATGTTTGGTTATGTAAAAGGTGAACTGCTAAATAAACACTTAAATAGATTGATACCTTCTAATCACCACGCTGCTCATGGTGAATATTATAAAACATTTTACAAGCAATCTTCGGCAAGAAAAATGGGGCAAAACAGAAGCTTATTTGGGGTACACAAAAAAGGGCATGAATTTCCTGTTGAAGTTGGCCTAAATCCATTTAAAATAAATAATAAAAAATATGTAATGTCAATACTAATAGATATTACAATTCGTAAAGAATCAGAAAAGAAAATTATTGAGTTAAATGATTTGTTAAAAGAGAAAATATCAGTTAGAACAATTGAACTAAATAATACTGTTATTAATTTAAAGGATGAAATTGAAAAACGAATAAAAGCAGAATCAAAATTAATAAGAGCACTAAAAAAAGAAAAAGAACTTAATGAATTAAAAACCAAATTTTTATCATTGGTTTCTCATGAATTTAAAACACCTTTAAGTGGAATTTTAAATGCGGCATTGTTAACAGGGAGGTATAAACAATCTGAAATGCAGCATAAAAGAGAAAAGCATTTGCTTACTATTAAAAATAAAGTTCATTATTTAGATGGAATTTTAAATGATTTTTTATCTGTAGAAAGGCTAGAATCAGGTAAGGTAAAGTATAAATTTGGTTATTTTAAGTTAAGTAAAGTAGTGAATGAAGTGGTTTATAATGCCAATTTAATGCTCAAAAGTGGTCAGCGTATAAATTACCCATCGAATATTGATAATTTAGACGTTTATCAAGATGAAAAAATATTAGAATTAATATTATCAAACCTATTGAGAAATGCCATTAAATATTCTCCAGAAAATACAGAGATTGATTTTAAAATTAGAATTGAATCTAAAGGACTAATATTTGAAATAAAAGACCAAGGTATTGGGATACCCTTCAAAGACCAAAAGTATATTTTTAAACGCTATTTTAGAGCAGAAAATGCTTTAACTAATGAGGGAACAGGTATTGGGCTTAATATAGTTAAAGGTCATTTAGAAAGTTTAGGAGGCACAATAAGTTTTTTAAGTGTTGAAAATAAAGGGACAACATTTATTATTAATTTGCCATTAATTGAAGAAAAATGAAAACAATATTACTTATAGAAGATGACACCGTATTGAGAGAAACAACGGCTGAAATATTAGAGTTGGAAAATTATAAAGTTGTTACTGCAGCTGATGGTAAAAAAGGTGTAGAACAAGCAAAATTAGTTGTGCCAGACCTTGTAATATGCGATATTATGATGCCAGAAATGGATGGTTATGATGTGTTAAAATCACTTTCTGAAGATAATAAAACCAAACGAATTCCATTTATTTTTATGTCTGCAAAAACTGAAGTAAAAGATGTAAGAAAAGGAATGGATTTAGGCGCAGATGATTACCTTACAAAACCTATGAATATAGACCTTTTACTAAGTGCTATTGAGAGTAGATTAGCTAAAGCTGCACTTTTAAATGAAGAAGATATAAAGTCTAATACACCAAATCAAGTTGAAATTTTTCCAACTGAAATTGAGAATATTAATGATCTTAAAAATTATTTTTGTGATTTTGGAGTAACAAAAATTTACAAAAAGAGAGAACTGATATATGAGGAAAATAAATATGCGAAAAATATTTACCTTATTTATAAGGGAAAAGTAAAAAGTTTTAAAATTGATGAATTTGGAAAAGAACTTATTACAACCATTTATAAAGGTGATGATTTTTTTGGTTTTTCAGCTATTATAGACAATTCTCAAAATTATGAATCAACAATGGCAATGGAAAATTCAGAAATTGTTGTTGTAGATAAACGTACGCTACAAAAAATAATAAAAAACAATTACAATCTTTATTTAGAAATATTTCAACTAATTAATGAAAATTTATCTGAGATTAAAGAACAGTTATTACAAATGGCGTATGGCTCTATGAGAAGAAAAACAGCTCAAACTATATTAAAGTTTGCACAAAAAATGAGCTATAAGTCATCAAGTGATATTAATATCTCTCGCAGAGATTTAGCAAGCGTAGCGGGTATAGCTACAGAAAGTTTAATTAGAACTCTTACCGATTTAAAGAAGGAAGGAATTATTGAAATTGAAGGGAGAAATATTAGAATTATTAATATAGACCTATTAGAGGCTATTTATTAGTGTTATAATAAACTTTAACCCAGTTATTTAATTTATTTGTAATATAATTACTGATTAATGTCATTCTTTATGAGAACAGCTATTGTTAATTTTGTGGTTGTTTTAAAAAGTAAATGAAAAATATATTAATCTTAACAGACTTTTCAAAAAAATCTTGGAACTCTATATTATATGCACTTTCTCTATTTCATGCGGGAAATTGTAAATTTTATATGTTGCACGCCCAGAATATTCATGAAAGTAACTTTGAAAAAGCAAGCCCCCAATTTCTAAACAACAAAAAATCAAAAGATTTAAAAAATCAATTTGATATATTAATAGATAAAATTGAAAATACACAATTAAAAGGAAAACATACATTCACTCCAATAGAATCTGAAAAAAATATTTTAGAAGCTACTCGGTTTTATGTAAAAGAAAAGAAAATAGATTTAATTGTAATTGGTACCAATGGTTTGTGCCCTAATGAAAAAAAACAGGCAAATTCTATTTCAGAAGATATAATAACTAAAGTAAAATGCTCTGTTTTGGTAGTGCCTATGGAGGCGCGTTTTAAAGGGCTAAAAGAAATTGCTTTTCCAACTGATTTCACAAATTTTTATGAGGCAAAATTACTAAAAAATTTAACAAATCTTTCAAATTATTCTGAAGCGTTAATACGTTTTTTATTTCTTTCAAAAAAAGAAGTTACTCTTAATAAAGAACAACAGTGGAATAAAGAAACGTTACATGATTATTTTAAAAATCAACCACATGGTTTTCATGTTGAGGTGAACCAAAATTTTGAAGTATCTATCGAAAAATTCATCAATAAAATGAAGATAGATTTAATAATTATGGCGGCAAAAAACTTAAATTTGTTTGAACAAATATTGTTCAGACCTAAAGTAACAACTATAAGTTATTATTCTAAAATACCATTCTTAATTCTTCATTAATTACACCATTATATAATCTCATTATAAAGTTTGAAATAGTTGTATATTTATGCAAAATAAATATTTAATTAACTTTTTTATAATGAAAAAACTAGTCCTAATTTTTGGCTTTTTATTTCTTTCAGCAGAAATAATTTCGCAAACAACTATTATTAACAATATACCTTTTACAAATATAGGCCCATCAATAATGAGTGGTAGAATTGTTGCTGTTGATGTAAACCCTACTAATACTACTGAGTTTTATGCAGCGTATGCTTCAGGAGGTTTATGGTACACCAACAATAACGGAACAACATTTACTTGTGTAACCAATAATGCTCCAACTCAAAATATGGGAGCCATTGCTGTAGATTGGATAAAAGAAACTATTTGGATTGGTACAGGAGAAAGTAACTCTTCTCGTTCATCTTATGCGGGTATTGGGGTTTTAAAAAGCAACGATAAAGGAAAAACTTGGCAAAATGTTGGGCTTAAAGATTCTCAGCATATTGGTAAAATTATTATTAATAAAAACAATCCAAATGAAGTAATAGTTGGAGTAATTGGACATTTATACACCTCAAATAAAGAACGTGGTATTTTTAAAACTATGGATGGAGGTAAAACTTGGCAAAATGTATTATTTATTAATGAAAATACGGGAGTAATTGATATAAATGTTTCTCCAACAAATCCAGCTATTTTATATGCAGCATCTTGGGAACGAGAAAGAAAGGCATGGAACTTTAAAGGAAGTGGTGAAAATTCAGCCATTTATAAAAGTGCTGACTTTGGAAATACTTGGGAGAAAATTTCTAACAAAGGAAGCGGATTTCCTATAGGTGAAGGAGTTGGTAGAATTGGATTAGCAGTTTATAACGATGAAGTTTTATATGCTTTGTTAGATAATCAAAATTTGCGTTCTGCTGAAAAAAAGAAAAAAGAAGAAGGTTTGGTAAAAGATGATTTCAAAAAAATGACTAAAGAAAATTTTTTGAAATTAGATGACAAAAAATTAAATAAATATTTAAAGAGTAATGATTTTAATAAAAAATATACTGCAAAAAACATCAAAGAAACTATCAAAAAAAATGAATTTAAACCTATTGATTTAGCTACTTATTTAGAAGACGCCAACTATGTTTTACTAAATTCAAAAGTAATAGGAGCTGAATTGTATAAATCAGAAGATGGAGGTAAAACGTGGAACAAAACACATAAAAATTATTTAGATGATGTTTATAGCTCGTATGGCTATTATTTTGGAACAATTGCTGTAAACACAATAAATAAAAATAAAGTTTACATAGCAGGTGTTCCTTTATTAAAATCTGATGATGGAGGAAAAACATTTAGATCTTTAAACAAAGAAAATGTTCACGCAGATCATCATGCAATTTGGATAGATTCAAACTTAAAAGGTCATATAATTAACGGAAATGATGGCGGTATTAACATTAGTTATGATGACGGTGAAAACTGGATTAAAAATAATGCTCCTTCGGTTGGGCAATTCTACGCTGTAAACGTTGATTATAAAAAGCCTTACAATGTATATGGGGGTTTACAAGATAATGGGGTTTGGTTTGGTCCAAGTGATTATAAAGATTCAAAACGTTGGGAAAGTACAGGCGATTACCCTTATAAAATGATTGGAGGAGGAGATGGAATGCAGGTTCAAATAGATAATAGAGATAATGAAACTATTTATTCAGGATCACAATTTGGATATTACTACCGTAAAAATTTAAAAACAAATAAACGAATCAATATTCACCCTAAACACGAATTAGGAGACACACCTTATCGTTATAATTGGCAAACACCTATTTTATTATCACCTCACAACCAAGATATTTTCTATATGGGGGCAAATAAATTATTGCGCTCTATGGATAAAGGAGAAACTTTTCAAGTAATTTCCCCCGATTTAACCACGGGAGGAAAAAAAGGAAATGTACCCTATGGAACACTTACTGCCATTTCTGAAAGTCCACTTCAATTTGGATTAATTTATGTTGGTAGTGACGATGGTTATGTCAATGTAACAAAAGACGGAGGTGTTAACTGGACAAATATTTCTAATAATTTACCACAAAACTTATGGGTTTCACGTGTGATTGCTTCGCAGTATAACAAAAACAGAGTTTATGTAACGTTAAATGGATATAGAAATGATGATTTTAAACCGTATGTTTTTGTAAGTGAAGATTATGGAAAAACGTGGAAAAATATCCAAAGTAATTTACCTAATTCGCCTATCAATGTAGTTAGAGAAGATTCAACAGATGAAAATATATTGTATTTGGGAACAGACGAAGGTGTTTTTGTAACGTTTAACAAGGGAGAAAACTGGCAACAGTTTACTAAAGGATTGCCAATTGTACCAGTTCATGATTTGGCAATTCAAAAGAAGGCTAAAGACTTAGTAATTGGAACGCATGGAAGATCTATCTATAAAGCAGATATTACTGCTTTACAAAAATATAATAAAATTAAAAATAATGATATTGTAGTTTTTGAAATTCCTAAAATTGAGTACTCTTCAAATTGGGGAAGTGCTTGGAATCAATGGTTAGAACCAACTGTTCCAAAAATCACCATTCCTTTTTATGTAACAAATGGAGGAACATACGCGGTTGAGATTTTATCAGAAGATAAGCATAAACTTCAAAAATTTTCAGTAAAGGCAAGCAGAGGGTTTAATTATGTAAATTATGATGTTACTTTTTCTGAAGATAAAGGGAAATCTTATTTTATGAAAAATAAAATTTCAATAAAAAAAGCTAAAAATAAAAAGTACTATTTACCAAAAGGAAGCTATATTTTAAAAATTCATAAAGGTTCAACTAGTACAAGTCAAAAATTTGAAGTTCAATAAAATTTAGTGTTTTGTATTAAACGAGGCTGTCTGAAAAGCAATTATACTTGTCATTTTGAACAAAGTGAAAAATCTCAACATCTTGATATATAAGTGTTTAATTTCAAGGAGATTCTTCATTTACATTCAGAATAACACTTTTTAGACAGCCTCTTTTAAGTTAATACTTGAGGTCTTCCAACTCTTTAAAAGGAGACAGGTTTAATTCTTTAATCATTTTTTTATAAGCAGCCCAGTTAGTTTTATAAAATTTATTTATTTTAGAAATAACAACACTTACTTTAGCATCTGCATTTTTAACTAAAGTAATTTCAGTTTTTCCAGGTTTTTGAAGTAATGAGCTAACGTATCTTCTTGCTAAAAACAAATAAGATATTGTACTTGGGAATTCAGTAGCGGTAATACCTTGTCGTTCATCTTTTTTTCCTAACATATCATCTAAAAGATTATCTATTTTTTTTAGAATCTCATCTTGAGATTTTAAAAGTTCTTTTTTATTTTTAATTTTATCTTGAGTTTTAATTCGCTTTTTGTAATCTTCAACAATTTCTTTTGATGTTAATAAACGTTGCGTAGCTACACTGGCAATACCAATTTTGTTCTCTAATTGTTTTAATAAATTATATTTGGCATTTAGAACTTCAGAAGTTATTTTCACTCTAGGGTCGTACTTCACATTAACTGTTTCACTAACAGTTTCATTCCCTGCATGAAGTTTTATAGTGTAAGTGCCTGGTAAAACGGTTATTCCACGTGGTTCAGGAGCATTCTTTTTAACTTTTTCTCTTGAAGGCATCCTTTCCCCCTTTTCTTTTAATCCCCAATATATTCTGTGTAAGCCATTTTTCTTAGGAGCTTTCATTTTAATACTTCGTATAAGTTTATTTTTAGCATTATAAACTTCAAAGAAAATAGAATCAAATTTTACAGATGGTTTTTCTAATTTCACTTCTGTTGTTTTTGAACTCTTTTTCTTTTTTGTTGAATTTTTTTTAATTTCTGGTTTGTTCAAAACATAGGTTATCATAGCTCCTTTAGGTCTATTATCTCCATTAAAAATTGCATTTGCGCCAAAACGTGTGCCAGAAGGTTGCTGATTTTGTGTTATAAAAGCGGTAGGTGGAGTGAATACATGTAATGTCTTGTCAATTATAGATTTACCTTCTTTTGCCATTGCTCTAAAAGGTCTAATATCATCTAAAATATAGATAGCCCTTCCAAAAGTTCCAATTACTAAATCTTGTTCGCGTGGTTGAATTGCCAAATCCATTGTTGAAACTTCAGGGAAGTTATTAGTCCATTTTGTCCAAGTTTTACCCTCATCAATGCTTATGTATAAGCCATATTCAGTACCTAAAAATAATAAATTTTCTTCTTCAATATCTTGTGAAATTGCAAGTGTATATCCAAATGTTTCAGGTTTTTCTTTCAGTATGTTTTCCCATGTTTTACCAAAGTCGGTTGTCTTAAATAAATAAGGTTTAAAATCAAATAGTCTGTAATTATTTACAATTACATAAGCCTCTCCTTTATTAAATTTTGAAGCTCTAATTTGAGGAACCCAACTTCCTTTAGGTAAACCTTTAATGTTATTGGTTACATTTTCCCAAGTTTTACCTCCATTTTTTGTGAGTTGAACATTTCCATCATCAGTACCCACCCAAATAAGATTTTCATCTAAAATACTTGGTTCAATAGCCAAAATAGTACAATGATTTTCAGCCCCTGTAGCATCCATTGTTAATCCGCCACTATCAAATTGTTTTTGGAACTCTTTATTATTCGTGGTTAAATCTGGAGAAATTATTTCCCAAGTGTAACCTTTATCGGTTGATTTATGTACAAATTGACTGCCAAAATAAAGTGTTTTTTTATCAAAAGGATTTATTGCAATTGCCGCATTCCAATTAAAACGAAGTTTTACATCTGGATTTGGATGTGTAGGTCTAATTCCTTTGGTGTAACCTGTTTTTCTGTCATATCTAGCAACGTAACCTTGTTGAGACATTCCATATCCATATCTCGAATTTTCTGGGTCAGGAACTACATCAAATCCATCTCCAAATAATATTTCTTGCCAATATGAATTTCGAATACCTTGATCTTTTAAAACATAAGCAGGGCCAACCCAAGATCCATTATCTTGCATACCTCCATACACATTGTAAGGGAAATCATTATCAACACTAACATGATAAAATTGACCAATAGGTAAATTTTCAATAAAACGCCAATTTTTACCTCTATCATGGGTAATATTTAAACCACCATCATTTCCATCTATCATAAAACTTGGGTTTGTTGGGTGTATCCACCAAGCATGATGATCGGGATGTACACCTTTTGAAGTGCCGTAAGCTGGCATTAATTGTTTGAATGATTTACCACCGTCTTCACTAACATTCACATAAGTAAAAACAGAATAAATTCTGTTTTCATTAATAGGGTCAACAAAAATATCAGAATAGTAAAAAGGCCTGTTTCCAATTCCTCCAGAGCCTCTTCCACTAGATTTATCATTTATTTTTTTCCATTTAAAACCACCATCTTCAGATTTGTATAGTGCATTTTTTTTAGCTTCAACTAAGGCATAAATAATTTTGGTATTACTTGGAGCAATTGCAACACCAATTCTACCTAAATTTCCTTCAGGTAAACCATCTTTACTTGTTAATTTTTTCCAGTTTTCGCCACGATCATAAGTTATGTATAGACCAGAACCTTCACCTCCAGATTTAAAAGTCCAAGGTTTACGCTGGTGTTCCCACATTGCAGCAATTAGTTTATTGGGATTGTTAGGGTCTACTACCAAATCAGCACAACCAGTTTTATTATTAACAAACAACGATTTTGTCCAAGTTTTACCACCGTCAGTTGTTTTAAAAACACCACGTTCGGGGTGCTCTCCCCAAGGAGAACCTATAGCTCCAACATAAACAGTATTGGGATTATCCTTATCAATTATTATTTTATGAATATTTCGTGTTTTTTCTAAGCCCATTAATTTCCAAGTTTTACCTGCGTCTAAACTTTTGTACAAACCATATCCACCAGTTAGGCTATTTCTTGGATTTCCTTCTCCAGTTCCAATCCAAATAACATCGGGGTTACTTTGTTGAATTGCAATTGAACCTATAGACATTGGGCCGTATTTATCAAAAATAGGTTTCCAGTTAATACCACCACTTTCAGATTTCCACAATCCACCTGAGGCAGAGCCCACATAAATAATATTAGGACTTTCAGTAACCACATCAATAGCTGTAATTCTACCGCTCATACCAGCTGGACCAATGGATCTAGTTTTAATATCTTTAAATTTATTTATATCAAATTGTTGAGAAAATGTAGTTAATGAAATAAAAAGAATAAGTAAAGTTAAATTTTTCATTTGTTTGGTTTTGTTGATTTTAATTCAATTTCTAAATATAAAAAAATGCAAAGCAAAGAAATGTTAAAGTTATTATAAAATGGATATGATTAAGTAAAAACAAAACAGCCATCAATTGATGACTGTTTTGTAATCAAATTAATTTTAAAGAATACTATTTGCTAATACATTTAGCTCTATTGTATTCATAATTCATTCTAGCAATATCTAGTAATTGAACTTCTTGTGGACAAACCATGGCACAAGCTCCGGTGTTTGTACAACTACCAAAACCTTCTTCATCATGAGCATTCACCATCCACAAAACACGTTCGCTACGTTCTATTTTACCTTGAGGCAGTTTGGCTAGATGAGCTACTTTAGCTGACACAAATAATGCAGCAGAAGAATTTTTACATGTTGCCACACAAGCTCCACACCCTATGCAAGCAGCACTATCAAATGCGCTTTCGGCAATATCATGGTGAATTGGAATCGCATTTGCTTCAGGAGCCATACCAGTAAAAGATGAAATATACCCACCAGCTTGAATAATTTTATCCATAGAGCTTCTATCAACTTTTAAATCTCTAATAACAGGAAAAGAATTAGCTCTAAAAGGCTCAATAATTAAGGTGTCACCATCTTTGAAAGAACGCAAATGTGTTTGGCAAGTTGTATAATGAGATTCAGGACCATGTGCCTGTCCATTAATTACTAATGAACATTGCCCACAAATTCCTTCTCTACAATCATGGTCAAATTCTACAGCAGGCTCTCCTTTAACAGCTAGTTGCTCATTGAGTACGTCTAACATTTCTAAAAAAGACATATCAGAACTTAAATCTGATAATTTGTAGGTTACTAATTTTCCTTTGGTTTTGGCATTTTCTTGACGCCATATTTTAAGTGTCAGTTTCATAATCTTTTTTATTTATATGACCGTACTGTTGGTGTAACTTCTGTAAATTCTAATGGTTCTTTATGCAGCTTCCATTTTTCTCCTTCTTGCCATTCCCAAGCAGAAGAAAACATATAATTTTCATCATCACGCATAGCTTCACCTTCCGGAGTTTGAAAATCTTCTCTAAAATGAGCTCCACAACTTTCTTTTCTTTCTAGAGCATCTACTGCCATTAATTCAGCTATCTCTAAATAATCAGCCAAACGACCAGCTTTTTCTAATTCAGAATTCGGACCATTTTCATTACCGGGTATTGCAGCATTTTCCCAAAATTCTTTACGTAGTTTTTTTATTTCGTCAATAGCCCAAATTAAACCTTTTTCATTTCGTGACATAGCTACTTCTTTAAACATAATTTTACCCAATCGTCTATGAATTTGGTCAACAGGCATGGTTCCTTTGATATTCAATAATTTCTTAACTTGTTCTTTTACCCCTTTTTCAGCCTCTTCAAATTCAGGTGTGTCTGTTGAAATTTTTCCAGTTCTAATTTCATTAGCTAAATAATTAGAAATGGTATTAGGCAAAATAAAATTACCGTCAACAGACGCTTGTAAAAGAGAATTTGCACCTAAACGATTTGCTCCGTGATCAGCAAAATTTGCTTCACCTACAGCAAATAACCCGGGAATTGTAGTTTGAAGTTCATAATCAACCCATAAACCTCCCATAGAGAAATGAGCGGCAGGTGATATTTTCATAGGTTCATTATAAGCGTTTATAGCAGTAATTTTCTCATACATTGTAAAAAGGTTTCCATACCTTTCTTTAATGGTCTCCTTACCTAATTTTTCAATGGCAGTTTTAAAATCAAGATATACAGCATTTTTTAAAGGGCCAACACCATGGCCAGCATCCATTCTTTCTTTAGCGGCTCTTGAGGCAACATCTCTAGGAACCAAATTACCAAATGCTGGGTATCTTCTTTCTAGGTAGTAATCTCTATCTTCTTCAGGAATATCTCCAGGCTTTCTGTTGTCATCTTTATTTTTAGGTACCCAGATACGGCCATCATTTCTGAGAGATTCTGACATTAACGTTAATTTAGATTGATGTTCTCCAGATTGAGGCAAAGCTGTAGGATGAATTTGTGTCCAAGAAGGGTTTGCAAAGTAGGCTCCTTTTTTATGAGCACGCCAGTTTGCAGATCCGTTAGAGTTCATCGCTAAAGTGGACAAATAGAATATTTTACCAAAGCCACCCGTTCCAAAAACAATAGCGTGGGCTGCATAACGTTCAATTTCTCCTGTATCTAAATTACGAGCAATAATACCTCTTGCCTTCCCATCAATAACAACAAGGTCTAAAATTTCATGACGTTTATACTGTTGTAGTTTTCCAATTTTAACCTGTTTCATCATAGCTTGGTAGGTAGCCATCAATAGTTGTTGACCAGTTTGACCACGGGCATAGAAAGTACGAGAAACTTGTACACCACCAAAAGAACGATTGCTTAAGTATCCGCTATACTCACGCCCAAACGGAACACCTTGGGCAACCATATGGTCAATTAAATTTGCAGAAACTTCAGCCATTCTATAAACATTGGCTTCACGTGATCTAAAATCACCGCCTTTAATGGTGTCGTAAAACATTCTATATACATTATCACCATCATTTTTATAATTTTTTGCCGCGTTTACACCTCCTTGAGCTGCAACAGAATGTGAGCGCCTAGCTGAATCTTGGAAAAAGAATACCTTTACGTTGTATCCTAATTCTGCTAATGAAGCGGCAGCTCCGCCTCCAGACAAACCTCCACCGACTACAATGATATCTAATTTTTTACGATTTGCCGGGTTTACAATATGTGTTTTAGCAAGGTAATTTTGCCATTTATCTTTTAAAGGACCTTCAGGAATTTTTGCATTAAGAGCCATAATTATATTTTATTTGAAGTAAATAATGATTGGAATGATAGCATATAATATTGCCATAACTAAACTAAAACACAGTGCTACATATTTGATAACATTCATTAATTTTTTAGGATATATTCCTAAAGAACGATGTGCACTTTCAATACCGTGAACTAAGTGAAAACCCAATGCTATAATTCCTATCTCATAGATGAGTACAAACCACCAAGTTTTAAGAGTGACAATAACTAATTCATATAAATCATGCTCTACTTTTAAAACTTTGTATTGCAACCAAAATTGAGCCATATGAATAACTAAAAACACACCTATTATTGTCCCTAAAATACCCATATTTCTAGAATACCAAGTACTTGTAGAGTTATCTGTGACTATGTATTTGTCTCCTCTGCTTCTCCAATTATTAATAGTGATTAAGGTAGCATCAATTATATGTGTAATAATTGCTACATATAAAACCCATGCAACTAATGTTACTGGCCAAAAATGCACTAAAAAGTGTGAATAGGCATTATACATGTCATGCGTATTAGCAACACCTCCCCAAAATTCAATTGGGAAAAATGAATTAGGTATTATGAGTATAAGATTTCCTACAAGGTGAATTATAAGGAAAAAGATGATAAATAGTCCGGTTACAGCCATTAGGTTTTTGCGACCAACCGACGTTTTGAATAGTCCTTTTTTTATTGCCATAAGGCTACTTTTTTGAGTTGAGAGATTAAAGGTAAAAGACGATATTGTTTTTAATAGTGATATTTGTCAGATTTTACTTTGAGCGATATTATTTATAATTAATCTAAATTACAAAGATATATTTATAGGTTTTTTAAAATCCTCAATTCAAATAGTTATATTTGGGCTTTTTAAAACTTAAAAAATATGAGCGGAATTTTATCTTCATCAATAGCAAGGAAAGTAGCCATGGCGCTGTCAGCACTTTTCCTTATTATTTTCTTACTTATTCACTTATCAGTTAACTTAACATCCTTATTTAGTAAAGATGCTTTTAATGAGGCATCTCATTTTATGGGTACAAACCCACTAATACAGTTTGTAATGCAACCAATATTAATTTTTGGAGTTGTATTTCATTTTGTAATGGGTTTTGTTTTAGAGTTAAAAAACAGAGAGGCAAGAAATGTAAAATATGTTAAAAATAATGGAGCAGCTAACGCAACTTGGATGTCAAGAAATATGATATATAGTGGCTTGGCTATTTTAGCATTTCTAGTATTACATTTTATTGATTTTTGGATACCGGAAATCAATCATAAATATATAGAAGTTTTGCCAGAAAACCCTACAAGATACTTTGTAGAATTACAGCATAAATTTTCAGAACCATGGAGAGTAGGGGCTTATGTAATTGCATTTGTGTTATTAGCGTTGCATTTATTACACGGATTCCAATCTGCATTTCAATCTATGGGGTTTAACAATAAATACACAAAATGTGTAAAAACTTTAGGTAAAATTTATGCCATTGTTATTCCTTTAGGGTTTATTACTGTAGCGCTTTATAATTATTTTAGTCAATTAAACCATTAATCTTATAAAAAATTATGACGACTTTAAATTCAAGAGTACCAGAAGGTCCAATAAAAGATAAATGGACACTATATAAAGATAAAATTAATTTAGTAAACCCAGCTAATAAACGCAATATAGATATTATTGTAATTGGAACAGGTTTAGCCGGAGGATCGGCTGCAGCTACGTTGGCAGAATTAGGATACAGTGTAAAAGCATTTGCTTATCAAGATTCTCCACGTAGAGCACATTCAATTGCTGCCCAAGGAGGAATTAATGCCTCAAAAAATTATATGGGAGATGGAGATTCTAACTATCGATTATTTTATGATACGGTAAAAGGAGGGGATTATCGTTCTCGTGAAGCAAATGTATATCGTTTGGCAGAGGTTTCAGGGAATATTATTGACCAATGTGTAGCGCAAGGAGTTCCTTTTGCTCGTGATTATGGTGGGTTATTAGATAATCGTTCATTTGGTGGTGTATTAGTATCACGTACATTTTACGCAAAAGGGCAAACAGGTCAACAATTACTTTTAGGTGCGTATGCAGCTATGAATAGACAAATTGCACGTGGAAAAATAGAAATGTTTAACCGTCACGAAATGTTAGACATTGTAAAAATAGATGGAAAAGCAAGAGGTATTATTGCTCGGGATTTAATATCAGGAAAAATTGAGCGTCATTCTGCACATGCTGTTGTTATTGCTACGGGTGGTTACGGAAATGTTTATTATTTATCTACCAATGCCATGGGTTCAAATGCTACCGCAGCATGGAAAATTCATAAAAAAGGAGCTTATTTTGCAAATCCTTGTTTCACGCAAATTCATCCTACATGTATCCCACGATCGGGAGACTATCAATCTAAACTTACGTTAATGTCAGAATCATTACGTAATGATGGTAGAATTTGGGTTCCTGCAAAAATTGAAGATGCAAAAGCAATTCAACAAGGGAAACTAAAACCTACTGAAATAGCAGAAGAAGATAGAGATTACTACCTAGAAAGAAGGTACCCAGCATTTGGTAATTTGGTACCTCGTGATGTGGCATCAAGAGCAGCAAAAGAACGTTGTGATGCAGGTTACGGAGTGAATGCAACAGGAGAGGCTGTATATTTAGATTTTAAAGCAGCTATTCATCGTTATGGAAGAGAGCAAGCTAAAATTCACGGAATATCAAATCCTTCAGAAGAAAAAATAATTGAATTGGGAGAAGGAATTATTGAAGCCAAATATGGGAATTTATTTCAAATGTATGAGAAAATTATTGATGAAAACCCATACAAAACGCCTATGATGATTTATCCAGCAACTCACTATACAATGGGTGGTGTTTGGGTTGATTATAATTTAATGACTACAGTTCCTGGGTTGTACTGTATTGGAGAAGCAAATTTCTCAGACCATGGCGCAAATAGGCTAGGAGCTTCAGCTTTAATGCAAGGACTTGCCGATGGTTATTTTGTGTTGCCTTATACAATAGGTGATTATTTGTCGGATGATATACGAACAGGAAAAATAGCAACCGATACTAAAGAATTTGATGAAGTAGAGAAAGAAGTGAAAGACCGTTTAGAATTTTTCATCAATAATAAAGGAACACATTCTGTAGATTATTTTCATAAAAAGCTAGGGTTGGTAATGTGGAATAAAGTTGGAATGGCACGTAATGAAAAGCATTTAAAAGAAGCAATTCAAGAAATTCAAGAAATTCGTGAAGATTTCTGGAAAAATGTAAAAGTTCCTGGAAGTTTAAATGAATTTAATCAAGAACTTGAAAAAGCGGGAAGAGTAGCTGATTTTTTAGAACTGGGTGAATTATTTGCGAAAGATGCTTTAGAGCGTGAAGAATCTTGTGGAGGTCATTTTAGAGAAGAACACGTAACTGAAGATGGTGAAGCCAAACGTGACGATAAAAATTATGCGTATGTTGCAGCTTGGGAATATACAGGGAAACCAAGTGAAGCTATTTTACATAAAGAACAATTAGAATTTAAAGATATTGAGTTGAAAACTCGTTCATATAAATAAAAAGACATTATGGATTTAACGTTAAAAATTTGGAGACAAAAAGGACCTCAAGATAAAGGTCAAATGGTCGAATATAAAGTAACAGATATTTCAGAACATATGTCATTTTTAGAAATGATGGATGTGTTAAATGAAAGTTTAGTCGCAAAAAATGAAGAGCCTATTGCTTTTGACCATGATTGCAGAGAGGGAATATGTGGAATGTGTTCCTTGTATATTAATGGGGAAGCCCATGGACCAGATAGGGGAATTACTACCTGTCAGTTACATATGCGTATGTTTAAAAACGGTGATACAATTTATATAGAACCATTTAGAGCAAAAGCATTTCCTGTTATTAAAGATTTAGTTGTTGACCGTATGGCTTTTGAGCGTATTCAACAAGCAGGTGGTTTTATTTCTGTAAATACTTCAGGAAATACACAAGATGCGAATGCAATTCCTATTTCTAAGCACAATGCAGATTTATCTATGGATGCTGCGGCTTGTATTGGATGTGGAGCTTGTGTAGCAAGTTGTAAAAACTCGAGTGCTATGTTATTTGTTTCGGCTAAAGTTTCACAATTTGCTTTGTTACCACAAGGTAAAATTGAAGCAGCTGACAGAGTGAGAAATATGGTATCTCAAATGGATTTGGAAGGTTTTGGAAACTGTACAAATACAGGTGCTTGTGAAGTTGAATGTCCGAAGGGAATTTCTTTAGAAAATATTGCACGTATGAACCGTGAATATTTAAAAGCTAGTATTATTTAAATTTAAAGTCTATAATATTTTAAAAAAACCTGTTTCAGAAACGAAACAGGTTTTTTGGCATATAATTACCCGTTAAAGATAATAAATTATCGTTATTCAATAATTTATTTTATATTTGTAGTGTTAATTATAGCGTTATGAGAAAAATACATATTTTAAAGGCAATTGTAGATTTTGTTTGGATAGTCTCCATTCCAATAATTCCATTTGCAATTGTAGCCATACCACTTATTTTTTTTATGGATGATTTAGGAGATTTTGATATTAAAATAAATGGTGTGCTATTAACTTCAAATTCAATTTTATCAAAAGTGTTGATAGTTGTTTCAATAACAGCATTTTTACTAACTTTTTACAGTTTATACCTTTTTAGAAAAGTATTGGCCTATTTTTTAAGGTTAAAAATATTTGATAATACTGTTATTTCTTCATTTAATAAAATAGGAAATTTACTGGTGATTTCAGGAATATTGTCTTTAGCCGTTTCATTCATCTTCACATTATATTTTAAACACAAAATTATTTTTGAAGTAGGGTACGATTCAAAAATATTAATAATTTGCTTTGGATTATTTTTTATGATTTTAAGTGAAGTGTTCAAAATATCTAAAGGAATGAAAGAAGAAAATGATTTAACAATTTAACAATGGCTATTATTGTGAATTTAGATGTGATGCTTGCTACTCGTAAAATGAGGAGTTTAGAGTTGGCTACTAAAATAGGAATTACTCCTGCGAATCTTTCTATTTTAAAATCTGGAAAAGCGAAGGCAATTCGTTTTTCCACACTGGAAGCAATATGTAAAGAGCTAGATTGCCAACCTGCAGATATTTTAGAGTATGTACCAAATAAATAATAGTTTCAACTTTAGTTTTGTTAATTTTGAAAACAAATTTGTCATCTGAAACACATTTAGAATGATGGTTTTGATTTTCAACTAAATTTTAAAATTTATGCCTACCTATAAATATCCATATCAATCCAAATTACCAACTGTTCCTACATCAATTTTTGCAATTATGAGTCAATTGGCAGCCAAAGAAAATGCATTAAATTTATCACAAGGCTTTCCAGATTTTAAAAGTGATGAAAAGTTAATTGAATTAGTAAATAAAGCAATGGTAAACGGAAAAAACCAATATGCTCCAATGCCAGGAATTTTTAGTTTAAGGGAAGCTATTGCAGAAAAAACAGAAAACATATGTGGTGTCTCTTACAATCCAGATACTGAAATTACAATTACAGCAGGAGCAACTCAAGCCATTTTTACTGTGATTGCAGCAACAATACAAAAAGATGATGAAGTTATAATTTTTAAACCAGCGTATGATTGCTACGAGCCAAGTATTGAATTGTTTGGAGGAAAAACAATAGCAATACAGTTAAACCCTGAAGAGTTTTCAATTAATTGGCAAGAAGTAAAAAGTTTGATTACCGATAAAACGAAGATGATTATTATAAATACACCTCACAATCCATCAGGTAGAGTTTTATCAAGAGAAGATATGATACAATTGGAGAATTTACTGAGAGATACAAACATACTATTACTAAGTGATGAAGTGTATGAGCATATTATTTTTGATAAAGAAAAACATCAATCTGCAGCATTGTATCCTGCATTGGTTGAAAGAACTTTTATAATTGCTTCCTTCGGAAAAACCTTTCACAATACAGGTTGGAAAATGGGATATTGTATTGCACCTACTGAATTGACAAAAGAATTTAGGAAAGTCCACCAATTTAATGTGTTTAGTGTACATCACCCAACGCAAGTAGCATTAGCAGAATATTTAAAAACACCTTCTAATTATTTAGAATTAGGTAGTTTTTATCAACACAAAAGAGATTTATTTTTAAGTTTAATAAAAGATTCTCGTTTTCAATTTAAACCATCAAAAGGAACGTATTTTCAGTTACTAAACTTTAAAAATATAACCGATGAAAGCGATTTTGATTTTGCTGTAAGATTAACAAAAGAACAAAAAATAGCAGCAATACCAATTTCAGTATTTAACGAAAATAAGTACGACTCTAAAGTTCTTCGATTTTGTTTTGCTAAAACGGATGATACACTAAAAAAAGCTGCAGAAATAATAAATCGAATTTAATGTAAAGCGGCATTAATTTTTAACATAAATTCTCTAATTTTTGAAGGTTGAAGCCACCTTGTTACAATAACTAGACTGTTTTCTCGGTCTACTACAATAAAGTTACCACCAAAACCAGCAGCGTAAAAAATATTTTCAGAAAGCCCTTTCCAATGCCTGTTTCCTTTCGTATTAAGCCACCACATGTACCCATAATTTATAGTTGGTTTTGACGGAGTAATTGCTTTTGAAATCCATTTACTACTTAAAAGTCGCTTACCATTCCAAACACCATCATTTAAAAATAACAACCCAAACCTTGCCATATCTTCTGTAGATATAAAAAGTCCAGCTCCAGAATGACCACCACCAGTAACAGATTTCATATTAATTCCATCAATCTCTGTCCAAGCATTATCATAACCAAACCATCTCCAAGTTGTTGAAGCTCCAATTTTATCCATAATATTTTCTTTTAAGACTTGAGGGATTGGTTTTCTCCAAACATGAGTTAACGCATACGCAAGTACATTTACACGAACATCATTGTATTCCATAACTGTTCCGGGCTCATGAAGTTCTCTTAGTTTCCAATCATCTAATCCACCTTTGCTAGGAGGTCTATCAGCCCAATCTTTTCCACCCCAAAGTTCACCAGACCAATCAGAGTTTTGTTGTAATAAATGTTCCCAAGTAATTTTACTATTGTGATTACCATTAAATGTTCCATCCCAAATATAGTTACCAACTTTATCATGTTCACTAGCAATAAGCTGTTTGTCATAAGCTAACCCGGCCACAGTTGATAAGAAACTTTTGGTAACACTAAAAGTCATATCTACTCTATTCGTATTTCCCCATTTAGAAATTATATATCCATTTTTCAAAATCATTCCAGCAGGGCCACCACGTTTTTTTGTTGGACCTAATATTTCATGAAATGGTTCTTTTTCAAATCCTTTTAATATTGCAATTCTCAAATCTCTTGAACCACTGTATTCGTTCATTTGAGCAAATGAAATGGCTTTAGATAACTTGTTTTTGTCAATTTTATAGTCTGTTGGTTTTTTTTGTTTCCACTCCTTATTTGCTTGCGGGAAATAATTATTTTTTTGAGCTTGAAGAGATAGTGTGAATACAAAAATAAATAACGAAATTAGAAGATGTGTATTTCTCATTTTAGATAGATGTTAAAAAAAAATTAAATTACGAATTAAATTTTAAAACATTCCCTGAAAAAAGTGTAATTTTAGTGGATGCAACCAAAACTTACAATAGCCCTTTTACAAGCCAATTTAATATGGCACAATGCGGTGCAAAATAGAATTAATTTTTCTAAAAAAATAAATTCAATTTCAGAAACAGTTGATATAATTGTTTTACCTGAAATGTTTACAACGGGGTTTAGTATGCACCCCCAGCAAATTGCAGAAACCATGCAAGGCGAAACAATAAAATGGATGCAGCAGTTAGCTTCAGAAAAACAGGCAGCAATTGTTGGAAGCATTATTATTTCTGAAAACAATACATACTATAACCGGTTTTTGTTTGTGCATCCTTCAGGAAAAATTGATTTCTATAATAAACATCATTTATTTACTTTGGCAGGTGAGCATAAAGTGTATACTTCTGGAAATAAAAAATTAATTGTTAATTATAAAGGATGGAAAATTTGCACTCTTATTTGTTATGATTTACGATTTCCTGTTTGGGCAAGAAATGTGGAAGATTACGATGTGTTGTTATATGTTGCAAACTGGCCAAAACCAAGAATTTCAGCTTGGGATACTTTGTTAAAAGCACGTGCAATTGAAAATTTATGCTACACAATTGGAGTAAATAGAGTAGGTGTTGATGCTAATAAATTGGAATATAGCGGGCATTCAGTGGGGTATGATGGTTTGGGTAAAAAGCTAACACATATTAAAACGAACCTAGAAGATAAAGCAATTATTACTTTAAACAAAAAGCATATTACGGAGGTAAGGAATAAGCTTAATTTTTTGAGTGATAAAGATACTTTTGAGATAAAATAAATGAAATTTAATAACCCTGAACTTGATTCAGGGTCTCAGCATATATGTCTTTTATGAGATACTGAATTGAGTTCAGCTTGGTATTTAACTTTTATTTTTAGAATAGAATTATAGTATTGGGTTCAACCATTTAAATTCGTATTTGGTATTAGGAACAACAATACGTTCAGTAATGCGATACATTCTATCTGGTAATTTCATTAAATAATCTCTTGCTTTTTCAGCTTCAGAAGTTAGGTTTGTAATTTTATCAATTTCCCAGATGGTATTTAGTTTTTTAAGAATATCAACATAATCAAAGCCCGTATATACACCTGCTCTTTGTGCAACTACAGAAAATTGGTCAAACAAACTTCCTTTTGTTTCTCCAGAATGTCTTAAATGCATCGCAGGCATTACAATTTTATGTTTCATCATATATTGAAAAGCCAGCATCATTTCACTTGGATCGTAGGTGAAAATTTGTTTTACAAATTCAGTATACGCTAAATGATGACGCATTTCATCACCAGCAATAATCCTTGACATTTTTGATAATAAATTATGACCGTTTTTACGCGCAATTTTAGCAACATTATTATGTGAAATGTAGGTAGCCAATTCTTGAAAACTGGTATAAACAAAATTTTTATAAGGATCACGGGCAGTACCAATATCCATTCCATCAGCAATTAAATGTTGTGTGGTAATTTCAACTTCACGCATATTTACTCTACCTGATAAATACAAATATTTATTTAAAACATCACCATGCCTATTTTCTTCACCAGTCCAGGCACGTATCCATTTTGCCCAGCCGTTATCTTTTTCTTCATTTCGTGGTTTAGAAATTCCATCAATATCCAATAGCCAAGATTCATAGGTTGGCAGCGCTTCTTCTGTAATAGTATCGCCTACTAAAACAGTCCAAAAATCATCATCTAAATCTTTAGATAATTCTCTAATTTCTTTAACTTCTTCCATAAAATTTTCGCTTTGAGAATTAGGAAGAAAATCAGTTGGTTGCCAAATTTTTTCTGGAGCTATTAAAAATTTATCTACAAAAGTATCTATACTTTTTTCTAGGGTTAGCATCACTTCTAACCTGATATTGTTTAACGACATGTTTTTGATTTAGTTTAGTTGTGGCCTAAATTACGGAATTTTTAATTGTAGCCTCTACTTTTTGAAATAAGTCCTCAAATTTCATAGATTTTGCTTCTATTGCTTCGTGAAATTCAAAAGTAATTTTTACACCTAATTCCAATGGAAACATCCCTTTGGTATTCAATTTCCAGCAATTGTTAACTGTTACAGGAACAACGTATGCTGATGGCACAAATTTGGTTAGCATTTTTAAGCCATTTTCTGAAAATCGTTTGGGAATACCATTCTTACTCCTAGTTCCTTCAGGGAAAATTACTGCAGCGTATTTATTTTGTTCAATGTATTTACCAAATTCTTTGATGGCTGTTAGAGACTGTCTAGAATCTTTTCTGTCAATTAAAACAGATCCTCCGTGCCTTAAATTATATGAAACACTAGGAATACCTTTTCCTAATTCTATTTTTGAAATAAATTTAGGATGCTGTTTTCGTAAATAGCATGATAAAGGAGAAATATCATGCATACTTTGATGGTTTGAAACTACAATTAGAGGAACATTTTTAGGGATAGAATATTTATTGATAAACCGAATTCGAGTACCTAAAATATAAAGAAGGTAGGTAAATGTACAATTCATTAAATCTACGGCCATTTTATGACCTCTATATTTCCCTATGTTAAAACCAATCCATTGTAAAACATGAAAAACAAGGAGCAAACAGCCATAAAAAAGATAGAATATAGAAGATAGGATGTACGCCAATAGTGTTTTCATAAAATAAAATTACCCTAAACTTTTAAGTTTAAACCGATTTATTATTTAGTTAGAAAACCAACTATGCCAAGGGATTACAGCAAGAATTAATACGAGTGCAATTGAGTAATAAATGGCAATTGTTTTAAATTTACTATAGTCAGTATCTTTCTTTTTGTGTTTTGAAAACCCTATTGTAATTAATGCAATTGCAATTAATATCATAATTGGATGTTCAACCAAATGTTTTCTTAAAATGCTATTTTTCATAACTTCACCCATTCCATGAGCTTGCATTGATGTAAAATAAGTAGAATTAAAATAGGCAAAAAACCCAATAATTAATTGAATATGTGCTGTTATTAAAGTGAATAAAGAAATTCGAATATCTTTAGCTTTGAATTCTTTTTTTGTACTTAAACCAATAACTGCATTTACTACCGCAATTATTAATATTAATAATACAATATAAGCCCAATAAGAGTGAATCATTTTTGTCATAATAGTTAGTTTTAGTAGCAACAAATGTACTAAAATAAAACTAATTTTATATGTTAAAATATGCGCGTTATTATATATATTGATAAATAAATAATAAGTTTGTAACTAATTTAATAAATACACATATAGGTGAGAAAACTACTTAATTTTATATTTCTATTTTTATTTATCATTCCGTTTTATGGGCAAATTCAATCTTATTATAATGGATTAGATTTAACTAAAACAGGGAATGATTTATTTTTAGAATTGGCAGGCAGACTTGAAGCCACACATACGGCGATACCTTATACAGGGTCTCCAGTAGATGTGTGGGATGCTTGTAAACAGGCTGATGAAGATCCAGATATCAATACAAATTTATTGTTAATTTATGGATTTAATGATAATGATGGAATTCCAAGTACTGATAGAACAAGAAATAAAAACTTACAAGATACGGGAAGTGGAGTATCAGGTGTTTGGAATAGAGAGCATGTTTTTGCAAAATCATTAGCCAATCCAACTTTTGGCACTGATGAACCTGGCCCAGGTACAGATGTTCACAATTTAAGGCCTGCAGATAGAGATAGAAATTCTTCTCGCTCAAATAGAAAATTTACTGATGGTACAGGAAATTCGGGTATCATATCAGCGAATGGAGGTTGGTATCCTGGAGATGAATGGAAAGGAGATGTAGCTCGTATTATTATGTATATGTACACGAGATACCATGGGAATGGTTCTTTAGTGGCAGAAACGAGTTGTTTACCAAAAAATGTAGGCTTTGGTACCGAGTTAGCCATAGATCCAAACATGGTAGATTTATTTTTAAAATGGAATGTTGAAGACCCTGTTTCTCCATTTGAAGCAAATAGAAATGAAGTCCTTTTTGGAATTCAAGGAAATAGAAATCCATTTATAGATAACCCTTATTTGGCAACAATAATTTGGGGAGGATTAACAGCTGAAGACAAATGGTGGGCTAACAATTCCTCAGATACTGAAGCTCCAACAGCTCCAACAAACTTGATAGCTTCTAATATTTTAGATGATTCTTTTGATATTAGTTGGGATTCTTCTACGGATAATGTAGGTGTTTTTGATTATTTAATATATGTAGATGGTGTTTATTTACAATCAGTAACTTCTACTTCTGTAACAATAGTAAACTTAAGCCCAAATACAAATTATAATATTACAATTAAAGCTAGAGATGCAGCATCAAACCTTTCTGCTGAAAGTACTGTACTTAGCGTAGTAACTTTAGAGGGCCCAAAAATTTTACTAGTGGAAGATTTTGGAGATTGTTCACAATTATCTTTTTTTACATTTAATGAGGCAAGTAATAAAGATTGGGGTTGTGAAACTCAGTTTGGAGAAAATAATTCCGGTTCTATGGGGATTAATGGATATCAAGAAGATGTGTTAAGTAAAGATTGGTTAATTACAAATAATCCAATTAACTTTGATGTAGAAACTGGAGAAAAAATAAGTTTTTATACTGATGCAGCATACGGTTCAACACCTTTAGAATTAGTATATTCTTCAGATTATGATGGCTCAGGTAATCCAAGTGATTATACTTGGGCACAGGTTCCAAATGTTACTATTCCAATACATTCTAATGGTAGTGGAACCGAAGAAGTTTATACTTTTACAGATGTAGACATTAGCACTATAACAGGGACTGTGTATTTTGCATTTAAATATTATTCTAATGGAAGTCCAACTAGATGGACTGTTGATAGTTTTGAAATTATTGCAGATAATGACAATCCAGATATGGATGGTGATGGCGTTTTGAATGTAAACGATTTGTGTCCAAATACTCCAGCAGGAGAAACAGTAGATGTAAACGGATGCTCAAATGGGCAATTAGATGACGATAATGATGGTGTTCAAAATAGTGAAGATTTATGTTCTAATACTCCAAGCGGAGAAGCTGTAGATGCAAATGGATGTTCAAATAGTCAATTAGACGATGATGGAGACGGGGTAATGGATAATTTAGATTTGTGTCCGAATACACCAACAGGAGAGGTTGTTAACTCAGAAGGTTGTTCAAACGGACAATTAGACGATGATGGAGATGGAGTTCAAAACAGCAATGATTTATGCCCAAACACCACTCTAGGAGTAACAGTAGATGCTACAGGGTGTTTCACCTTACCCGAGGACAATTTTAATGTTCAAGTAATTAGTGAAACCTGTCCAGATAAAAACAACGGCCAGTTAGTTATCACAGCTCAAACAGTTCAAAATTATGCCGTAACAATTAATGGTACAGCTTATACTTTTACCGATAGTTTAACCGTTGATAGTTTAGCTCCGGGAATGTATAATTTTTGTATTACCGTTACAGGAGAAACCTATGAGCAGTGTTTTGTTGTGGAAGTTATAGCAGGGGTTACCGTATCGGGAAAATCAAGCGTAAGTTCAAATAGAGCCACCATAGAGATAGCAGAAGGCACGGCACCATTTATTATTTATGTAAATGGGCAAGAGGTATTGGAAACAAACTCACCGGTATTTAATGTTGAAGTAAAACACGGAGATTTATTAGAGGTAAAAACGTCAAAATCTTGTGAGGGGGTTTACAGTAAAACAATAGCATTATTAGAAGGTATTGTTGCATATCCAAATCCAACAAGTGGTGTTTTAGAGATAGCCTTACCAGTTTCACAGAAAGAGGTAACAATAAGTTTGTACAGTATCCATT
This sequence comes from Lutibacter profundi, assembly GCF_001543325.1. Classification (NCBI taxonomy): domain Bacteria; kingdom Pseudomonadati; phylum Bacteroidota; class Flavobacteriia; order Flavobacteriales; family Flavobacteriaceae; genus Lutibacter; species Lutibacter profundi. The sequence continues at coordinate 2,165,689 of NZ_CP013355.1, forward strand.
CACAATTAATATCAAGAAAGGTATATCCAATAATAAATGGAAAAGTACAGTTAAATATCGCAAACAAACCAATAGGGTTGTATATAGTAAAAGTACAATTAGATAAACCAGTTGTATTAAAGATTATTAAAAATTAATAAAACAAATGTCATTCCCTGCTTGGCTTGGAATTTTAAGGAATAAATAGCACATAAACTGTGATGTTAATAAAATAGCTTGGGTTGTAACCCAAGCTATTTTAATTTTAATACAGTTATGAAGAAAGAAGATTTATTTTCTGATAAAATTCTAAAGCGGCAGCCCTGTTCTCTATTGTTTTAACTATTATTTGTTAAAGTTTTCTTAGATCAACACCTATGTAAACATAAGATGACGAAATAACCGTAAAAGTAAATAATTCGAAGTGTCTTCTATAAAGGGTGACAACGTAATTCGTTGTATCTGGATTAGCTACAAAATAGGGGGCTATTTTTTAAGCCTGATTGTCTATTTCTTTTATTAATGCACGGGGTTTATCTCGCATTGAATACAGAATAAAAAATGTATTAAAAAAATAATAGACACAAAAAAAGACTATCATTTAAGATAGCCTTTTTTTGTAATTTAATTAAAGTATGTTTTTATTGAAGAACGTACTGACCTCCAGTTAATATAACTTTCATTTGCCAAACTTCATTAGCTCCAGAATAAACATTGTAAAAAACAATAAATTTTTGTCCTTCTGCCATTCCTGGAAAGTTGTTTAAAAGAATTGTATTAATTTTAGCTAATCTAGCTTCAACAGATTCTTCATCTTTTCCAGCTCTTACATCAAAATTACCATAACGATCATTACCAACCAATGCATAGTCAGCAGATGTTAAAGTATATTTAATAGTGTTATCTGGTACCCAAGTAGTTCCATCATGACCAAATTTAATAGTCTCTAAAGCTACATTGTTATATTTAGACCATGAAGTTCCATCAAAAATATAATTATTCACATAACTTTTTGTTTGACCTCCACCTTTGTAAAGTTCATACATTGCTTGAACAATATCTCCAGCTTTTTTAGGGTTAAATTTATAAATATCAGGTAAAGCTAAAGGTATTTTTATAGCAGCTTCATCATGACTTGAAAAATTAGGATAACTTTCACCCATTGCATTATATTCATCTGGAGTAAATCCAACAAATCTAGTCCATTGTCCATTTTCATATAAGAATCCATCAGTTAAAGTAGTTTCTCCACCAGCATAAAAACGGTATCTTAATGAATGAAATTCACCTTCACTTGGAGAAGGGAAGGTTGCATCTAAATAGTTAAATATATGATAACTTCTATCGAAATTCCCATAAGTTCTTCCTGTTATTGCATTGTGTTCCGCATCAGATAATGCATAAACATATCCGCTTGGAGTACTCATAGGGTTATACCATTTAAAGGTAACTGTTGCTAAAGAACCTTCACCCCACACAGGAAACTTTTTATTTAATAAACCAGGTATCATTGCTTTAGCATCATCAATAGAGCTAAAGTTACCATAATTTAAATTCAAAGCATCATAATCATCATCTGATAATGTTAATGTAGCATCACCGCTAATTATTTGTTCTTGAGCATCAAGAACAGCATTTATATCTTCCATAGGGTCACAGGCCGTAAAAAATAAGGCCAAAACCGGTAATAAATAAATAAATTTTTTCATTGTTATTATTTTTTTAATTAAAATCTAATTTTTGCACTTATGTTAAAAGTTCTTCCAAACCCGTACCAAACAAGAGCAGTTTGAGCAGTTGAACCAGCACCATCAGTTGCATCAGCAATATATTGTGTATCAAATACATTGTTCATTCTTCCTATCAAGGTTGTATCTAAATCTCCAATTTTAAACCCGTATCTGAAACTCATATCAAATGTTGTATATGCAGGAGCTTTCCATGCTTGAGGTGCATTAGGTGTACCTCTATCATTAGGATCATATCGAGCGTATAAATTATCAAAGAAGTTAAAATCTACTGTAAAATGTGTTTTTTCCATTATTTTGTAGTCTAAACCTAAAGCTGCTGTAGTTTGAGCAGCATCAGAAACTTTTAAACCATCAATAAACATATTTACAGTATTCACTAAGTTTTGTTCTTCATCAAAAATTTGAATATTTTCAAGGTCATTAGCCCAAGTCCAGTCACCTAGAGAAAGCATTCCTGTTATGGTTAAATTAGGAACTCTATACGTAAAATCTAATTCAACACCTTGATGTAAAGCATTTACTCCTAAAATATTAGCAGTGCCAAATGTACCGTCTGGGTTTTGAAAACTTCTTGTTAAAGTTCTGTCGTTCCACTGCGTTCTGTATATATTAATATTAGCTGCAAATTTTTCACCTCTAAAACCATATCCTAGTTCAGCACTAAATATTTTTTCATTTTCAGCATCCGCATTAATATGTTCATTATCATACTGCAAGAAAACAGAAGTAAATATAGGAGCTTTTTCAAAGTAACCAATATTAGCAAATACATTATTTTCATCATCAATATTGTAATTGGCTCCACCTTTTACACTATAGCCAAAAAAGTCGTATTTATCGGTTGTTTGAAGAGGGTCACTATCTAAGTAGTTAAAATAATCAACTCTTCTATAAGAAGTGTTTGATGCAGCTACAGAAAGAAAGGTAGATAAGTCTTCAGTATTGTACTCTAATTGAGTAAATAACCCTTGCCATCCTACTTCACCATCATTATTATAAGCAAACGTGTCACCAACTTTTAAGGCTCTATTTGGATTGTTTATATCAGAATTATCATAAGCATATTCTCCACCTAACAAATCGGTTACTTCTCTAAAGTGTTTACCAACATAAGATCTAATGTCTACACCACCAATAAATGATATATTATCAGTTAATTCGGTTTTAAAAGTTGATAAAACTCCATACCAACTATGGTCATTTCTTGAAGCTCTTAAGAATGCTTCAGACCCTAACGCTCCGTTAGCTCTGTTAATTTCAACAATATTATCTAAATCAATTGGTTGGTCAAAACCACCTAGTCTAACTTTAAATAAATCTCTGTTAGTACCAGCAGTTCCACCACCACCTCCTGAACCCCAAGAGGCATATAAAGCTGTAGATAAGTTTGTTTTATCACTTATTGTCCAATAGTGATTTAAAGAAGTTTGAGATTTGTGATAGAAGTTGTCTTCTACATGCACTACTTGTCCATTTTTGTAACCCCAGTCTGGGTTAAATTTAATACCACTTTCAGCATTTCTATATGTTGAAATTAAACTTCTGTTTTGTCTTTGACCATGTCTTTGTGGTGCTCCAAAAGAAGTTAAAGATAATTTATGATTGTCATTTATTTGTTTAGAAATATTCACAAAATAATTGTAACCTTCAAATTCGGTTCCATCTACATAACCATTTCCTTTAGTTTTAGCAGCAGAAACTGTTGCAGCAAAACCATTATCTAATAATCCTGTAGAGACAGTTACTCCATATTTTTGGTAACCATCGTTACCAACAGAAGTAGTTACATTTCCTCCTTTTTCAATATCGGTAGTTTTAGAGATAATATTTATTGTACCACCAATAGAAGGTACAGCAACTTTAGAAGCTCCTAAACCTCTTTGTACCTGCATAGCACTTGTAACATCGGCTAAGCCAGCCCAGTTGCTCCAATAAACTCTACCGTTTTCCATATCATTAACAGGCACACCATTAATCATAACAGCAACATTTTCAGAGTTAAACCCTCTTAAATTTAATCTACCATCACCAAAACCACCACCTGATTTAGTAGCATATACACCTGGTGTAGATTTTAAAATTTCAGGAAACTCTTGAGATCCTAATTTATTTTCAATAACATCAGCTTTTATTGTAGAAACAGCTATTGGTGTTTTTCTATCAACAGCAAAAGATACGGCAGTAATAACAATCTCGTCTAAGGATTCTGCAGAAAGTTTTAAAGCAATTGTACCAAAGTTTGTGTCTCCATTAAAAGTTAATGTTTTTGTTTCGTACCCAACAAATGAAACAACAATAGTTCCACTAGAAACCGAAGTTTCAAATGTAAAATATCCATCAAAATCTGATGAAGCTCCTGTCTGTAATCCTTTAAGGACTACGGAAGCACCGGGTAGTGGTTGATTTGTTTCATCCACTATTTTACCAGTAAGTTTAGTTTGTCCAAAAATGATAGATGTTGAAACCAACATAACTACCATTAGCCAATTTTTTAAATTTCTCATTGTGTAATTTTAATTTGAATTAAATGTTTGTGCAAAAATGCAACTAATTATTGATTTGGTTATTTAACTAATTGTTAAATTTTAACAAAAAATTAAGACTATTAAAATTAAGCAAAACAACCTTAAAAACTGAGTTACATCACTTTAAATATTAACAGTTTATTAACAGATGTTAAAATTTTAAAAGGGTTGCTTTTTTTTAAAATAAAAATTAGTTTTTTTCATATATTTTTTGAGCCAATTCTTTCCCTAATTCAACCCCAAACTGGTCATAACTAAAAATATTCCAAATAATGCCTTGAACAAATATTTTGTGTTCATAAAAAGCGATTAAACTCCCTAAAGTTTTAGGAGTTAGTTTTTCTATTAAAATGCTTGTACTAGGTTTATTTCCTTTAAATACCTTAAAAGGTAATAGTTGATTAATATCATCAATATTGCCTTGTGTTTTTAAATCTAAATGAACTTCTTGTTTTGTTTTACCTTCAGCTAAGGCTTGTGTTTGGGCAAAAAAGTTTGCCATTAATTTTTTGTGGTGTTCTTCATCTCCGTAGAGCGATTGTTTGAATCCAATAAAATCTGCGGGAATTAATTTTGTTCCTTGATGTAATAACTGCATAAAGGCATGTTGAGCATTTGTACCTGTACTTCCCCAAATAATATTACCAGTTTGATAATTTATATTTTCGCCATTTCTATCAACACTTTTTCCATTACTTTCCATAATGGCTTGTTGTAGATATGGAGCAAATTTTGTTAAATATTGTGTGTAAGGTAAAATAACTTCTGTTTCAGCATTAAAAAAGTTAGTATACCAAACACCAATTAAGCTAGCAATAATTGGAGCATTTTTTTCAAAAGGAGTATTTTTAAAATGTTCATCCATTTCAAAAGCGCCAATTAGAAGGTTGTGAAAATTTTTAAATCCTATCGCCAAACTAATGGAAAGGCCAACAGTACTCCAAAGTGAAAAACGACCTCCAACCCAACTCCACATTGGGAAAATATTTTCAGAAGCTATTCCAAATTCACTAGCCATAGTTAAGTTTGTAGACACAGCTACAAAGTGTTTTGCCACATCTTTTTTGTTGGCTGATTGTAAAAACCATTTTTTTATTGTAGTTGCGTTGGTTAAAGTTTCTTGTGTTGTAAATGTTTTTGAAACAATTATAAATAAGGTAGTTTCAGGATTTAAATTTTTGAGTACTTCTTGTACATGGTCACCATCAATATTTGAAATAAAATGAATATTTAAATGATTTTTGTAATATTTTAAAGACTCTACAACCATATCTGGACCTAAATCTGATCCACCTATACCAATATTTACAACATCGGTAATTGTTTTTCCTGAATAGCCTTTCCATTGGCCAGAAATAACACTACTACTGAAAGAATCCATTTTATTTAATGCCTCTTTTATTTCTAGCATTATATTTTTATCATCTACAATAATTTCACTATCTAATTGGTTTCTTAATGCGGTATGTAAAACAGCTCTCTTTTCGGTTTGATTAATTTTTTCTCCTGAAAAATAAGCATTTATTGCATTTTTTAAATCAACTTCATTTGCAAGGTTTAATAGGTGGTTTAGTGTTTTTTCTGTGATTCTATTTTTTGAAAAATCAAATTCAAAACTATTAAAGTTAATGGTGAATTTATTTTTTCTGTTACTATCATCTCTGAATAATGTTTTTAAATGGATATCTTTAACTTCTTTATAGTGAGTAGTTAGTTGTTTCCAAGCGTTGGTTTTTGTTGGATTAATATTTTTCATGGACATATTCTAGTTCTTTAATTCTTCTTTTGAAATTACTATATCATCAGTTAGTTCAGGGTAATTTATTTTATCTAATTTAGTTTTTAGAGGCTCTATAAATTTAAAATAAGCAGCTTTTATTTCCTTTTTCATGGGTTTTGCAGCAGGCAACTTTTGCTTCAGAGGGTCAACTTGTTTCCCGTTTTTCCAAAATCTGTAACAAACATGTGGTCCTGCCGTATTTCCAGTCATTCCTACATATCCTATAACTTCACCTTGTTTTACAACATCACCAACCTTTACGGCTCTTTTACTCATATGTAAATATTGTGTGCTGTAGGTTCCATTATGACGAACTTTTACATAATTACCATTACCTCCTTTATAACGAGACTCTATTACAGTTCCATTTGCAGTTGACATTATTGGAGTCCCAACTGGGCCGGCAAAATCTGTACCTTTGTGAGGTCTAATTCTGTTGCCATAAAAAGCAATTCTTCTACGTAAATTATAACGAGAAGAAATTCTACTAAATTTCAAAGGTGCTTTTAAAAATTGGCGACGTAAATTTGCTGCTTTATCATCAAAATAATCGGGAATGCCTATGGTTGAATCTGCCAAAAATTTAAAGGCATAAAAGGGTTTGCCTCCATGTTCAAAATAGGCAGCTTTTATTTCTCCAATGCCAACAGGGATACTATCATTGATGTATAACTGCTCATAAATTAATTTGAATTTGTCATTTTTTTGCAATCTAAAAAAGTCAATAGTCCAGGCGTATATGTCTGATAATTCATAAGCGAGGTATAGATTCAAGCCTTGTTTATCCATTGCTTCAGAAAGGTTATTTGTAATTACACCTGAAGCGGTTTTAATAACTGTCTGTATAGGTTTTTTAGCATTATAAGCTGTAATTATAGAGTCTTTAAAATCAATTACGGTATAGCGTACTTTGGAGTGTTTATAAATAAAAACTTGTGCTTTTTCAGTTGAATCTTTTTTTGCTAAAATGGTATAAGGGGCACCACTTTTAATTTTACGAACATTAAAAGTATCTTTAACTTTACTTACTATTTCAAGTACTTTTGGGTATTCAATATGATGTTTGTCAAGTATTTCACTGAAATTTTCACCAGGTTTAATAGTGTCATTAATTACCTTGTAATTGCTTAATTTAAAACCATACTCATAAATTTCAATGGGTTCTGGAGGTGTTTTTTTTATTTCAGGTTTGTCATCTTTACAGGCTATAAAAATTAAAGCAATTAAAAGTGAAACTATTTTTTTCAAGAGGTGCTATTTTACGAGTTAATTTAGAATAAAAAATAAAACGCAAAAGTACAATTTAATTGTTAAAAATAATATTAAAAGGGTGGACTAAACCTTTAAACTCATCTAAATCGGCTCTAAGTGATCCAACAGCTAGAGAAGCTTTAATACGGAGAGGAATTTTATTTTTATCATCACTTATCCATACGGTAACACTTTCTTGTTCTTTAAAAACTCGGCCTGCCTGTACAATTGGTCTAAATTTCAAGGCTCTAACGTTACCATATTTTGTTTTTATAATTTCTTTACCTAAAAACCGAAGTTTGAAGTTGGTAATTTCTTGATCTAAAAACATTTTTAATTCAATTTCTTCGCCAATTGATAAATTATTAATTTTTTGATTTCTTAAAAAATATAAAGAGGATAACATATCCTGAATGTTACTACTTATTGGATATTTTTTTTCGGTTTTGTGTTTGTGGTTTTTAACAATAGCATGATTTGTATCATAATCAAATAAAATCTCCTTGTCTTTAGTATGTCCCCCTTCGTTAATTTTTCTAATAAACCGGTAGGGTTTTAAAGATTCTTTGTATATAAAGGATTCATAATTATCATTTACTTTAAAAAACAGGCTAATAAACCCAGTAGATTTTCCTTTTCCTATAATGTGAAAAGCTTCTTTTGAATTATTTGTAGTTTCCCTAACTTCAATTGTTGAATAACCCGCATTAAAAAAATTACTATAGCTCATTCTAAATTTAAGCCATTCTCCTTTTTGAAAAGCAAATTTTGTTTCAGTATTTTCATTCCCAGATGACTGTGCGAATGAATACATTGAAATTATTAATATTAACAGGTTAATTAATTTTTTCATTAGTTTATTAATGGACGATTATTTTGTAGATAAATTACAACTACTGTTCCAAAAGTAATAAAAGCTTAACAAATAGGGTTAAGCTTTTATTAAAATAATAGTTTTAATTATAATGTTCCTCGTCTTTCTTGTTCTGCTTCAATTGATTCAAAAAGCGCTTTAAAATTACCTTTCCCAAAAGATTGTGCACCTTTTCGTTGAATTATTTCAAAAAAGAGCGTGGGTCTATCTGAAACGGGCTTGGTAAATATTTGTAATAAATAGCCTTCATCATCTCTATCAACTAAAATACCTAAATCTTTTAATTCGGCTAAATTTTCATCAATTTCGCCAACTCTATCTAAAACAGTATCATAATATGAGCCGGGAACATATAAAAATTCAACACCTCGCTTTGTCATAGCTTTTACAGTTTCTAAAATGTTATTAGTTGCAACGGCAATGTGCTGAACACCTGGTCCGTTATTAAATTCTAAATATTCTTCAATTTGTGATTTTTTAAGTCCTTCAGCAGGTTCATTTATTGGAAATTTAACTCTACCATTGCCATTGGTCATTACTTTACTCATTAAAGCTGTAAATTGGGTTGAAATATCTTTATCATCAAAAGTAATTAAGTTAGCAAAGCCCATGGTTTTACGGTAGAACTCAGACCAAACGTTCATTTCATTCCATCCAACGTTTCCTACCATATGATCAATATATTTTAACCCAACATCAGTTGGGTTGTATATAGATTCCCACTTTTCAAATTTTGGTAAAAACAATCCGTTATAATTTTTACGTTCTACAAAAATATGAACGGTATCTCCGTAAGTATGAATTCCAGAGCGAATAACTTCTCCGTTTTCATCACTTTCTTTGGTTGGTTTTAAAAATGATTTCGCCCCTCTTTTTGTAGTTTCTTCCCAAGCTTTGGTTGCGTCTTCAACCCATAAAGCCACAACTTTAACTCCGTCTCCATGTTTTTCTATATGTTCAAAAATTTCATTATTTTTTGAGTTTGGCATTGGAGTAGTTAGTACTAGCCTAATTTTATCTTGTACGAGTACGTAACTTGTTCTATCGGTTAAACCAGTTTCTAAGCCGGCATAAGCTAAAGATTGAAATCCGAATGCAGTTTTATAATATACTGCTGCTTGTTTGGCGTTTCCTACGTATAATTCTACGTAGTCAGTTCCTAATAAAGGTAAAAAATCGTCGGCTTCAGGAAATATTTTTTCTAAGCCATAATCAAAGTTTTGTATGTTTTTTAGTTTTTGCATTTTTAAAATTTTAATAAAAGAAAAAAAATATAGAGAAATACTACGCTAAACCATTATGGGAACCATAGTTGTTTTTTAAAATTATTCTGTTTTTTCTTCGAGTTTGTTTAATGTTTCGGTATTAATGTGTGTTTTACGATGAGCAATTAAAAAAGGTATTGTAATTTGTTAGCCTTTCTTCTTTGCTCTTTTTTCTAGCAGTTTAATTTATTCAATAATCCATGATTTATAGTAATCATCAACTTGTAAATTCATAGCTTCTTCAGTAATCATTACTGGATTAAAAGGGTCAATCATTACTGCTAATTCTTCAGTTGATTTTTTACCAATACTTCTTTCAATAGCTCCTGGATGTGGACCATGAGGAATTCCTCCAGGATGCAATGTTAGTTGTCCTTTTTCAATATTATTTCGGCTCATAAAATCACCATCAACATAATATAAAATTTCTTCAGAATCAATATTGCTATGATGATAAGGTGCAGGAATGGATTTTGGATGATAATCGTACATTCTTGGTACAAAAGAGCAAACCACAAAATTTGCCGCTTCCCAAGTTTGATGAATAGGTGGAGGCATATGAATTCTTCCTGTTATAGGTTCGAAATCATGAATTGAAAAAGCATATGGATAATTAAACCCGTCCCAGCCAACTACATCAAAAGGATGGTTTTTATAAGTATATTCCCACAGAATTCCTTGTTTTTTAGCTAAAACTTTAAATGCTCCTTTTTCGTTATGCGTTTGTAAATTTGTAGGCAATCTAAAATCTCGTTCACAAAAAGGAGCGTGCTCTAATAATTGTCCAAAATTATTTCGATAGCGATTTGGAGTTACAATTGGGCTAAAAGATTCGATATATAATAGCCTATTTTCTTCAGTTTTAAAATCTATTTGGTACAAGGTACCACGAGGGATTATTAGATAATCACCATATTTAAAATCTATATTTCCATACATAGTTTTTAAAGTTCCAGAGCCAATATGTACAAATAGTAGTTCGTCTGCATCTGCATTTTTGTAAAAATAGGTAGATGAAAATTCTTTTGGAGCAGCCAATCCAATATGTAAATCGTTATTAACAAAAAGTGTTTTACGGCTATCTAAATAGTCTTTTTCAGCGTTTAATGAAAAACCTTTAAAACTCAAGGCTTTCATGTTTTTTTTAATAGCTACTTTTGGAGTTACATTTTTCACTTCTTTTATTTCTGTAACAACTGTTGGTGGATTAATATGATAAATTAATGATGACATTCCTGCAAAACCAACAGTTCCAAAAAGTTCTTCTTGGTAAATACCTCCATTTGGGTTTTCAAAAACGGTGTGGCGTTTTGGAGGAATTTTACCTAATGAATAATATCTAGGCATGTTTTTAATTTTTTAGTTAGTATTTAATATAAAGTCTCTTTAAAATTTAATCAACTTTAAAAAGTATTGAGGTTGATTTAAAAACAGAGGTGTATACACAAGAAAATTATGGAATCCTCTTATGTTGAAGAGTTAATTCATTCAGGATCTCTCTTGATTAAGAATTTTAGAAGTAATAATAATCCGGTCCAAGTATTTTTCATACTTTACAAATATAGCATATTTTTTTTGGACTAAACTAATAAAAAAGAGCGCTTTAAAGCACTCTTTTTGTTTTGTGGATTCTTTTATTTAGGAAGTTAGAAAGAAATTCCATTAATTTCAATAACACGTTTAATTTGTGGAGCGTGTCTTTTTATTGTGGCTTCAACACCATTTTTTAAAGTCATTTGATTTACTGAGCACCCCAAACAAGCCCCTTCTAACTGAACACTTACGGTGTTATTTGTTATTTCAACTAATGAAATATTTCCGCCATCAGCTTCTAAGTAAGGTCTTATTTCTTGCAAAGCAAGCTCTACGCTAGCTTTAAGTTCATCAGTTGTCATACTTAATTATTTAGTGCTACATCCACTCATTGTTGTAATTCTTACAACTTCAGTTGGAGGTAAGTCGTTATTTCTTTTTACCAATTGTGTAAGTGCGTTTTTGGCGATTTCTGAAAAAGCATTTTCTAAAGGTGTGTTGTCTTGCAAGGCAACTGGATGACCAATATCACCAGCTTCTCTAATACTTTGTACCAAAGGAACTTCACCTAAAAATGCAGTTTCTATATCTTTTGCTAAATTTTTAGCACCGTCTTTGCCAAAAATATAATATTTATTATTAGGCAATTCTGCAGGAGTGAAGTAGCTCATATTTTCAACAATACCTAATACAGGTACGTTTATATCTTCCTGTTTAAACATTGCTACTCCTTTTTTTGCATCGGCAAGTGCAATAGCTTGAGGAGTACTTACAATTACTACACCTGTAATTGCAACAGCTTGTACAATAGATAAATGAATATCTCCAGTTCCAGGAGGTAGATCAATTAATAAAAAATCTAATTCTCCCCAATGTGCATCAAAAATCATTTGGTTTAGAGCTTTAGAAGCAATTGCACCTCTCCATATTACGGCTTGATTTGCATTCGTAAAAAAGCCTAATGAAAGTATTTTAACACCATAACTTTCAATAGGTTTCATTTTTGAGCGCCCGTCTATTTCTACAGATAATGGTTTTGCATTGGGTACATCAAACATTAAATGAATTGAAGGGCCATAAACATCGGCATCTAAAATACCAACTTTAAATCCCATTTTTTGTAATGAAACAGCCATATTTGCAGTAATTGTAGATTTTCCAACCCCTCCTTTACCTGAAGCTATGGCTATAATATTTTTAATTCCTGGAATAGAATTTTCTTTTAATTTAACTTCTTTTGTAGGAACTATTGCAGTTACATTTACTTTTACATCAATTTTTTGATCAATTTGGCTGTGGATAGCCTTCATTATTTCAATTTCAATTTTCTTCTTTGCTTGTAAAGTAGGGTTGCTAATGGTAACATCTACAACAACTTCTTTGTCAAAGGTTACAATATTTTTAACGGCTCCACTTTCAACAAGACTTTTACCTTCGCCAGGAGCGGTAATAGTTTCAAGTACTTTAGTTATATCTTTTTTATTTAAATCCATAATTGTTTATCTAAAATCATTCTAAACAACAAATATACAGAGTTCTGATGGATATAAAAAAAATCCAATAAAAAAGAAATGTAGTAGTAGTTACAAAGAAATTAGGTGTTTAATTCTTTGAAAGGATCCCAAAAAACAGCATTCAAATTTTGGATTTTATTTTCTTTAATAATAATACCTTCACTTTCTAAAAGCTGTTGCATTAAGTTTGTACCATCAAAATGATGTTTGCCAGTTAATAATCCATTTCTATTAACTACTCTGTGTGCAGGAATTTCATCAATGTTATGAGAAGCATTCATGGCCCAGCCAACCATACGAGCCGATTTGGCTACTCCCAGATATTTTGCTATTGCGCCATAACTTGTAACTCTTCCGTGGGGAATTAATTTTGCTACGGTATAAACTTTGCTAAAAAAGTTTTCAGAATTGTTCATTCTTCAAAAATAACAATTTAATAACGAAGTCTAAATTTAATATAAGTAATAGGTTTTCCTTTTTCTAAATATTGATTTTCGTAAAAGGTTTGGGTTGAAGTTGCTTCTATAGGAGCGTGTGGGTTATTATAAATATTGTGATGTGCATAATCAATTTCGTGATTTTCACCTTTAAGCAGTCCTAATGTATAACCATGCATAAATTCACTGTCGGTTTTTAAATGAATAGAGCCTTTAGGTTTTATAATATGGTGGTATTTTTTTAAAAATTCAGGATTGGTTAATCGATGTTTTGTTCTCGTATATTTAATTTGTGGATCTGGAAAAGTAATCCAAATTTCTGAAATTTCATTTTTATCAAAAAGAAAATCTATCAATTCAATTTGAGTTCTAATAAATACAACATTGGTAAGGTTTTCTTCTAATGCTGTTTTTGCACCACGCCAAAAACGGGCTCCCTTTAAATCAATGCCTATATAGTTAGTAGTTGGGTTTTTACGAGCTAAAGAAATGGTATATTCACCTTTTCCACAGCCTAATTCTAAAATAATTGGGTTATTATTTTTGAAATGGTTATGCCAATTTCCTTTCAACGAAAAACCTTGAAGTAACTCTTTTCTTGTAGGTTGGATTACATTAGAAAACGTTTCGTTTTCACGAAATCTTTTAAGTTTGTTTTTACTCCCCACAAATTTAAGGTTTTAAAAGGAAATGAAATAAATAAGAAGATAAAAGACTACTCGTTTACGGAGTTTCTATGTTTTTTAAGTTCTCCTAGCCAGTAGATAAAAGCCGTAAACGCAATTACAACCAATATCCAGTTTATTGTATTTTGAGTCCACCAATTAGTCATAAACCTTAAAGCATCAAATGGTTGGAATAAAACATTGGTACAAAAATCACCTATTGCTTTAAAAATATTGTTTGCAATCATATCTTAATTATATTTACAGGCAAAAATAGAAAATATAGTAATGATAGCAAATTTTTTTAATAAAACTAAACCAATAGCTACATTTAGTATAGCTATATTACTATTTATATACTATTGTATATCAATTTTAATGAAAGGTTTTGATAGTTTTTCAGTGATGTTTGTTGTAAAAAAGGCACTTTACTTTTGCTGGTATGTTTTATTTTTATTTTTATTTATTTTTATTCTAAAAAAAAATAAACTTACTCAAGATAATTCTTACGCATTACTTTTAACTGTTTTTATGTTAGGAGCCTTCTCAAAAACTACTTTTTTAAATCACATTATTTTTTCAAATATAACACTGCTTTTAAGTTATCGAAAAATATATAGTTTAAGAAGTGGAATAAATACTAAAATAAAATTGTTTGATGCTGCTTTTTGGATTGGTATTTCAACATTGATATACTCTTGGAGTATATTTTATATACTTTTAATTTATGTTGGAATTTTTATATATCAAAAGGGTAGTTTTAAAAATTTATTGATACCAATTGTTGGATTTGTAACACCTATTTTTATTTATTTTACGTATTGTTTATATTTGGATAGTTTGCCAACTTTTTACGATAACTTTAATTATAATTTTAATTTAGATTTTGTTGCGTACAATTCATTAAAATTTTTAATACCAATAACATTTTTAATAACTATATTACTGTGGTCTATTTTGTCTGCTACTCCAAAAATTATTTTAATAAGTAATAATTTAAAATATTCATGGAATGTACTAATAAATCACCTTCTAATTTCTATAGTAATTATCATTTTTTCACCAGTAAAAAATGGATTAGAATTCTTTTATTTAGTATTTCCAGCATCAATAATAATTGCAAATTTTTTAGAAAGAAGTAAGTCGACAATATTTAAAGATATAATATTGTATTTATTTTTAGTTATATCAATAAGTGTGTACTTTTTATAACTTTTCACCAAAAGCTAAGTCACCAGCATCACCTAATCCAGGGACAATATACCCTTTGTTATTTAATTCATTATCAACAGTTGCTATCCATAATTTTGTACTTGAAGGAAAGTGTTTTTTTATAAGGGTAATGGCTTGTGTAGACCCAATAACGCAAGCTAAGTAAATTTCTTTAGGTGTACCATGCTTTTTTAGTCCTTCAAAAACACTGACAATTGATTGTCCTGTGGCTAACATTGGGTCGGCTAAAATAAGGGTTTTACCATCTAAATTTGGGGAGGCAAAGTATTCAACTTTAATTTCAAATTCAGTATCAGTTATGTGTTTTCTATAGGCAGAAATAAATGCATTTTCAGCATCATCAAAATAATTTAAAAGACCTGTGTGTAAGGGTAACCCAGCTCTTAGGATAGAACACAAAACAATATCATTTTTAGGAATAGGAACTGTTTTAGTTCCTAAAGGAGTAGTTATAATTTTATTTTCATAGTTTAGAGATTGACTTAATTCATAAGCTAAAATTTCACCAATCCGTTCTATATTTCTTCTAAAGCGCATGGCGTCTTTTTGAACAACAACATCTCTAATTTCAGAAATAAACTTATTTAACAATGAATTTTTAGTATCGAGGATGTTAACAATCATAGAAAAAAATATTTTTACAAAAATAACATTTTAAATTAAGAATTTAATGAAATAAATTTGGTTAATTTTTAGGTGTCAAACGTGCCTAAAAAATATTAATTCTAAAGATTTTCTAAAATTTTAGAGGCCAGTAGATAACTACATATAAATTTGAAATGGTAAAACACTGAATATGAAAAGTGTAATGCAAAATAATATGTTTGTTCGAGCGCAGTCGAGAACTATAGCCTGAATTCAAGAACTTAACGCAACAAATCATAATCTTAGATTTGTTGTATGAAACTATCTACTGACCTCTAAAATTTTATTTACTACAGTTTTAGGTGAAATACTTCTCATAACATCTTCATAACCTTTACACACTTTGTTTCCATAAATAGAACAAGGAATGTTAGGGTATTTTTTTAGATTGGGTAAAATAGCATTTTCAAATGGTTGATTAAATGGAGAAAATCCGGTAAAAGGATGTGTAATTCCCCAAATAGTTAGTGTATTAACACCTAGCATTGCAGAAAAATGAGCATTTCCAGAATCCATACTCACCATACAATCTAGGTTTGAGATAAGATTTAATTCTTGTTCTAATTTTATTTTCCCAGCAACATTTAAGGTATTTGAATATTTATGAGCTATATTTTCTAAAACTTCAACCTCTCTTTGACCACCGCCAAACAATAAAATTTTAAAATTTTCTTTATTTTCTAAATTTGCAATTATTTGCTCCATTAAGTCAAGAGGATACATTTTAGAATTGTATTGGGCAAAAGGTGCAATGCCAATCCATTTCCCTTCTTTACGTCCAGTTATGTTTATAATTTCGGGTGTTAATTTTTTCTTTTCAGGAAATTTCGGATTGGTAATATTAAGCTGAAACCCTAATTTTCTAAAAGCATCTGCATAGCGTTCATGAGTTGTTTTTAATTGCTTAAAAATTTTATTTTTAGAGCGTGTTAATGCGCGTTTTTCACCTCTTCCTTTATCTATGTACGTAATTTTCACAAACATAAATTTAAAAAAAGTTCTTAAAATTTTTGAACGTAATACATTGTGCAAATCTACTACAGCATCAATTTTTAAATGTTTTAACTCTTTAAAAAGCGTGTAAATACCCCAAAACCCTTTGTGTTTGTTATTAACATCAGCACTGTAAAAAGAAACATTTTTTAGATCTGCAAATAAAGGCTTTAAAAAAGGTTTAGAAAGTACGGTAACTTTTACAGTTGGATGCTGATGAGCAAAAGCTCTTAAAACAGGAACAGTCATGGCTACATCTCCCATTGCAGACAGCCTAATTACTAATAAATGTTTAATTTCACTCAAAATAAAAATAAAAATTTAGTTATAAAAAAACAAAAGTACACAATAGTTTTAGCACAAAAAACTTATATCAATTGCACAAAAAAATAATACATATCATAAAATGTTTAAATTTGCTTAAATTTTAGAAATAGATGATACAATCAATGACTGGATACGGGAAAACCGTATTGCAACTTTCAACCAAAAAAATTACGATTGAATTGAAATCGTTAAACAGTAAAAATTTAGATTTAAACGTTAGAATTCCTTCTTATTATAGAGAAAAAGAATTAGATATTCGGAAAAAACTAGCGTTAAATTTAGTTAGGGGAAAAATAGATTTTTCTATTTATATTGAAAATAATGGCGGTGAGCTATCATCAAAGATAAATGAAAAAGCAGTAAGAGAATATATAAGCCAATTAAAAAAAATTGTTAATTCTGATGAAATAGAATTATTAAAAATAGCGGCTAGATTACCCGATTCTTTAAAAGCAGAGAGAGAAGAATTAGACGAAGAGGAATGGAATAAAATAGCTGAGGCAATAAATAAAACGATAAAAAAAATAATTTCATATAGAACTGATGAAGGAAAGGTGTTGCTAAAAGATTTTGAGATGCGAGTTGCTATTATTGAAGATTTATTAAATAAAGTAATTGAAATAGACCCAAAACGTATTGAAAATGTTAGATTGAAATTAAAAAAAGGAATTGAAGAGTTGGAAGCGAAAGTTGATGAAAATAGATTTGAACAAGAACTTATTTATTACATTGAAAAATTAGATATTACAGAAGAAAAAGTTCGTTTAAAAAATCATTTAAACTATTTCTTAAAAGAATTAAAAGAACAAACATCAAATGGTAAGAAATTAGGATTTATAACTCAAGAAATAGGTAGAGAAATTAATACTATTGGTTCAAAAGCTAATTTTGCAGATATGCAAAAATTGGTAGTTCAAATGAAAGACGAATTAGAGAAAATCAAAGAACAAAATCTAAATGTTTTATAAATATATTAATTGTGAAAAAAGAGGGTAAACTAATCGTTTTTTCCGCGCCTTCAGGATCAGGAAAAACAACAATTGTACATTACTTATTGGAGCAAAAAGAATTAAATTTAGATTTTTCTATTTCTGCAACTTCTCGTAAAAAAAGGGGAATTGAAGAAAATGGTAAAGATTATTATTTTATATCTCTTAACGAATTCCATAAGCATATTAAAAACAATGATTTTGTTGAATGGGAAGAAGTTTATTCAAATAATTTTTACGGAACTTTAAAAGAAGAAATCCATAGAATTTGGGCAGAAGGAAAGCATGTAATTTTTGATATTGATGTTATAGGGGGCTTAAATGTAAAATCACAGTTTCCAGAACAAACCTTAGCCATTTTTGTGCAGCCACCATCAATAAAAGAAATGGAGCGTAGACTTAGAAATAGAAAAACAGACAGTGAAGAAAAAATAAAAGAACGTGTAGCAAAAGCCGAAAAAGAAATGAAATATGCACAAGATTTTGATACAATTTTAATTAATGACAATTTAGAAGAAGCAAAAAAAGAAGCATATAAAATTGTTAAAAATTTTATAAACAAATGAAAATAGGATTGTTTTTTGGAACCTTCAACCCAATTCATGTTGGTCATATGATTATTGGAAATTATATGGTAGAATTCTCAGATTTAGATGAAGTTTGGTTTGTAATAACGCCACAAAGTCCGTTTAAACAAAAAACATCGATGTTGGGGAATTATCACAGATTGGCAATTGCTAATATTGCTGTTGAAAATTACCCAAAATTAAAAACAACAGATATTGAATTTAATTTAAAGCAACCTAATTACACAATAGATACTTTAGTGCGTATTGAAGAAAAACATCCAAATAAGCAATTTTGTTTAATTATGGGTGAAGACAATTTAAAAGGGTTTCACAAGTGGAAAAATCATAAAGTAATCCTTGAAAATTATGAGCTATATGTGTATCCAAGAGTTTCAGAAGGAAAAGCAGAATACAAACTTTTAAATCATAATAAAGTTCATAAAATAAATGCACCAATTATTCAAATTTCCTCAACATTTATTAGAAAATCAATAAAAGAGCGTAAAGATATTAGCACAATGTTACCACATAATGTATGGAAATATATTGATGAAATGAACTTTTATAAATAATAAATTTTAAGCATGAGTAAACAGGTAAATTGAAATTATTTAAGTAAAATTTCGTTGTATATTTGTTTGAAATTAAATTATGGCTAAAACACCTAAAAATAAAGGGAGATTTAAAGAGAAATTAATTAGTAAATACCGCTTGGTAATACTAAATGAAGATACTTTTGAAGAAAAAATATCTTTTAAATTAACTAGATTAAATGTGTTTATTTTAGGTGGGCTATTTTCAATTTTGTTAATTGTAGGCACTATTTTTTTAATTGCTTTTACACCTTTGAGAGAATATATACCAGGCTATTCTTCAATTAAATTAAAAAAAGAGGCTACACAACTGGTCTATAAAGTAGATTCTTTAGAGCAGGTATTGAAAGTTAATAATGTGTATATTGAAAAAATAAGAAAATTGCTCACAGGAGAAATAGCAGATGTTCAATTTGATAAAGATTCAGTTTTGCAATCCATTCACTATGATAAAGACACCATTAATTTAGAGCCTTCAAATATTGATTTAGAATTTAGACAAGAAATAGAAAGTACAGACAGATACAGTATTTTTAATCAAGCAACTAAAGGGGCTGAAATAGTATTTTTTGCTCCCGTTTCAGGAATAATTACAGATGGATATAATCTTGAGACAAAACACTTCGCTGTTGATATAGCGGTTGAAATGGGGACACCTGTAAAATCTGTTGCTGATGGTACTGTTATTTTTGCAGAATGGACTGCAGATACAGGGCACGTTATTATAATAGAACATACAGGAGGGTTTATTTCGGTTTATAAACACAATACATCGTTACATAAACAGCAAGGAGATTTAGTAAAATCTGGTGAAGTAATCGCTTCAGCAGGGAATACAGGAGAGTTTAGTACAGGGCCACATTTACATTTTGAACTTTGGAATGAAGGTTATCCAGTAGATCCAACTAATTATATTGATTTTGAATAATTATGAGCATTAAATCAAGTTTAGCAAAACCATTTGCAAAGCAAGTTGCTGTAAAATTTTATAAAAAAAGTAACAACGCTATAAAAGTTCAGCAAGAAGTTTTTAAAAAGTTAATTTCTAATGCTAAAGAAACAGTATTTGGAGAAGATCACAATTTTAGCAGTATAAAATCGTATAAAGATTTTAAAAAGCAAGTTCCTATTCGTGATTATGAAGCACTTAAGCCTTATGTAGAAAAAGTTGTAGCAGGAGAACCTAATATTTTATGGAAAGGAAAACCATTGTATTTTGCAAAAACATCTGGAACAACTTCAGGAGCCAAGTACATTCCATTAACTAAAGAGTCTATGCCCACTCATATTACGGCAGCGCGTAATGCATTATTATTGTATATCAATCAAACGAATAAATCTGATTTTGTAAACGGTAAAATGATTTTTTTACAGGGAAGTCCAGAATTGGATGAAACTAATGGAATAAAAACAGGTAGGCTTTCTGGTATTGCAGCTCATTATGTACCTAAATATTTAACAAAAAACAGGATGCCAAGTTGGGAAACCAATTGCATAGATGATTGGGAAACTAAAGTTGATGCCATTGTTGAAGAAACCGTTAATGAAAATATGACTTTAATTAGTGGAATTCCTTCTTGGGTACAAATGTATTTTGAAAAACTAATTGAAAAAACAGGTAAAAAAGTAGGTGAAATTTTCCCAAATTTTAACTTGTTTGTTTATGGAGGCGTTAATTTTGAACCTTATAGAAACAAATTTGAAGATTTAATAGGAAGAAAGGTGGATACTATTGAATTATACCCAGCTTCTGAAGGATTTATAGCCTACCAAGATTCTCAAACTAAAAAAGGAATGATGTTGTTAGTAGATAATGGGATGTTTTATGAGTTTATTCCTTCTGAAGAGTTTTTTGACGAAAATCCTACAAGAATTTCTTTAGCCGATGTGAAAGTAGGAGTAAATTATGTGCTAATTTTAAACACTAACGCAGGACTTTGGGGATACAATATTGGAGATACTATTGAATTTATTTCAGTAAATCCACCCAGAATTAGAGTAACAGGAAGAATAAAACATTTTATATCTGCATTTGGAGAGCATGTAATAGCTAAAGAAGTAGAACAAGCCATAAATGAAAATACAGTAAACACAAAAATTAGTATTACCGAGTTTACCGTGGCACCACAAATAACTCCTAAAATAGGGTTGCCATATCATGAATGGTTTATTGAATTTAAAAACGAACCAGAAAACCTTCAGGATTTTGCCACTAAAATTGATCTTTCAATGCAGCAACAAAATAGTTATTATTTAGATTTAATTGAGGGGAAAATACTGCAACCATTAAAAATTACAGCTATTGAAAAAGGAGGGTTTAATAGTTATATGAAATCTGTAGGAAAATTAGGTGGGCAAAATAAAGTGCCTCGTTTAGCTAATGATAGAAAAATAGCTAATGAACTTTCTAAATTTAAAGTAAAATGAAAGTGAAATCGGTTAATGTTGGCGAAAGAAAAACAATTAATTATAAAGGTAAAATTGTTGAAACAGGAATTTTTAAGTTTCCTGTAAAAGAGATATATATTGATACAGAAGGGGTTCTAAACGACACTGTAATTGACAGAAGGTATCATGGAGGAATTAACCAGGCCGTATATGCTTATTCTGAAAATCATTATTCGTATTGGAAAGAACTGTATCCCAATTTAGACTGGCATTATGGCATGTTTGGTGAAAATTTAACCATTTCAAATTTGGAGGAAACTAAAATTCAAATAGGTGATATTTATAAATTAGGAGAAGCCTTGTTAGAAGTTACTAAACCAAGACAACCTTGCATGAAGCTGGGGATAGTATTTAAAACTCAAAATATTTTAAAACAATTTTGGAACTCAACCAAAAGCGGTATTTATTTTAAAGTACTAGAAAAAGGAGAAGTTACCAAAGGAGATAAACTTGTTTTGATAAAGAAAATAATAGGTTCTCCTACAATTGCTGAGGTTTATAATTCTATTCCTTAATAGTAAGCTAAAAACAAGTTAGATTCTGTTTTTACTTGTTTGTTAACAATAAATTTAAAGAATAAAATAGAATTAGTTTTTTTTAGTTTAAATTTTTATTCGTAAATTTAATAGCTCGATGAGATTTATGTTGCTTGTTATAAGCATTTTAATTTTTATTGATTTCTTTTCTACTAACTAATTTTATATAAGAAAACATTATTCTAATTATATAAAATTATCTGTTATGAACACCTTTGCTAAGTTAGCATATCTGCGAATCTTAGGGTTTGCTAAGCTATTTATTTTTTTAATTTCCATTTCTTTAAGTTTCTCTGTAAAAGCCCAAATTGGGGGCTCTTTTACTGCAGAAACCCCCACTTATGATTTTACAGATTTTAAGCCGCTTACTGCAGCAAAATTTATTGAAAACGAGTTTGTTTTTTTAAAAAGAGAGTACGATAAGTACCCTTCTACTTTAGAAAAAGGATATAGAATTGAAGTTATTCCTTCAAAACGACAAGGCTTTAGACCTTCGGTAAGTAACCATCAAATTTACAGACATCTTATTGATAATGCTGTGTTAGAATGGGCGCATCAAAACAATTACACTGTTTATTTAGATAATGGGTATAAAATAGTTAATAAACTAAAAGACAGTACAGAAGTTGTTGTTTACGTTATCTCAGCTTTTACATCTCCTTTATTTAATAAAACGATAGAGCAGGAATTCGACAAAAACCACAATAGTAATTGGAACAACCAAACCTCTGGATGGTCTGTTGTTAATACCCAATTTGGAACATTGCACGGTCTTAAATCTTTTGAAACAATACGTGTAGCAATCAATGGGGCTAAATTAATAGATGAATGTCAAAAAAAGCTTAACCAACTCACTCAATCTGGCAATGCTTCAAAAGAAAAATCAATCGCAATTATAAAATCATTTACAAATCATTATGAAGCTTCTATTGAATTAATTCGCTCAAGATATGGCGAAGTTTCTGGCGAAATAGAAAACCGTCAAAAACCTGTGGGAGTCAAGGGAGATTTAGTTCCTGTAAAAGACATGATTGACTCTATGTTAACTTTTTGTGATCACAAAATAGATGTGGCTAAATCTCTTTTTTTAGAAAGAAATAAAAGCCATTAAATTATGCTCTAAGCTATCACATATAAAAAAACTTTCAAATGAAAAAGTCTCTTTTAGTTTTCAAAACGAAGCTAATTTTAGCTTCAAATATTATTGTTCAAGGATTGCTCCTACTGATGTTCTCAATTTCACTTTGTGCACAAAATTCAAATGCTGCACAATGGCAAAGTGCTGGAGGGGAAAAAATTCTATCGGGTAGTCACAGTTTTTTAGATACATGGACATTCAATTCTAACCAAAGTGAAAAAGGATTTTGGAAGGGTGGTTTTTATGACCCTGAAAAGACACGTAATTATCAACCCTGGGACAATGTGGTTAAAAATTCAGTTGCTCCAATAAAAGGAACGTTTACCGTTCAGGGTCCAGGACATATTGGTCTGTATCAAAAATCAAAGGGTGGAAGTTCTATTGTGATGTATAATGCTGATACAAAAGAAGCCTTTCGTCCATGGTACGGTACAGGAAATAACTTCGACCCTGAAGAGTTTTGGGGAAAAGTCCCTGAAAAAGCGGTAATAACAATTGTTGTAGAAGCGCAAATGACGGCTTATGATAATCGAAATATGACCGGTCAACTTTCTTATGTTGCGCCACAAGAAGTTGAATATGAAGTTTGGTTTTTTCCTCAAGACGGCGGAAAAATTATAAAAATTGATAAGCCTGTTGCAAAATTTGACAAACCAAAACCCGGCATTTTGTATTATAAAGACAAGGTGTGTAATTAAAAAATTAATTTAAAGATTTTAAAAATGAAACTTAAAAATAAATTTTTAGCGACTATTATAGCTGTTATAGTTTTTATCACCTCTTCTTGGACAAAAATTGGAACAAGAGTCAGGGTTACTGCGGTTAAAGGCATTGTTACCACACAACTTATAAAATCTAGATTTGACAGTAAAATTTACTGCCCTCTAGAAAGAAAACTTAACATAACTGAGTCAAGAGTTATAAATAGTAATGTTAGAATTAAAACGGGTGCTGACAGTTTTGCCCAGATAGAATATCCCGATCATACTAAAATAAAATTAAGTCCCAACACAGAAATAATTTTAGAAGGAAATAATATCTTCATTAATGATGGAAGTGCATGGTTCAAAGTTGAAAAACAGAAGAACGGTGGATTAATTATAAAAACACCAACGTGCATAATAGGAATCAGAGGAACAGAATTTGTGGTAAAAGTATCAAAAGATGGTAGTAGTAGCTTAAGGTTAATTGAGGGGCAAATAGAATTGTCTGATAAATATAAAATAAATACGATTACAATGAACAAGGGCATGGAAGTTAATGTTGCCAAAAATTCTTCTACTTTAATCACAAAAATATTTCGACTTACAGAAAATGATAAATGGTGGACTGATTGGCCAACTCTTGTTCCTATCGCTGAAATGCCCAAACCAAATGCTTCTCATTCCACTTTTAAAAATGCCTTGGGAAATCCTTGTGGTACAGACAAGGAATTTGTCAGATCTTTATATCAATCGGTATTAGGAAGAGACCTTGACGTATCATTAACTAATAACGGCGGTTCTCATTTACGCAAGCTACAAAACGGAGGGCATAGATGGCGGACTATCTGGAATTTTTTTAATGCACCAGAATATAAAAATAAACAAAAAAGGCATAAAGAATTTATAAGAGATGCCTATCAAGCCGTACTGGGAAGAGAACCTAGTAATTACGAACTAAACGATTGGCCTAAAGTGGATAGAAATGATATTTTAAGAAAATTCTTTAATTCTGATGAGTACCTAAAAATAATGGCCAATTGTTCTAAAACGGGACAAAAAGTAATCTCATCATCAATTTCCGGAACTTGGAACCTCAATCAAGATAATGGTTATACGGGCGTTATGACTATTCAGCCAGATTTAAATAATCACTTTACAGGAAATGTCACTTGGAATGGTTCTCTAAAAGGGACTATAGACAGTAATGTGTCTGGAAATACCGTCAACATTACCATTGATTATCACAACGGCACTATTGGGTATTACAAAGGTACTTTGACTCAAAACGGAACCCAAATCATTAATGGCACTGTAAAAGGCAATAATGGCGTTTCGGCAAATTGGACTGCCAGTAAGGTTGTAACATTCTCATCAATTTCCGGAGCTTGGAATCTCATCCAAAGTAACGGTTATAAAGGAATAATGAACATTAAGCAAAACCAATCTGGAAAACTAAGCGGAAGTGTTAATTGGGGTGAAAATTTAACAGGTACAATTGATGGAGGTATTTCTAATAATATTATTGAGTTTACATTAAGCTATTCAAATGGAATAAACGGGATATACAGAGGAGTTTTATCTAAAAATAGCATTAGGATAGACAATGGCACTTCAAATAGTAGTACTGGAGAAACTGCAAGTTGGTATGCCACAAAGATTATAACCTCTTCAAATAAAAAATCTATAGATTATGTTTGGACCATAAACAAATCGGGATTAATTTATAATTGGAATGGCGGTATTTGGGATTATTATCCGGGCAAAGCGCAAGATATTGGCGTAGGCGCTAACAAATCTGTCTGGATAATAGGTGTAGAACCGCATAGATATGGCTCGGAAATTTATCATTTGGTAGGGAATAAATTTGTAAAAACAGCTGGTGAAGGTGTTAGAATAGACGTGGGTCCTTACGGAAATCCTTGGGGTGTAAATAATCTTGATCATATTTACAAATGGCAAAATAATACTTGGCACAGAATGCCTGGAACGGCCAAAGATATTGGCATTGGTGCCAACGGTGATATTTGGATAATTGGAAGTGATGCTATTAATAGTAATTATGGCATTTATAAATGGAATGGTACACAGTGGGTTAAATTTCCCGGTGCTGCTGTACGAATTGATGTTGGTCCCAACGGAACTCCTTGGGTTGTAAATTCTTTTGACGATATCTATAAATTATCTAATAATAGGTGGCAAAAATTACCGGGAAAGGCTAAAGATATAAGTGTGGGTGCAGATGGTAATGCTTGGGTAATTGGTACAGACAGTACTTTAGGCGGACATAGTATTTTTAAATGGAGTGGCGCTAAATGGATTAAAGTTCCCGGCAGTGCAACAGTTATTTCTGTAGGTGGTAAAAGACAATCTGCTTATTAAACTATGAAAATAAAAAGGTTTTTGGGATATCTGTTTTTTAGTTTGGCTTTAGCCTTTGCTTTTGGACCTTTTACAGGTGTAAAAAAAGTACGGCAGAGCGTAACAAATGTGTTGCTCTCTGTCGTTACATTAAATGACGTTCAAAATAAGTCTGTTATTCCAGAATTAAATGAACTTAAATTAGCAAATTTTCCTGCATTAAACACATTTATTAATAATTACAAAATTGAAACAGCTGTAAAACCACTTAAAAAGATAACTAAAGTGAGTCCTAATAATAAAAATGGCTATGCTTCTAAAGATATTGTTAAATTGATAAATCAGCTAGAAGGGAGCCGTAAAACAAAGAAGGATACTGTCAAACAAAAAAAAATTCTACATCCTAAAAATTATAGCCTTAAAATTGATGGCAAAAAATGGCGGTTGTTAAAAAATGATTTGAATTTAAAATCGGATGTCGCTTTTATTAAAATTGGGGATGTCATCTTAAAAAGCAATCCTCAAGAAAATAATGAATTAACACTTGTTAAAATTAAATGGTTTGCCCAACTTAGGTATATGTTATTTGGATTTTTCCTCCTAGCTGCTTTTCTATCCCTCAAAGGTCTTTACAAAAAATTACCGGGCATAAATTTAAATCCGATTTGGGCTTCAAAACTAGGCGACTTTATTTCGATATTATTTTTGAGTACTCTTGGTTACACCGCTATAGAATATTTATTACATGCCTTTACAGGGGCGTATCCATACTTTTACGACAGTCTTTTTGTAGCAATGGGAGCCATTTTTTATATTCCAGTTATGTTAATTTTTACATTTTTTAATTCTAAACAATTCAGTCAAAATATAGAAATCACAAAAGAGGGGATTACAGTTTATTATCTTGAAAAATCTTCTTTTGTAGAATGGAAACAAATTCAAAAATTTGAATTATTGTCCTCTTTTTTACTAGTTAGCAGGCTCAATTTTCCTATGCCAAAAAAATTACAGACTTATCTTGTTATTAAAACTGAAAAGAATTCTATTTATATTGTTGAGCCTGATTTAAAATCAATTAAAAATAAAATTTTACGAGCTCTAAAAAATAACTGCCAAGAAAATTTGAAGCCTCAAATAGCTACAATTATTGATAAATGGTAACCGCATAATACCATTATAAAAAAGGGCTTACAACTGCAAGCCCTTTTAGTTTATCAAATAAAGTTTGGTTTACTTTTTAGATAATAAATCTCTTATTTCAGTTAATAAATCTTCTTGTGAAGGGCCTTTTGGAGCTTCAGGAGCTGGTTCTTCTTTCTTTTTCATTTTATTAATTCCTTTTATTATCATAAACATAACAAAAGCCACAATAATAAAATCGATAACATTAGTTATAAAATCTCCATAAAGAACAGCTACTTCACCAACAACTTTTCCTGCTTCATCAGCAACACCATCTTTTACAACGTATTTTAAATCTTTAAAATCTGAGTTAAAAATTAATCCAATAAGAGGCGAAACAACACCTCCAGTAAATGAAGTTACAACACTTTTAAAAGCTGCACCCATTACAAAACCCACTGCAATATCAACAAGGTTACCCTTTATTGCAAATTTTTTAAATTCATTTAACATTCCCACAGTATAATTTATATTTAGTTAATTGAGCTAATATACTAAAAATAATAATTTTAGCAACTTTTTAATACACGTCTAACTCGCTGTGAAATGGCTGTCAATAATTCATAAGGAATGGTATTACTTGCCTTTGCCAATGCTTCAATATGTTGTTGATTTTTGTAGATTATAACTTCATCTCCTTCATTACATACAATATTAGTAACGTCAACCATAATCATATCCATGCAAACATTGCCAACAATTACGGCCTTTTTATTATTAATGTAAACGTAACCAACACTATTACCTAATTTACGAGAAATACCATCAGCATGTCCTATAGGTATTGTAGCTGTTTTAATAGTTGTTGTAGCTTTATAAGCCCTGTTATACCCAACAGTTTCTCCTTTTCGAATAGTTTGGATTTGAGATATAATTGATGTTAAGGTTAAGACGCTCTTTAATTTTTTAGTATGTTTTTCGTCATTTCCAAAACCATATAACCCAATTCCTAAACGCACCATATCAAATTGAGCTTCAGTAGCATAATTTAAGACACCAGAAGTGTTTAACATGTGTTTAAAAGGAGTGTAATTTAATAGGTTAATTACTTCTTTTGAAATGGAGTTGAAGATATTTATTTGTTGTAAGGTAAATACACGTTCATTTAAATCTTCACTTGCAGCAATATGAGAAAAAATAGATTTAACAATAATTTCATTTTGATTGTTTATTAATGAAGATATTTCTGAAATATCATTTTTTGTAAATCCTAATCTGTTTAAACCAGTATTAAATTTTAAATGAATAGGGTAGTTTTCTAATTTTAAAATTCTTGAAATTTCAATAAACCGTTTTAGTAAATTAACTGAATAAATATTTGGTTCTAAACGGTGTTCAATAATCTTTTCAAGGTTGCATTTTTGTGGATGTAGCACCAAAATAGGTGTTTTAATTCCTCCTTTTCTTAAAGTAACACCCTCATTTAAGTAGGCTACGGCAAAATAATCAACACTATTTTCTAAAAATTTTGCAATTTCAACGGCATCACTACCATAACCAAAAGCCTTTACAACTACTACTATTTTAGTTTTTTTGTAAAGTTTAGATTTGAAATAATTTAAGTTGATTTTAACAGCATTTAAATCTATTTCAAGTACAGTAACGTGGCTATTTTCCATTGTTATTTTGCGCTTCCTTTTTATTTTTTTCGGCATGAACAGCTTTGTAGTATGCTGCACGACTTAAAGGCTCGTATTCTTGCGTTTCACCAAGTAAAACAAGCTCATTACTTGTGGCTGTTCTATGGCTAAAATGCGCTAAGTTTCCAGTTCTTGTGCAAACGGCATGTACTTTTGTAACATATTCAGCAGTAGCCATTAAATAAGGCATTGGGCCAAATGGATTCCCTTTAAAATCCATATCTAAACCAGCAACAATAACTCGAACGCCACGATTTGCTAATTCATTGCAAACAGCAACAATTCCATCATCAAAAAATTGTGCTTCGTCAATTCCAACAACATCTACATCGGCGGCTAAAATTAATATATTGGAAGATGAAGGTACAGGTGTTGATCTAATTTCATTCGCATCATGTGAAACTACCATTTCTTCATCATAGCGAGTATCTATTGCAGGTTTAAAAATCTCTATTTTTTGTTTGGCAAATTGCGCTCGTTTTAACCTGCGAATTAATTCTTCTGTTTTACCAGAAAACATGGATCCGCAAATAACTTCTATCCAACCAAATTGTTCGTTATGATTTACTGTATTTTCAAGAAACATTTTGTAATTTCACGCTTGAAAGGTTATTGTATATTTTTAATTTCTATAAATGTAATTAAAATAGAATTGTATTTTCTTGTAATACTTGATAAGATACAAAAGATAATTCTATTTTGAATTCTTACAAATTTATTAAAAATAATACATCAAAAATTATTTAATAGCGCAACTTATGCACAAAAAATTAGAAGCTGAACTTGTAAGCTTGGCACACAGTATTTTAGAAATGGAAAATAAAGCAGATGTAAAAGCCTTACAAAAAAAAGCGAGACTTATTTACGAAAAACTTTCTGTACTAAAATTTATTGAAAAAAGTTTTATTGAAGAGCCTGATACAATTAATGAAAAATTAGTTGATGAGCTTAAAATGAAAGAAATAACAGAAGATCAAGTTGAAAAAACGTTTAGTACTCAAGAGATTTCTATAAAAGATGATACAACTCAAATTCC
Source organism: Lutibacter profundi (assembly GCF_001543325.1). Lineage (NCBI taxonomy): Bacteria > Pseudomonadati > Bacteroidota > Flavobacteriia > Flavobacteriales > Flavobacteriaceae > Lutibacter > Lutibacter profundi. The sequence continues at coordinate 2,195,654 of NZ_CP013355.1, forward strand.
TTCTCTCCAAAATTCATTGAAGGAAGAATTAAAAGATGCAATATCAGCAGATGTTGCTACACAACTTTTTGAAAGAGTTACAAAAGAAAACCCCGTAATTGAAGATATTAATGAAAACAGTCAGCAATCTTTAAACGATACCTTGTTTAAAAATAATTTACAAATTGGATTGAATGATAGAATAGCTTTTGTAAAACATTTATTTGAAGGAAATCAGGGGGATTTTAACCGTGTTTTATCGCAGTTAAATTCATTTAAAACAGAAAAAGAAGCCAAAGATTTTATTGTAAATATGGTGAAGCCAGATTATGATTGGAATGAAAAAGTTGAATATGAAGAGCGTTTAATAACAATTATTGAGCGTAAATTTTTATAATCAACGTCGTTACGAAAGAGTGGCTGTTAAGCGGAGTCGAAGTAAAACTTCTGAAACAATCTATCACTTTGTAATTCCAATCATGAGATTGCTTCATTCCACATAATTATGAGAATCTTTTCACTACGAAGTAATCTGTTTTCTAGCGTAAAATAAACAGGTTTTATATTATTTGTCATGAAAAAAAATAATGTATTTTTACAATAATGAATTATGTTACGCTAGAAAAAGAACTTAGAAAAAGAACAAAATTCCCATATTCTTGGGGTAGAAAGCAGTTAGATAAGTTTGATAAACAAACTAATTTTATTTATAAAACGGACTCGCTGTCTTCAGTTTTATCAGAAATTGAAGTAAAGTTTAAAGACAATTATCAATATAACAATTTAAAAAATTACACCCTAAATAGATGGTTTAATTTTTGGTCAGCAAAAGCTGTTGAGACTATGTTTTGTGAACATAAAAACGTAAAACCACACATAGACCCTTACAATAAGTTTACAGATTTTTTTATTGAAGATATTCCATTTGATCACAAAACAACAATTTTTCCAAATGGTTATAGCAAGTCTATTCCTTATGCAATAGAACACAAAGGAGAATTGATAGAATGGTTGTATAAAAACCAAAGTCAGCAACAGCGAAAGCATTTTAAAAACAGGCTTTTTATTATTTTAGTAAACTATCAAAATGAAAATGAGCATTGGAAACTAAAAGCCGAAATTAGTTGGTTAAAAGAAATAATATCAGCTTATTTGTGTAATTTTGAATCCGAAAAATTATACAGTTTTAAAAATGAAAATAAGATTGTGAAAGCTGATATTATTTGGGCTATAAAGTAATTTTCCCATTTAGGTATTAAGAATGTGATAACCACGTCTTTATCACGCTTCGTTATGGCGTTTGGGTTATAGTGAAATATAAAAATTAATTAAAAAAGTGAATTATATAGGCTCTAAACATAAATTATCATCATTTCTAAAAAAATCAATAAAGGAAGTAGTTGCTGATGATTTGTCAGAACTTGTTTTTTGTGATTTATTTGCAGGAACTGGAATTGTTGGGCGTAATTTTAAACCATTTGTAAAGCAAGTTATTGCAAATGATATTGAATGGTACAGCTATATTTTAAACAAGAATTACATTGGAAATTACCAGCTATTAGATTGTGATGAGAAAATTAAAAGGTTAAATAGTTTAAAAGGTGTTGAGGGTTTTATTTTTCATAACTATTGCGAAAAAGGAAGTAGTAATAGGTTGTATTTTTCGGCTGAAAATGGAAGAAAAATTGATGCTATTAGACAACAGATAGAAGTTTGGAAAATAAATAGTGAAATAACAGAAGACGAATATTATTTTTTATTAGCATCACTAATTGAAAGTGCAGATAAAGTTGCAAATACGGCATCAGTCTATGGAGCTTATTTGAAACAATTAAAAAAATCGGCTCAAAAGTTGTTGGTGTTCTCACCAGCAAAATTTAAAGAAACTAAAAATTCACACCAAGTTTTTAATGAAGACAGTAATCAGCTTATTAAAAAAATTACAGGCGATATTTTGTATTTAGACCCTCCTTATAACTCACGGCAATATGGTTCAAATTATCACTTGTTAAATACCATTGCTAAATATGATACCTTTATTCCTCAAGGAAAAACAGGATTGCGAGATTATTATAGGTCGTCTTATTGTAAGAAAAATGAAGTAAAAAAATCTTTCGAAGATTTAATAAAAAACGCTAACTTTAACTATGTTTTTTTAAGTTATAACAATGAGGGTTTAATGACTGAAAATGAGGTAGGTACAATAATGTCATCCTATGGGAAATACAGTTTAAAAACAATTAACTATCAACGCTTTAAAGCAGATAAAACCAAAAACAGAAATCATAAGGCAACTGCAACAGTTGAATATTTACATATTTTAGAAAAAACAGTATGAGCGCACAAGAATACAATAAATTATTTGATGAGGTAATTGCAAAATATCACATTATTGACAAAGTAGATCAACCATTTGAAAACCCGTTTAATAAAGATACTTTTGAACACTTATTGTACAGAAAAAATTGGATTGATACGGTTCAATGGCATTATGAAGATATAATTCGTTTGCCAGATATTGATCCTGTTGAAGCAATTGTTTTAAAACGAAAAATAGATGCTTCAAATCAAGACAGAACAGATATGGTTGAGTTTATAGATAGTTACTTTTTAAATAAATTTAAAGATGTAAAAGTACAAGAAGGAGCCAAAATTAATTCAGAAACTCCAGCTTGGGCTATAGATAGACTTTCAATTTTGGCTTTAAAAATTTATCATATGAATGAAGAAGCAACGCGAGAATCTGCATCAGAAGAACACAGAGTAAAATGTCAGAAAAAATTAGATATTTTATTAGAACAAAGAGTTGATTTATCTACTGCAATTGATGATTTATTAGCCGATTTTGCTTCGGGTAAAAAGTATATGAAAGTGTACAAACAAATGAAAATGTATAATGATGAGGATACAAACCCTATGTTATATGCCAAAAAATAATATAAAAAACAGAAATTATTGAAGGCTTATTTACAAAGTTATAAAGTTATTCTATTCATTGGAGTACTACTTATTTTAAATAGTTGTAAAAGTGTGGTAATCCCTGTTTTTGCTGCACAGTTGCCACCTGATAAACCAAATTATCAGAAACAAGCATCATGGGCTGTATTGCCAAATACATACCCAGAAAATTTATTACATTGGAAAATAAATAGAGATTCTTTACAAGCAGATGTGTTTTATATTTACCCAACGCTAAATATTGATGAAAAAGATTTGAGATGGAATGTTCCAATTACAGATTCCGTCCAGAATAAAAAAGTAATCAACAAAGCTGTTTATTATCAAGCATCAGCATTTATAAATGCAGGAAATTTGTATGTTCCATATTATAGACAAGCACACCTTAGGTCATACTCACAATATGATACAGGTGGGAGTGAGGCTTTAAAATTAGCTTATATAGATATTAAAAATGCGTTTGAATTTTATTTAAAAAATTATAATAAAGGAAAACCAATTATTATTGCATCCCATAGTCAAGGAACAACCCATGCCATAAGACTTTTAAAAGATTTTTTTGATGGAAAACCACTACAAAGTAAATTAATTGCGGCTTATATTCCAGGAATTGCTATAAGAAAAGAAGAGTTTAAACATATTTATTTAATGAAAAGCCCAACTGAAATAGGAGGTTTTGTTTCTTGGAATACATATAAAAACAATTATTATCCAAAAACATATAATGAATGGTTTAAAGGAGTTGCAACTACAAACCCTATTACTTGGGATGCTAAAATAGCATCTCAAAGAAAAGACCATAAAGGATTTTTGTTTACAAATAACAAATTGTATAAACAAGCACTTAAAGTTTATGTAAAAGATGGCATTTTATGGATTACTTTACCACGTTTTCCGTATCGTATTTTTGCTTTAGGTAAAAAACGTTACCATACAGGAGATATTAATTTATTTTGGGAAGATATTAGAGAAAATGCAATGTTACGTGTTAAAGCATACTACAATAGAAAAGAAATAATAAAAAAAAACATTAACTAACTTTTTTCTAATAAAAATAAAAAGTTACAAAAAAGGTGCTTAATCGTCATAAGTTAAACATTTTTTTATGAAAAATAGTATTCTACTTTTAACAATACTAATTTTAGTAACCTCTTGCGCATCAAAATCATCGTTCAATTCTTTTTATGTTGAAAATAGAGAGAATAGTAATTTTTCAATAAGTACACCAGCTTTTTTTACAAATCTATTTATCCCAAAAGATGATGTTAAAGAGTTCGAAGATTTGTTTAAAAAAGTTAGACATTATAAATTGATGATATTTTCAGAAGATTCAACATCATTAGATGAAAAATTTGATAGGTTTATTAAACGTAAAAATTACATATCTTTTTTCAGAATAAATAAAAATAGAGACAAGGTTCAATTTTATCTTTTAAAGAATAAAAATAAAATTAAAGAAATAGTTATTAAAATTAAAAGTGATGGTTCTTTAACATTATTGGGGTTAAAAACTAATTACTCGCAACTTAAACAATATTATTGAAAGATCAATTGTTAAAGTTGCGAGTAATTAGTGTTTGTCAACCCTTTTTTTTGTATTTCCAACATAAACTTCATTGTTATTAACAATAACAGGACGTTTTAAAAAGGTATATTCTTCAAGTATTAACTGGCGGAAATCTTTTTCAGTTAATTCTTGATTTTTTAAATCCATTTGTTTGTATTTTTTTGCTCTTCTGCTAAATAAAACCTCATAGTTATTGGTAAGCGAATGTATTTCATCTAATTGTTTTACTGTAATTGGTTCAGTTTTTATTTCCTGTAAAATATAGTCTGAAGTGTCCATATCTTTTAAAATTCTTCTACAAGTATCACAGGTTTTTAAGTAGTATATTTTTTTCATTTGTAATAAATTAGTTGTTAAAGTAAATTTAAGTTGTTTTATCTTTAAATTTGAATACTTTTAATAAAAAAATAAAGACAATGCAACAGCAGTTAGAAACATTGATAGAAACAAGAAAATTCACATTAAAAGTTATTGAACATTGTACCATTGAGCAATTAAATAAAATTCCGAAAGGATTTAAAAATAACATTGCTTGGAATTTGGCACATTTGGTAGTAACACAGCAACTGTTGTGCTATAAGCTTTCTGGGTTAACCTGCTTAATTTCAGAAGAAATGATTGAAAATTTTCAAAAAGGAACAGCACCAACCTATATAATTTCTGAAGCTGAATTTGAATTGATAAAAAAACAATTCATAGCACTTCCAAATCAATTAAAAGAAGATTATTTTAAAGGTATTTTTAAAAATTATTACGAATATGAAACTAGCGTTAACATTACTTTAAAAAACATTGAGGATGGCATTTTTTTTAACAGTTTTCACGAAGGAATACATCTTGGAGTGATACTTCAATTATTAAAGTTTATATAAAATGGATTTATTTGCAATTGCAACTATATTAATAGTACTTTCTGCACTTTTTGGATATCTAAATGTGCGTTTTTTAAAGTTGCCAACTACCATTGGGTTAATGGTAATTACTATTGTTTTTACGTTATTAGTTTTAGCAACAAGTTTAATTGATGATACTCTATTGGAACATGAAAAGTTATTAATTTCACAAATAGATTTTGAAACTGTTTTATTAGATATTATGTTGAGTTTTTTATTGTTTGCAGGTGCATTACATACTAATTTTCAACAATTAAAAGTTCAGCGTAAACCAGTTTTAATATTTGCTACATTTAGTACACTAATATCTACGTTATTAGTAGGGATATTTTCTTATTATTTACTAAAACTCATAAATTTAGAGGTCGATTTTATTTATTGTTTATTATTTGGAGCATTAATTTCACCTACCGATCCAATTGCGGTTTTAGGAATTTTAAAACAAGTTGGAGCTCCAAAAAAACTGGAAACAAAAATTGTAGGAGAATCATTGTTTAATGATGGAGTTGGGGTAGTTGTATTTTTAACTATCTATCAAATAGCAAAAGGAGGAAGAGATATAACTTTCGGACACGTTGCAGAAATGTTTTTGGTAGAAATAGTTGGGGGAATTGCGCTTGGTTTTTTGTTGGGTTGGATTACGTATCGATTTTTAAAATCTATTGATGATTATGATGTTGAGGTTATAATTACCATTGCAGCAGTTATGGGAGGTACTGTTTTAGCACAATATTTTCATTTGTCAGCACCATTAGCAATGGTAACAACAGGATTAATTGTAGGTCATGATACTGTGAGAGAATCGTCAATGAGTAAAATTACAGAACAATATGTAGATAAGTTTTGGGAATTAGTAGATATATTACTAAATACGGTATTGTTTGTAATGATAGGAATGGAAATTTTGGTGCTAACATATAATAGTCAATTTATATTAGCGGGTTTATTATGTGTACCAACCTTATTAATAGCTCGTTTTTTATCGCTTATGTTGCCTATTAAATTATATGCTAAAAAATTAGAATTTGTTCCAAATACAAATTTAATAATGACTTGGGGAGGATTACGAGGAGGAATCTCAATAGCTTTAGCACTTAGTTTAACACAAAATATGCACCGTGATTTATTTTTAGTAATTACATATATTATAGTTGTTTTCTCAATTATTGGACAAGGATTAACCGTAGGAAAATTAATTAAAAAATTAAGTAAAGAATAAGTACATTTGTACTTAAATAATACATTGAATTAACACCATATAAAATGAAGTTTAACACCAAAACAATTCACGGAAATCAACAACATGACCCATCAACTGGAGCGGTGATGCCTCCTATTTATCAAACATCTACGTATGCACAAACTTCACCGGGGAATCATAAAGGATATGAATATTCAAGGACTGGAAACCCTACACGTACAGCTTTAGAAAATGCGTTTGCAAGTATTGAAAATGGAAAATTTGGATTGGCTTTTGGCTCAGGATTAGCAGCCATTGATTGTGTATTGAAATTATTAAACCCTGGAGATGAAGTAATCTCAACCAATGATTTGTATGGTGGTTCTTATAGAATATTCACAAAAATATTTGAAAATTTTGGTGTGAAATTTAAGTTTATTGGAATGGAGAATGCAGGAAATATTGAGAATTATATTTCTAAAAAAACGAAACTAATTTGGGTTGAAACACCAACAAACCCAATGATGAATATTATTGACATTGAAGCAGTATCTAAAGTCGCAAAAAAGCATCAAGTTTTATTAGCAGTTGATAATACGTTTGCAACCCCTTATTTGCAAACACCATTAGATTTAGGAGCCGATATTGTTATGCACTCTGCAACTAAATACCTAGGAGGACATTCAGATGTTGTTATGGGAGCATTAATAGTAGACAATAAAGAATTAGCAGATAAATTATATTTTATTCAAAATTCTTGTGGTGCAGTTTGCGGACCTATGGATAGCTTTTTAGTGTTAAGAGGCATAAAAACATTGCATGTACGCATGCAACGACATTGTGAAAATGGTAAAGCAGTTGCTATGTTTTTAGTGAATCATCCAAAAATTGAAAAAGTATACTGGCCTGGATTTGAAAATCATCCAAATTATGAAATTGCTAAAAAGCAGATGAGAGATTTTGGAGGTATGGTTTCATTTGTAACAAAAGGGAATAATATTAAAGACGCATTTAAAATAGTTGAAAATTTAAAAATATTCACTTTAGCTGAATCTTTAGGTGGCGTTGAATCACTATCGGGGCATCCTGCAAGTATGACCCATGCTTCTATCCCAAAAGAAGAACGAGAAAAAACAGGTGTTGTAGATTCTTTAATTAGATTAAGTGTTGGAATTGAAGATATAGATGATTTAATTGCTGATTTAAATCAAGCGTTGAATTTAATTTAGGTAATAAATATACCCAATGTGAACCCAAAGTAGCCAATCGTTATATTTATTGGCAGGATCGTCTTTTGCATTTAACCCGTCAACATAATTAGAGAAAAAATACTGCCAACGAGATTCAATTAGAATATCTGAATATTCTCCTAGTTTGCGTCTTGTTCCAATACCAAATGTTGCAGATCCGGTAATATTAGATTTCATTTTTGCAGCTCCAGGCACAGCCCATTTAGAGAATAGCAAGTTTGGATTTTGTTCCCAATCTCCTAAATCAGATTTTAATTCAGGATCATAATAATCTAGCATAAAACCAGCACTTACATAAGGTGACCATTTTAAATCTGGAATTCGTCTAGAACCAAAATCTACAATATCAACAATATGAAACTCAAGTTGTGCTCCAAAATTTATGAGTTTAGTTTTTCCATGCATTGCACGTAATTGATCTGCTTCATATGTTTGCCTATAATCTTGAACCCATTCTCCATAATGATCTAATTCGGCAGACATATAAGATAATTCTACTCTAACTCTAAAATGTTCTGCAAAATAATTTGTTCTTTGATTCCAGCGATATCTATAATCTGTAAAGTTTAAATAATAAATCAATCCAAACCCCATGCCAATATTTCCGCCAACGTTACTTGAAAAGTTGTTGCGTTGCCCATAGTCTGTAGTAAATGATGCTGAACCGGTAATAAACCCAATTTCATGGCTATTGTAATCTTGAGCTTGAATATTTATTGTTAAAAAGCAAAAAATAAGGAGGGGTAATATTTTAATGTTTTTTTTCAAAGTAAGGGTTTAATATGTCAAATGTAATAAAAACTTCATAAATCATTAATTGATACTTCATAAATCTAAATTAAACACTTCATTTTCTTCCCAATTTGCCATTATTGTAATCACGGTTTCAAAATATTTAACTACTTCAGGTTGCTTTTTATTTAAAAAATCACCAGTATCCCAAATACCATTATTGTTTTTATCTAGTGTTACTTTTATTAGGTATTTATTAGGAACTAGCAAATGAAAACTTACTTTTTTTGGTTTGTTCAATTTTTTCAATCTAACTAATTCTCCTTTTTCAGTTAATAATTCAACAATTAAAGGTGTATTTTTAGAACTCAATAATTCAAGATTTAAAATCCCATAATTTTCAGGTAACTTTGTTTTTAGTTTAAAAAACAATGAATCATTTGAAACACCAAAAATATCTGTAATTGTTTTAGGTAATAACTTGAAATTATAATTAGTATTGTGTTTTTTTTCAAAATTTAGGTAAATTTTGGTTTTTAATACGGTTGCTTTAAAGTCAACATTTATAGAGTCTTCTTCTAAAATTTGAATTGAAGATTTATTAAAATTAACTATAGGAATATTTGTAGAAATAGAAAAGGTGTCTAATAAATGTAATGTACTACTTGTACTTTTTGTAATTTCTAAAGAATCCATTTTTGAGCTTCTGGGTTTTATTACAAATTTTTCAGAATATTCTCCTTTCGAAACTAAAAAATTTAAAGAATCAACTTCAAAAGGAGTGTACCAATAGTTAATGGTGTCTTTATTTTTTTCGAAAACAATTTTAGAATTAAAATCGCTAGGCGTTTGTGTTAGTAGATCTATGTTTAAATTTTTCGCATTGCCTTCAAACCCAAAAATAAGATGACCTTTTGATACCTCTTTAGGTTTTATTATTTTTAATGCAGGAATTTCTTTAAAAATGGTAAAATTATATTTTTTATCGGTAGGTATTATAATGGTGTCTTTTACAAATCCAATTTCATCAATTTTAGGATTGTAAATTTTATTACCATTGGCATCTTTTAAAGCAATAAGTAAATATTTCCCAGCCCGTAAATTTGTAAGTTCAAATAAAGTGCTATCCAAAGTGTTAGCAATATAGCGTGGTTTCTCTTTAAAAATAATTGAATCATTAAAAGAGTCACTATACGGATAAAGCATTACGCTAATATTTTTTTCTGTCTCTTTTTTAAGAGGGTTGGTAACTTCTCCTGTTAAATTTAAGGAGTCAATAAAACTTCCTGTTGAAAAAACATATTTAAAATTACCCAATTTATTTTCTTCATTATTATCAACTATACTATTCCCAAAGTTAAATACATAGGTAGTATTTTTGTCTAAAGTGTCTAAAATTTTTATGGTAATGAATTTACTTGCAGTTCCAAGAGGTGTAATAATGGGATTGTTATTTTGAGGAGGAGAAATAACCAATTGCTTATTTACATCTTTTAATTTAATGTATTCATCAAAATAAATTTTTATTTTTTTAGCTGTAAAATTAATACTGTTATAATTAGGAGAAGCGCTAACCAGTATTGGAGCAATGCTATCTTTTAAACCTCCTGTTGGTCTTCCTCTTTTTGCACAATTACTAATAGATAAGCCAAGCGCAATAAAAAAAATAATTTTAAAAACTTTATAATTCATATATTCAAATTACTTTGCTGCAAAATAACAATTTATTTATTTAAAAACGTATTTGATTGTTTTAGATTCTATCATATTATTAACATAATTTATTTGGTATAAGCCATACAAGCAATGCTTATTTTTAAGTTTTTGATATTTTCAAAAGCATTGCAACAAGATTCAAGAGTTGCTCCAGTTGTAATAATATCATCAATTAATAAAATATGTTTATTCTCTAGCGAAATTTTGTGTTGTACAACAAATAATTCTTGTACATTTTTCCATCTCTCTAAACGTAATTTATTCGTTTGTGTTTTTGTTGAAGATATTTTAACCAGAAAAGTTTCATTATAAGGAATTTGTAATTTTTTTTCCAAACTTTTCCCAAAATTGGTAACTTGATTGTAGCCTCTTAATTTTAATTTTTGAAGATGAAGAGGTACAGGTATAATATAATCTATGTTTTTAAACCGATTGCTTTCAGCTATTTCTTCTCCTAACCAATTTCCTATAAAATTACCTACTTGCTGTTGTTTATTATATTTAAGTTCGTGAATTAATTGTTGTACTTTTCCTTTTTTAGAAAAATAAAATAAAGAGGTTGCAGCAATAATTCGTACTCTTCCATAAAAAGATTTTTCAACTAAATTATTTTTTTCAAAGCTAAAGTGTGTTAAAGGTAAATCATGTCTGCACTTTAAACAGATGGTTGATTCATTATATGACAAAGCTTTATAACAACATAAACAAACTTCAGGAAAAAAAACATTAAAAATATCTTTTAAAAAATTCATAGCATTATTTTTTATTAAAAGTACATGATTTAATCAAAAAAGTAACCTTTTTCAACTAAATAATTATCAAATAATTATGAATTATAGTTTTTATGATGTAACTTTATGGCTCCTCAAAAAACACCTCAAAATTATTTATTGAATACCTCAAAGTTATTTATTGAATTTGTTATAATTTTGTTGCGCATTTTGCGTTAAGTAAATTAAATAAACAAATTAAGAAATTAAAGAATGATGGAAGAAAATAAAAAATCCAATACTAAAATAATAGTTATTGTTTTAGCGGTATTATTACTTGTTGCTTTGGCATACACTTTTTATAACAATAAAGAACATAAAAAGTTAACAGACGCCATAGAAGAGGAAAAACTTGAAATAGAAGGAAATTTAGACAGTATGATTGTTAAATATGAAGAAGCAATAGGTCAAAACACTTCAATGTCTAACGAGTTATCTTTAGAAAGAGATAGAATAATTGCATTAAGAGATTCAATTAAAGGTTTAAAAGCTACAAATTACAGTTTAATACGTCGTTATAGAAAACAAATAGCAAAACTGGAAGAAACAAATAGGCGTTTATTTTTTATGACAGATTCATTAACAGGTGTAAATGAATTATTAACAATTGATTTGGATAGTGCAAATGTTAAAATTTCAAAACAATTAGCTAAAAACGATACGTTATCATTACAAAATTTACAATTGTCAGAAAAAGTAGCAATTGGATCAGTTTTAAAGGTGAGTAACGCAAAAATATTGGCTATGAGAGAACGTAAAAATGGTAAATTAGTTGAAACTTCTAGAGCTAGAAATACAGATGCTTTTAGAATTAATTTCACCATTGCAAAAAATGAAATAGCTGGAAAAGGAGAACGTCAAGTTTATATACAAATTGTTGATGCAAAGGGGCTTACCGTTGCGGGGAAAGGAGAATTAACTTTTAATGATGTACAAATTAATTATAGTGACCAAACAATTGTAAATTATTTAAATGATGCTGTAGATATTATTTCTTTAGTTGAAGTAGATAGAGGTACAATTAAAAGAGGAGTTTATACGGTTAATATATATATTGAAAATAAATTTGTAGGAGCAACTCAAATTACTTTAAAGTAAAGAAAAGTAACTCCAGATTAATATTATTTAATGTTGATTGAGTGGAAATAGTTTAGGCTATTTCCACTTTTTATTTTTTAGTATTAAAACCTTTCCTATTTTTGCAAAATGGCAAATCAAGAAGATAAATTTAAAAAAGTAGTTTCACACGCTAAAGAATATGGTTTTGTATTTCAATCAAGTGAAATATACGATGGTTTAAGTGCAGTTTATGACTATGCCCAAAACGGTGTTGAACTCAAAAAAAACATTAGAGAATATTGGTGGAAAGCTATGGTGCAAACACATGAGAATATTGTAGGTCTTGATGCTGCAATTTTTATGCATCCAACAACTTGGAAAGCATCTGGTCATATTGATGCATTTAACGATCCTCTTATAGATAATAAAGATTCTAAAAAAAGATATAGAGCGGATGTTTTAATTGAAGATTATGTTGGAAAATTAGACACCAAAATTGAAAAAGAAGTAAAAAAAGCAGCAAAACGTTTTGGAGATGCTTTTAATAAAGAAGAGTTTTTAGCAACCAATGCAAGAGTTATAGGCTACAAAGAAAAAGGAGAAGCTATATTAAAACGAATGGGGAAATCTTTAGAAAACGAAGATTTGGCTGATGTAAAAGCGCTAATTGAAGAATTAGAAATAGCTTGTCCACTCTCAGGTTCTAAAAACTGGACAGATGTTAAGCAATTTAATTTAATGTTTGGCACAAAGTTAGGAGCCTCAGCTGATACAGCAATGGATTTATATTTGCGTCCGGAAACAGCTCAAGGAATTTTTGTAAACTTTTCAAATGTGCAAAAAACTGGAAGAATGAAAATTCCTTTTGGAATTGCACAAACAGGGAAAGCTTTTAGGAATGAAATAGTTGCACGTCAATTCATTTTTAGAATGCGTGAATTTGAGCAAATGGAAATGCAATTTTTTGTGCGTCCAGGAACTCAAAAAGAATGGTATGAAAAATGGAAAGAAACACGGTTAAAATGGCACCTATCATTAGGAATGGGGAAAGATAATTACCGTTTTCATGACCATGAAAAACTAGCACACTATGCTGATGCAGCGGCAGATATAGAATTTAAATTTCCTTTTGGATTTAAAGAATTAGAAGGAATTCATTCACGTACAGATTTTGATTTGTCGAGCCATGAAAAATATTCAGGTAAAAAATTACAATATTTTGACCCTGAAATTAATAAACATTATATACCTTATGTAGTTGAAACTTCAATTGGATTGGATAGAATGTTTTTAGCTGTTTTCTCTAATTCATTACAAGAAGAAGAATTAGAAAACGGAACCACACGTACTGTATTAAAATTACCATCAGTATTAGCACCAACCAAAGCAGCCATTTTGCCATTGGTTAAAAAAGATGGTTTACCAGAAATTGCACGAAAAATTGTAGAAGATTTAAAATGGGATTTTAATGTTGCTTATGATGAAAAAGATGCTGTTGGAAGACGTTACAGAAGGCAAGATGCTGTAGGAACGCCATTTTGTATAACTGTAGACCATGATACTTTAAACGATGATTCAGTAACAATTCGTTATAGAGATACAATGGAACAAAAAAGAGTAAAAATTAAAAACCTTCGTTCAATTATTAAAGAAGAGATTGAAATTAAAAATTGGTTAATGAAAATGTAATTCCTATTAAATAAAAGATAAAAAGAGGCTGTCTAAAAAGTGTCATTCTGAATGTAAATGAAGAATCTCCTTGAAATTAAACACTTATATATCAAGGTATTGAGATTTTTCACTTTGTTCAAAATGACAAGTATAATTGCTTTTTAGACAGCCTCTTTTTTTATAAAATTCAATTTCTATTTAAACCGGTAACCTATAGAAACACCTCCACGCCCAACAACTTCAATAGCACTATTGTTTAATAAATCTCTACCAATTCCAGCATATATTTCAGCAATAAAGCCTCTTTTTGTTACAAATTTAGCTCCAACAGATATTCCTACGGCTAAATCTGTATATTTATCTTCAGTAATAATAGTTTCATAAGGCGGAAAATCTGTATAAATATAATTTTCAGTTTTTCCTGAATGAATCATTCCAAATGCTTCAATAAAAAAGCCTTGAGCATATTTATTTGAAAAAAAATGTCTGTAGTAAGGTGTTATTGAAAAAGTTCTATATTCATCTATTCCGTTTATACTAGAATCAAGGCTAAAAAGAGTTCCAACGCCAAAGGTAGATTCTTCATTAAGAATTCTTTCATAACTTATATCTACCCACTTAAAGGCAATTAAATTAGACATGTTAATTTTCAGTTCATTTTTTTGGAAAGTTTCCTGATTTTCTTCTTGAGCAAAAATAGATGAGCTTAAGATCAATAAAATACCAGTAATTATAATTTTTTTCATAGTTGAAGTTTAAAATGGAAACAAAAGTAGCATCAATAATTAAACCAAACTATTTTTTGGTTAAAAAATAGCTTTTAATTGTATTGCCCCTGTGTGAACTGTTCTTGAAGTTTCACTTTTTCGTCCTAAATAATTGATATTCAAATTTAAAAATGAATTTAATTTATGTTGAAATAGAAAACTCCAAGTATAGTTTTTTCCAGGTTGGAAACCTTCTAACATTTGATAAGCTACCGGTGAATTATTAGCTCCTTTAAAAGTATTTTTTAAAAAATTTATTTCAATTTTTAAGATACTTTTTAAGCTCTTCACATAATTTAATAAAAATCCTATTTTTTGTAATTTCAAAGTCTCTAAGCCTCCCAATTTATTTTCTTTATTTTTATTTTCATAAAAAGCAGAAAAAAAACTTTTTTTACTATAGTAGTAAGATAATTTTGGAAATAAGGTGTTGTTTTTTAAAAAATAATTTCTATTTGTAAAATTAGCTGAATTTGTTTTGTTTTCAGAAGAGCTGATATTGAAGTTAAATAGCCAAAAATCATCAAATTTATGCTCAAATTGAAGTTTGTGTATTTGTGTTTTATTCTCAGTATTATCAATGGTAGTAGTTAGTTTATTTTGAGATTTGATAAAACGATAGGTGGTTGAAAATTTCTTTTTACCCTTATTGAAATAAACACTATTGTTTAAATTAAAATTTAGGCCCAATAAATTTTTATTATGAATATCAAAAGGATTTAGATTAAATTTTTTAGCTAATTTTTGTTGTTCACCATCAATTAAAATAAAAGTATGATTATAAAAATGTGATATTAATTTTTTTAAACCTTTTTTTGAATTCCATTGCTGAGGGTTAATAGCAATAGTTTGTGTAAATTTATTTTGATGTGTTGCAATGTAATTTACTGTTGGTAAAATAATTCGTAAATATTGAGCTTGATCTGTGAATTGTGCAATTTCAAATTCATCTAGCTCTTTTATACCATTTTCATTATAGTCTATCCAAGTATAAAAACCTTGCCCTTGTTCTGTTTTAATATATGTAAAATCCTGTTGTGGTAATGTTCCTGAAAGTGTTTGGTAAATGGTATTAAAAGTTAAAAATTGATTAAATAATTGTTGCTTATAAGCAATTTTAGAGTTTAAAGATTCTTCGTTTTTAAAGTTTGTATTTTTAACACTTCTATAGTTTATGTATGTGGTTAAGTTAGCTGATATTGAGTTGATTAAATTTGATTTTAAATAATAAGTTTCAGAGGTATTTACTTGTGCAAATTTGTTATTTTGAATACTATCTGTAGTTCTAAAATTAGCTCCTATTTGTACAAATACTTTTGTAGAATCTCCAACACCCATAAATGTTTTAAACTCTTGATATTTATGACTTAAGTTTTGTATAGTATTATCTAAAATATTGGTGCGTTTATTATTTTCAGAATTAAAATTTACACCAAACCAACTTTTAGTTAAGTTGTATCTTGCATTCAAATAATATCGTAAAAAAGAAGCTTTTTCAGTAATTGTTTCATTGTTTAATAAACTACTATTAAAGTCTAAATTAAAATTTTTAGTAGTAAAATTCCCATTCAAATTATGTTTATTACCTTTAAAATAATCACTGAGTTCAAGGTTTTCAAATTTATAATTTATAATCTTATTTTTTTTATTTGAAAGCTCTAAAGTGGTGCTAAGTAATTTTTGACTTCCCGTATTAGTTTCAATATTCCAATCTCTATTAAATTCAATTTTCTGAATTCGTTCAATACTTTTAAATTGTTTATCAATAAATTCAAATTTAAAGTTACTTTTTAAATTCCATTTTTTTTCAAAAATTAGTTGTTTCCAACCAAGTTTAGTTGCAATCCCTTTATTTGTTGCATTGTCTAAGGTTGAAAATAAATTTATGTCATTATTACTAAAAGCAGTTTCTGCATTAATGGTGGTTTTTTTATAAGGATTGTAAGAAGCTTTAAAAACAGTAAGTTGTAATTTATTGGGTGCAGTTAATCGTATAATAGGATTGTAATTACCCAAATTTTCTCCAACATATTCAAATATTTTGCCAATAGCAATGAAATCTTTTAAAATATAGTTCCCTAAATTTTCTCCAACATAAGTAAAGGTTACTTGATATAATTCTTCAGTCTCATCAGTAGAAAACTCAAAAATTTCAGAAGCACCTATACTAATTTTTTTATACAGTATTTTATCTTCTGAAAAAGGGGTAATAAAGGCTGAAGGAGTAACCATTTGATTTGTGTTGCTTCCTGCATTGGCTAATAGTTGTTTTTGTTCGTTACTTAAATCTTGTTCTAAAGATTGATTTTTTAAATCGTTTTCATTGTAAAAGTATCCGTTAACTGTCAGTTTTTTTGTTTTGTAAGCAACGTTGTTGTAAGTTGTAAATCTAGTGTAAGCTCTATCTGAAAATTGATATTCGGCGGTAATTCTAACATCAGCACTCATTGGGAAAGTAGTACTAAAAGTAACTTCGGCGGTATTATAATCAATAGTATAGTCTTTATTTTCACCTCGTTTTAGTAATTTTCCGTTTGCATAAATTTTCTCAGTACCTATTAAAATTAATATATAGCTGTTATTATTTAAATCTGATAACCTATATGGACCTTGGTTTCCTTCTCGTCCATTAAATTGTACTTTTTTATATTTACCTCTAACAATAGCTCCTGTAGTTTGGATGTTTATTTCAGAATTATTATTTTTTATATTGGTATTTATGGCTAATCCTGAAACTTGTTTATTAAACCTTAAATAAGAAGTTTCATTATTATTTAGATAAATATCTCCTGCATCAATACTCCATGTATCACTAAATAACTTGATAAAAACGCGATCAAATTCGTTTAATTTGTAGGTGTTTCCATTTTCTTGGATGGGTAAATTAGTATCAATTATTTTGGCTTTTAACGTAACTTTATCAGATAATTTTCCAGCTATTTGTAAATCCAATGTAGAGTTAACAACGGCATTCTGGTTATTGCCAATAGTAACACCTCTTGTGATATTTCCCATTGTATTTAGCCCTTCAAACGGTTTAACAACTATTTTTTGTTGATTGGTTGTTAAGCTATAAAGTTGTGCCTGACTTGTTGCCTTTGGAACAATTATTTTTTTATTAAATTTAAAATAATTCTTAGTTAAAAACTTAGGGAAAGAAGTGTATTGAACTATTACTTCTGAAAACTTTTTAAAACGTTCTTTTTTGAAAATTAATAACGATTTTGAAAAATTAACACTATAATTTTTAGGATCAATTTCAATATTTTGATTTGTAAATACTTTAAAATTAGCAGAGCTAATACTAATTGTATCTATTTTTATAGTGTCATTTTTAACAATAAAAGATTTTAAATGAATATTTTCTGATTGAACTTGAGCATTGATAACAACACTGATTAAAAGAACCAATAAGAAAAAACTTTTTTTCATTTTTTAAACGAACGTTGTAAAGTTAAATATAGTTTAAAATAATAACTGTTGGGGAGAAGGACTTTCATGTGCCAAAAGCCATTTTTTTCTCCATAAACCACCCGCATAACCTGTTAACGAACCATTGCTACCAATAATTCTATGACAAGGAATTATGATCCAAATAGGATTTTTACCATTGGCAGATGCTACTGCTCTAATAGCTTTTGCATCTCCTAATTTTTTAGATTGTTCTAAATAACTACGTGTTTTTCCAAAGGGTACGTTTAACAATTCATTCCAAACTCGTTTTTGAAAATTGGTTCCTTGTGGGTTTAGTTTTAAGTCAAATACGGTTCTTGTTCCATTAAAATATTCATCTAATTGTTGTACGCAACTTTGAAGGTAGTTTGGAATATTGAATGGAGTTTCAATTTTTTCATCAATAATAGTGATTGATTGAATTCCATTTTTGTTACCTTCAATTTTAGCAGTTCCAATAGGTGTTTTGTAATATGTAACTTGGTTAGACTCCAAAAATTTCTTTTGAGTTTTGGGTTGTTATAGTGGCAATTTCTTCAGAATTTAAATTATAAATACTGGTTAATTTATCTAATACTTTAGTTATATAACTACTTTCATTTCTTTTTCCTCTGTATGGGGTAGGAGCCAAATATGGAGCATCAGTTTCTAAAACAATATGTTTTAAAGGAATTTGATTTAAAAATTGATCTATTTTTCCATTTTTAAAAGTGACTACGCCTCCAATTCCTAACTTCATATTGTATGAAATAGCTTTTTTTGCTTGTTCTAAATTTCCTGTGAAGCAGTGAAAAATACCGAAAAGTTTACCGTCATTAACTTCTTCAAGAATTTCAAAAATTTCATCAAAAGCATCTCTACAATGTATAACAATAGGCACGTTTTTTTCTTTGGCCCATTTAATTTGTATTTTAAAAGCAAGTTGTTGTTGTTTTAAAAATGTTTTATCCCAATACAAGTCAATACCAATTTCACCAACGGCATAAAAATTACGTTTGTCTAACCATTTTTTCACAAAAGCCAATTCTTCTTCAACATTTTCTTTAACATGAGTAGGGTGTAACCCCATCATTAAAAAAGTATTGTTTGGAAATGCTTTTTCCAAATCTAACATGGCATTAAAGTAAGTTGAATCTATAGCAGGGACAAAAAAACGTGAAACACCTGCATCAATAGCACGTTGTACCATTTCGTTTCTGTCTTCGTCAAATTGTTCACTGTATAAATGTGTGTGAGTATCGGTAATTATCATAGGGCAAAAGTAACTAAAAAAGTAAGATAAACGTTGTTACGGGACAGAGCGTAAAAAAATGTTTAGTGAATATTTTTAGCGAATGAGCCAGCTGGTGTAAGGCAGAACGACTGCAGCAATCTGTTACTTTGTAGTTCCAATCATAAGATTGCCGCGCTTCGCTCGCAATGACACGTCATTACGAAGGAGGCACGACTGAAGTAATCTACTACTATTATTTCATCATTACGAGTAGCAGTAGCGACGAAGCAATCTCATAATAAAACGAAGCAATCTATTACTTTGTAGTTCCAATCATAAGATTGCTGCGCTTCGCTCGCAATGACGTTTCTGAATTAAATTTCGATACTGCTGAATTTTACAACTTCCTTAATAATTTTTTAGCTTGTTTATATTCTTCAGCAGTTTCAGGTATTGTTTTTAATACTTTTTTACATTCATCAAGTTTTCCTTGTTTTAAAAATCCAAGAGCTTTATACCATTTGGCAGTGTTTGAAAAAGAAGAATTCCCACTACTTATTTTATTAAAAATAGTTTCAGCTTTCTTATATTTATTAAGTTCTAACAAAGAAATTCCTTTGTACAATTGAATTTCAATATCGTTAGGGTTTTTAGAAGCTAAAATGCTTAACTGTTTAAAAGCTTCTTCATAATTTTTTGAGTTAAAAGCTTCTTCTGCTTTTATAGATGCAGTATTATTCTCACCTCTAACAACTAATTCTAAGGGATTATGATTTGAAAAATCACGATATACAGGGTTTCCATCTTTAAAAATAAATAAGCCAATTAATAAAGCTATACTAGCCGCCACCATTAATTGTTTATAGTTAAATAGAGAGATTATTTTTCCTTTGTTTTTGACTAATTTTTCTTTCTTAATATATTTTAATCCTAAATTTGATAAGGTATTTCGTAACTTCTGTTCTTCCTCTTCATTCTCAAATTTCGAAGATAATGAGGTGTTAAGGGTTTTATAAATTTCAAATTCTTGTTTAAAATTGGTGTCAGATTCTAGTTTTTCCTCAAAAGAAATTATTTCAGAAGCGGAGAGTTCTTTATTTAGGTAGTTATCAAACAATATGTAGTTGTCTTCTTTCATTTTAGTTGGTTTTTAGTTGATGAAACTCATTTGAATTTTTCACAAGCTGAGTTAATTTTCCCATACATTGTGATTTCTTTTTGCGAGCATAACCATAAGTAACACCTAAAATTTCAGCAACTTTCTCCATCGATTTAATTTTAAAGCAGGTTTTTAATAGTTCTTGGCATTTTGCACCTAATTCTTTAAATTTTGATTCAAAAAGGTGATATTGTTTTTCGAAAATTTCAGTTTCTTCAACTTGTTGTTCTTGCTCTACAGTTATAGATGTATCATCTTCTAAAATTGTTACCCTATTATTTCCTCTTTTTTTAAGTTCATTTAACCATCTTCTTTTACACAATAAATAAAAGTAGGCATCAAAAGGACAAGTAAGTATAAAATTTTTCTCTTTTGCTTGATGAAATATAGTAACTAATGTCTCTTGAATAATATCCTGTGCATCATCAGAATTTCCATTGTTGTTTTTTACATACGAAACAATTTTATGAGAAAAATTCTTATAAATATCAGAAAGTACTTTGCTGTCGTTTTTTAGCAAAGCCTCAATATATATATGATCTGCGTGTGGTTTTTTATTCATTTACCATTATTATAAATAGCTAATTTAATTTTTTTTTTAGAAAGAAGGGGTAACAAAAAAGAAAACCTATTGATATGTTAGTGTAAATACAAATTTAAAAAAAAGAAAATTCAATAATTATGAAAATACAAAAACAAAATTTCACACACTTAAATAAAAGTAAAGTTGTGAGTAGAATTTTAAAAAATCTAGTGGGGCTGTCAATACTTGTATTATTTGCAAGTTGTATTACCAATGATAATGATTCAGAAGTTTTAGAACCTCAACCAGATGGCGAAGCATTAGCCGCTAGATTTGAGGAGAATAGAGCAAATGCTACTCAAGAGTTTACTTTAGATGCCTCAGTAGGAGGAACTATTACAGGAACACAAGGAACACAAGTAACTTTTCAACCAAACTCTTTTGGATTAAATGGTACTCCAGTAACAGGGAATGTAACTGTACAATTGATAGAAATTTATGATAAAGCTTCCATGCTTTTAAAAGATAAATCTACTTTAGGGATACGAGATAATGGCGATAAAGAAGCCTTAAAATCGGCAGGTGAATTCTATATAGATGCTGTGCAAGGAACAAATAGTTTAGAATTATTAGAAATGGCAGGAGTTCAAAGCAAGCCTATAGATTTCGCCGACTTAGAAGGTGGAATGCAAATTTTTAGAGGTGATGATGATACAGATGGAGATTGGATTGAAGCAGATGAAGATGGTGATGGAGAAAAAGATAATGCACAAATTAGAGATGGCGGAGGCCCTAATGGTGAGTATGCAACATATAATTATGATATTGGTGATTTTGGATGGACAAACTTAGACAAATGGTATAACTATACTGGGTCTAAAACACAACTTTATATTGATGTTCCAGATGGGTTTAACCAAGATAATTGTGCAGTATATTTATCATACGATGGTGAGCCAACAGCATTGGCGAGAATGGATACTTGGGATACATCACTTCAAATGTTTACAGAGCATTACGGGTTAATTCCAATAGGATTAGAAGTACATATTATTATGGTTGCTGAAATTGACGGACAATTAAATTATGCGATACAAGGAACAACAATTGTAGATGGACATATTGAAGTGATAACAAGTTTATCTCCAATTACTCAACCAGCTTTAGAAACATTAATTAACGGATTACCTTAAATATTGCAATTAGAGAACAGTTAGAAATAGGTTAATTGCTAGGTAAAAGAGCTATCCAAATTTAGGTAGCTCTTTTTTATCTACTAGATTTAAGTGTTAAATAAAATAGTACAGATTTATAGAAGCAAAACAATATAAAATGCTTTTTCTATATTTGTGAAAATGCAAATGTTATGTTAAAACAATTTATTTTTATTTTTATTATAGGCTTTAGTCAGCTCTTTTTAGCGCAAACAATTGAAAAGGATACAGTTACTAGAAATGCTACAATTGTTTATTCCGTTGATGAGAATAAAGTTTCTTTCAACCCCAAAACACCAGAATTAAACCAAATTGCAGGAGCTCCAAAAGCATTTTACACGTATTTTTGGGAGTTTGGCGATGGGAATTATAGTTTTGAAAAACAGCCAATTCATACCTATAAAAATAAAGGAATATATAAAACAAGTCTTTCTGTTACTAACAATTATGATGATGGAAAACCACCGGCAACTAGGCCAAAAGAGGTTGCAATAAATTCAATAAGTTTTGATACTTCTAAAAATGAAAATCATCATTTATTAACAGCTTATAATGGTTTTAGGCTACAAATAAATAGAGATCCAGTTCCAGAAGAAGAAATGCAATTTATTTTAAGTTATGGAAATACAAAAGAATACACTACTAACGGAAAAATATATATTTTTTATAATGAAAAAAAATACAAGGCTAAAAATTTTGAACTTGTTGATGATAGGCTGTATTACGGTGAAAAAGAAATATCAAATGAAATAATTGTAACTACTAGTAAAAAGATTTCTAAAGATGAATTTTTAAGAACAACAGGAGTTTCAAGTTTTATTAATGAAAAATTAATAGTAAATGACACCCTCAAACAAAACCTTCCACTTACATTGGAAGATGCAAAATCCTATTATCAAGATTTTAAAATTTATGAGATAGACAACATAGAAAAAAACGAAGAACGCAATATGTTTTTCACCTTTAAAACAACACCTGAAATGTTGAAAGACACGAGTGCAGTAATTTCTATTAGAAGTATTTATGTTCCAGATCGAGGGAATGATGCTCACAAAGTACTAACAAAAGAAATGGAAATTGTGACTTCACACGATCCAAACAAAATGGCTGTTTATGATACCCGGTTAAATTATAGGTTGGTTCGTTTTAAAAGATTAAAATATAAAGTTCGTTTTCAAAACAATGGAGAAGGGCCGGCGAGATTGATAAAACTTAATGTTGATATTCCTGAAATGCTAGATAAATCAACATTAAAGGTATTAGATATGTATCCTAAATGTCCAATTTGTCCTGATGAAGAAGTTAGCTATAGCTGTTTAGATACCATTATTTTAAAAGACCAAATATCGTTCCAATTTAAAAACATATACTTACCAGGAACTGCTCAAAAAGGAGTTCATGAGAAAGATTCTACGAAAGGGTTTGTGAAATATTCTTTAAAATTTGGAAAAGATTTTCACAAGCAAAAATCTAAAAGTAAAACCGAAATAATTTTTGACAAAAATGAACCAATAATTACAAATACATCAACATCTCGTTTTTCTCCAGGAATATCAATAGGTATAAAATCGGGTTATAATAGCTATTTAGATGTTAGAGATTCTAAAAGTTATTTTGTTGGAGCTACTATTTCACCCTATAAATCATATAAAAAATATTTACAGGCTGAAATTATGATTTCAACACACGAATTTGGGGATTTCAAAAGTACAAGCGAGCAACTTGGCCCAATTGATTTGGAACAAGGAGCTATAATAGATAGTGCCATACGGTTTGATGAAGTAAATTCAGAAATAACAAAATTAAATATTGATATTGTGCCAATTTCGTTTCGTTATAATTTAAATGGAATTATTGGAGTTGGGGTTGGTTCTCAAATTTCGTTTGATTTATCTAACAAAATTAATACCACGGTAAATTCTAAATATTTCACATATTATAAAAATATTGTAGGAGATCCAATTGATGTATTGTCTAGTACAAGCACAACAACAAAAACATCTTCGTTTAGTGATATTAGGTATGGTGTTTTTGGAGATATTACCATTGGGGCGTCACGCATTGGGCCAAGTTTAGGTTTTCGTTATATTTATAATTTTAATAAACCAAATACACAATTTCATTTTTATGCAATTTGGAAAATTTAAGATACAATGCTAAAAAATGTTGTCTTCCTATTTTTAGTGCTTTTTAGTTTTAATATAGCGGCTCAACATGCGAAATCTAATTTCAAAACTACTTTAGACTCATTAAAGAAACAAGATAACTTTTCGGAATATATTTATACACATTTAGATAAATTTTCAGAAAACCCATCAGTTGAAAATTTATCATTTTTTACAAATACACTATCAAGGTTATGGAGAAATCCAACTACTAAAAGTGAGTATATAGCATTACTTTATTTGCATGTTAATTATGGGTACTATTTAAAACAATATGGATTTATTGATTTATCGATAAATCAATACGAAAAAGCCTATAATATTTACAAAAACAACAGAATAATAAATTACAATATTATTGAATTTTGTTTAAAACCATTGGCTAATAACTATACGAGATTAGGGGAATTAGACAGGGCTGAAGATATTTTAAAAATAACAATTGAAAAAGCTCAAAAAGAAAACAATAATAAACAACTAATTGCTGGGTATTCAAATTTATCAGCAGTTATTAGAACGAGAGGAAATTATAAGGAGGCAGTAAACTATTTAAATATTGCATTAAATTTAGCAAGAGATAAACAACTTAAATCTAGGATTTATTCAGATTTGGCAATTAATTTTTTGTTTTTGCATGAACCCCAAAGAATAATTGAAAACATAGAGATATCAAACCAATTAAATACCAAAAAGAACAAAGCTATTTTAACAAGAAATTCTATTACTTTAGGAAGTTATTATAAACAACAACAACAATTTAAATTAGCCTTGCTTGCATTTAAAAAATCTTTAGTAACAGCTAAAAGTGTGTTTGGTAAAAATGACAGAGAAGTAGCTAAAATATATAACCAAATAGCTGAAGTTTATCAAGCGCAAAATAAATTTAAAAAATCGTTAAATTCATATCAAAAGTCATTACAAACATTACTGCCAAAGTATAAGCCCAAAACAATATATGAGAATCCTTTAACTACTTATTTTTATCCTGAAAACACATTAAAAGATGCTTTAGACGGAAGGGCAAGCGTATTTATTGAAATAAAGAATTACAAAGATGCACTTAAAAATTTTGATTTGGCTTTTAAGGTTGAAGCACAATTAAGAGCATCATACTTAAATCAAAGCGCAAAATTAATACAACAACAGGAGAGTAAAAACAGAAGTGAAAGTAGTATAGATTTATGTTATGAGTTATTTAAACAAACAAGTAATTTTAACTGGATTGAAAGAGCTTTTCAATACGCAGAACAATCAAAATCAGTTATTTTACTTGAAGCAAAAAAAGCTGCTTTTTTAAAATCATCTTTAAAAAAGGATAGTTTATTTAGTAAAGAAAAAATGTTGCTTTCTAAAAAAGCACAACTTAATAAAAGTATTGTAATTGAAGAATTAAAAGGGAGCAAGGCTGTTGTAAATTTAATAGCTAAATTAACGAAAGAGAGAAATGAAATTTCAAATAAACTTCAACTATTAAAACAGCAAATAGAATTAAAATACCCTAATTTAAAAATACAAAGTAATCGTTTAATCTCAGTAAAAAGAATACAAGAAGAATTATTATCAAACTATAAATCATTCATTGAGTTTTTCGAGGGAACACGTACTGTTTATGTTTTTTCAATTTCAAAAAATAATCAAATTAAACTTCATAAAATAGCTAAAACAGTTGCTTTTAAATCCAAAATTTCAAAATTCTTAAAATTATTTTCAGATGACAGGGGTACTATTTTACAAAATAACGTAAAAGAATACACCTCATTAGGCTATCAACTATATAGAGAACTGTTTAATATTGAGTTAAATGAACACACAATTATAATACCAGATGGTGTGTTCTCATTTATTCCGTTTGATGCTCTAATTACTAAAGAAACAGCTATTACAAACTTTAAAACATTACCATATTTACTTCATAAAACGGTAATTAGTTATGCCTATTCAGCTGCCATATTAATTTATAAAAAGAAATTGGTTCAACCAGTTAAAAAAGAATTTATTGGTTTTTTCCCAGTATTTGAAAATAACCATAGAGGGTTGTTAACGTTAAATTATACGTTACAAGAAGCAAAAAGCATTGAAAAAGAGCAAAAGGGAGAATTTTTATTAGGAAAGAATGCTTCTAAAAGGATGTTTAATCAACTAAGCGATAAGTATTCAATTATACATTTATCAACACATGCAACTGCTGGAGATTTTTATACGCCACCAGCAATTGAATTTTATGATGAAACAATGTATTTGCCTGAAATATACGGCTATAATTTACAAACCGACTTGTTGGTTTTAAGCGCATGCGAAACAGGAATTGGCACAATAAGAAAAGGGGAAGGAGTTATGAGTTTAGCAAGAGGATTTTCTTATGCAGGAGTACAAAATTTAGTAGTTTCTTTATGGAAAGTGAACGATAGATCTACTGAGAAATTAATGTCAGAGTTTTATAAAAATTATCAAAAAACAGGAAATAAAGCTATTGCACTACACAATTCGAAACAGGCATATTTAAAAAATAAGTCTATTTCTTCAACTAAAAAATCGCCTTACTATTGGGCAAGTTTTGTGTATATTGGAGAAACAACTTCCAAAAATAATACCAGTTATAATTATTTATGGATTTTACTATTGGGATTCATTTTAATAGGAGGTTATTTTCTGTTAAAAAATGGTAGATTTGGCAAAAATAATTGATGCATGAATTTAAATAAAATTCTTTTAAGAAAAGGCTATACTAGAATAAAACTAAAAAAAATAAATACAAATCATTTTGAATTAAAAGCAACATTAAATGGTGTTAAAGGACGGTTTATTTTAGATACCGGAGCCTCAAATTCTTGTGTTGATATTAAATTAGCTGAAAAATTTAAATTGAAAGTAGAAGATTCAGAAACTAAAGCTGCTGGTGCTGGGGCTACAGGAATGGATACTAAAGTTTCCAATAAAAATGATTTAAAAATCAAAAAATGGGAATTTCACAATTTTACAATTGTATTACTAGATTTAGCACACGTAAATAATGCTTTAACTGAACATAAGGCAAAACCAGTTGATGGGATTATTGGTGCAGATATATTGGAAAAAGGAAAAGCAATTATTGATTATAAAAAGCATCGACTGTATTTAAAAAAGAAGGTGTATAAATTTTAGTTTTATTTAGTGTTGATTATCCAAGTTGCTCTTGCACCTGTATAAAATAAACTATGATTTAAACCCTTTGCTATTGAAAAATCTAGAGTTAATGACTCTTCTATATTATAACTTAAACCAGTAGTAATGTTTTGTAAAAAATTATGAGTTTTTGTATTATTTCCAGAAAACTCTAAAAATATTAGGCCTTTTAAAAACAGTTTATATGTTAAATTGGTAATAATAAAACTTGATAATTGGGTGTTTTTTTCAAATGCATAACCAATATTGTAATTTAAATTTAATTTTTTAGTAAGTGTATTTGATAAATTTAAGGAAAAAGTTTGTCCAACGTAATTAAAATTGAGATTTGATAAGTAATGAAGATAAATTCGTGTCATAAAAGCTGCTTCAGGCAGCCATTTTTTTTGATTCCATAGATTTACAGAAAATCCAAGTTGAGTGTCATCAAATTTATGTGTAGCATATACAAGTTCATTTTCTTCATAATATTTTTCCTTTATAATTGGTATTGCTATTTGTAATTCTATATTTTTTAAAAAACCATACCTGAATAAAAAATTTGGTGTGCTTATTGATTTAGACAAGCCATTATTTTCTTTTTTATCAATAGAGTATATAGATTCTAGTTCTATTTGAAACTTGTTTTTATCAATACCTTTTGACGGTTCTACCGTTTGAGCATTTAAAGTGTGTTTGTAAAAAAGAAGTATAAATAAAAGATAGTTAATATTTTGCATTATTTTTTTAATTTGATACAAAATTATTCTTATTTAGACTAAATAAAAATGATTTTTATCAACTTTATAAAAAAAGCCAAGCAATTTTGCTTGGCTTTTAAGAGATATTATAAAAATTAATAGCGGCTATAATTCTAATGCTTTTTTAATATTATTATCCATTAATATTTCAATAGGATTTTCTAAGGCTTCTTTTACAGCAACCAAAAACCCAACGGATTCTCTTCCGTCAATAACTCGGTGATCATAAGAAAGTGCAACATACATAATTGGTCTTATAACAACTTCCCCATTTACAGCTACAGGTCGCTCAACAATATTGTGCATTCCTAAAATACCACTTTGTGGAGGGTTAATAATAGGAGTAGATAGCATAGAACCAAACACGCCTCCGTTTGTAATGGTAAAAGTACCTCCAGTCATTTCATCAACTGTAATTTGTCCGTCACGTGCTCTTAAAGCCAAACGTTTAACTTCGCTTTCTACACCTCTAAATGTTAAGTTTTCAGCGTTTCTAATTACAGGAACCATCAATCCTTTTGGTCCAGAAACTGCAATTGAAATATCTTGAAAATCATGCATTATTTTATAATCTCCGTCAATCATTGAATTTACATCAGGATATAATTTTAAAGCTCTAACAACAGCTAAAGTAAAGAAACTCATAAATCCTAAACCAACTCCATGCTTTGTTTTAAAGAGTTCTTTATATGCTGTTCTTAAATCAAAAATAGGTTTCATATCTACTTCATTAAAAGTAGTAAGCATAGCAGTTTCATTTTTTACAGCTACTAAACGTTGCGCTACTTTTCTGCGAAGCATAGACATTTTTTTACGTTCTGAACTACGTGTTCCGCCTCTAGGAGTACCCATACTTGGTATTGCATTTACAGCATCATCTTTTGTAATTCTGCCATCGCGTCCTGTTCCTTTAACTTCTGAAGGAGTTATCCCTTTTTCATCAAGAATTTTTTTGGCAGCAGGAGAAGCTGTTCCACTAGCATAAGTATTTTCTACGGAGCTTGAAGTGACAACTTTTTCTTTATTCTTTTCAATTGACTTTTCATTGCTTACGGAAGATTGTTCACTAGCAGCAGGTTTTTTGCCGTCTAAATCTATTAAACATACTACTGCGCCAACTTCAACCGCATCACCTTCTTCAGCTTTTAAAGTAATAATACCACTTTCTTCAGCAGGTAATTCTAAGGTTGCTTTGTCTGAATCAACTTCGGCAATTGGTTGATCTTTTTCAACATAATCTCCATCCTCAACTAGCCAAGTTGCAATTTCTACTTCTGTAATAGACTCTCCCGGTGAGGGAACTTTCATTTCTAAAATCATCTTATTAATTTTTTGTCCTATTAGACGAATTTTTATTAGTTAGTTTTAAATACTTTATCAATAATACGTTGGTGTCTTCTTTTAAACCTTGCCGCTGAACCTGCAGCAGGTACAGCATAAAATGGTTGCGAAGCTACCTCAAGGGGTACTAACCTAAAGCGTTGTAACATAAAACTCCAAGCGCCCATATTTTCAGGTTCTTCTTGTGCCCAAACATAATTTTTAACGTTTGTATATTTATCAATTATTTTTTGTAATTTATCTAAATGTAACGGAAATAATTGTTCAATTCTTATGAATGCAACATCATTTCGTTCTAATTTGTTACGCTCTGCTAACAAATCGTAATAAAATTTCCCAGTACAAAATACTAGTTTGGTAATGTTTTTTGCTTCAATTGTATCATCAATTACTTCTTGAAAATTTCCTTCTGAAAATTCATTTAGTGAGGATACGGCCAACGGATGGCGCAACAAACTTTTAGGTGTAAATACAATTAAAGGTTTTCTGTAATCACGTTTCATTTGGCGACGTAACAGGTGATAAAAGTTAGCAGGTGTGGTACAGTCTGCCACAATCATATTATCAATAGCGCATAATTGTAAAAATCGTTCCATACGTGCTGATGAATGTTCAGAACCTTGCCCTTCATAACCGTGAGGAAGCAACACCACAATACCATTTTGTAGTTTCCACTTATCTTCGGCAGCCGATAAATACTGATCAAAAATAATTTGGGCACCATTACTAAAATCGCCAAATTGAGCTTCCCAAATGGTTAGTGTATTTGGATTTGCCATTGCATAGCCATAATCAAAACCAAGTACGCCGTATTCTGATAATAAGGAATTGTAAATATTCATTTCCCCTTGTTTATCATCTAATTTATTTAATAAGTTAATGCGTTCTTCAGAAATTTCATCTCGTAATATGGCGTGACGATGACTAAATGTGCCACGTTCAACATCTTGACCAGAAATACGAACATCAAAACCTTCTTTAAGCAAACTACCATAAGCTAAAGTTTCCCCCATTCCCCAGTCAATTTTATTGATTTCAAAAACCATTTTATTTCTGTCACGTAAAATCTTTTCAGCTTTTCGTAAAAATTTAACACCTGTTGGAATTGTAGATACTTTCTTTGCAATGTCTTTTAATTTTGATTCAGGATAGGTTGTATCTACTGAAACTAGCATAGCATTTAAATCTCTTCGGGTAAAACCTTTCCAAGTATCTTGCATAAATTCACGAACTTTTGAAGTTTTAACTTTTTTAGAATGTTGATATTCTTCTTCTAATAAGTTTTTGAATTCAGCAATAGAATTATTTAAATAAGCAGTATCAATAATCCCCTCTTTTATTAACCTTTGAGCATAAATATCTCTTGGGTTAGAATGTTTTGAAATTGCTTTATATAAGTTTGGTTGTGTAAATCGGGGTTCATCACCTTCATTATGCCCGTACTTTCTATAACCTAATAAGTCTATAAAAATATCACGCTTAAATTTCATTCTAAAATCTAAAGCCATTTCCATAGCATGAACAACGGCTTCAACATCATCTGCATTTACGTGTAAAACTGGAGATAAAGTAACCTTAGCAACATCAGTACAATAAGTACTTGAACGCGCATCTAAATAGTTGGTAGTAAAACCAATTTGATTGTTAATTACAATATGAATAGTACCACCAGTAGAATACCCATTTAGTTTACTCATTTGAGTAACTTCATAAACAAGACCTTGCCCTGCTATTGCGGCATCTCCATGTACAATTATTGGTAATAATTTTGAATTATCACCATTGTATACTTTGTCAATTTTGGCACGTGATATACCTTCGGCTACTGCAGCTACAGTTTCTAAATGAGAGGGATTTGGAACTAAATTCATTTTAAGTTCCTTATTGTTTTTTAATATTTTAGTTGTTGTTAAACCTAAGTGATATTTTACATCACCATCAAAATCTTTCTCTTCAAAATCTTTGCCTTCAAATTCACTAAAAACATCACGTATTGGTTTTCTAAAAATATTGGTAAGTGTATTTAAACGGCCTCTGTGCGCCATTCCTAATACAAATTCATCGGCATCATAAATTTCTGCAGCATTTCTTATAACAGCACTTATTGCAGGGATTAAAGTTTCTCCACCTTCTAAAGAGAAGCGTTTTTGACCAACGTATTTTGTTTGTAAAAAATTCTCAAATGTTACTGCTTGCGTTAACTTTTTTAATATATATTTTTTAGATTCATTAGAATAGTTAGGAAGGTTAGAATTTTTATTTAGTTGTTTTTGAATCCATTTAATTTCTTCAGGATTCCGAATATACATATACTCAACACCTATAGAATCACAATAAACAGTTTCAAGATGTTTAATAATTTCACGTAAAGTAGCTTTACCTGTTCCAATGCTGCTTCCTGCGTCAAAAACAATATCTAAATCTTCTTTAGATAATCCAAAATTTTCAATTGCGAGTGTTGGTTCGTATTTACGCCGTTCACGAACAGGATTTGTTTTGGTGAATAAGTGCCCTCTTGTTCTATACCCATTAATTAAGTCGAGGACTTTAAATTCCTTCAACACATTTTTAGGAACCTTAAAATTAGTTTCTTCATTGGTTGATGAATATTTTTCATTGGCAAAATCATAGCCTTGAAAAAAACTTTTCCAACTAGGTTCTAAGGTGTCAGGGTTTATTAAATACGTATCATATAAATCGGAAATATATCCTGTATGTATGGTATTTAAGAATGAAAACTTGTCCATGTTTTTATTAGATGTCTGTGATTTATTTAGTTGTGGCTAAAATACAATTTTTACAATAACTATTGTTTTTATTAAAAGCTTTATTGTAGATATTATTTTTTTAATACGAATTAACGAATTTTGTTAAAAATGTAGTTTTTTTAATGCTTTTTTAAGCAAATATTGAAAACTCAACAATAAAAGATGATTCTTAATAGAAGTTTTTAATGTTTCGTACTTAGTGAGTTAGCTAAATCAAAAAAAAAATAGCATAAAAGAATGCTTTTTTTTCATAAAAATCTTGCAAAAAGTTTAAAACCTTGTATATTTGCACTCGCAAAAGAGAATAAATTCCTCCTTAGCTCAGTTGGTTAGAGCATCTGACTGTTAATCAGAGGGTCCTTGGTTCGAGTCCAAGAGGGGGAGCAAAAGAAAAAGACTTACAGTAACGTAAGTCTTTTTTGCCCTTTGTATAATTTTCCCAAACCCCATATTTTAAATCATTGAATATGACACGAATTTTAATTTTTATGTTTCTACTTTCTCTGTCTAGTTATGGTCAAGAAATAGGGAGTGTTAAAAGTAAAAATCATTCAATAAAACTTCTAAAATCAAATAATCAATTTTTGTTAGTTTATTCAGATTTGAATTCAGAAAGTTTTAATAACAAGTCGTTTCATTTTCCTAATAAAAATACTATTTATAATATTATTGTTGATGGTTTTGATGCTGTAAATGACCATCAAGTAATAGTTAAAACTAACAATGATACTATTATAAAGTTTGAATTTAAAAGGATTAAGGGAAAAAAAATGCTTAAAATTAAACAGAATAATTTAATAAGTAAAACATTTAGTGCAAGTGCTTTTTTTACTAAAAATGAGATTTTAAATATTTTTAGAGAAAAAACATAAATTGAGAATTACAAATTATTTACTATTAGAATGATAAATGTCATTAATTTAATCAAAAATTCATACTACTTTTACAGCACTTATTCATTACTTAATAGATTTTTAAGTGGTGAGTTTTTGATTTTTTTAGTTAGTAGTAAAAAAGGGAGCCTCCAAGGCTCCCTTTTTTAAATTTTGTTTTATTTTGGCTCCATAGTTCAAGGGATAGAATAGAAGTTTCCTAAACTTTAGATCCAGGTTCGAGTCCTGGTGGAGCTACTAAAAATTATTAGTTAGTTAAAATGAAATTCTAAAGGTGAAATTTGGAGTTAAACCTATTGAGTTATTATTAACAGCACTTATACTGTTTTCAGCATTTATTTTGTAATATCTGTTTAAGATATTTTTATTGTTGAGTATATTAAGAATTGAAACTCCAGTCATACCATTTATAGTTTTACTCAATTTGAACTTATAGGTAGATGAAAAATCTACTCGAAAATAATTTGGAAGCCGATTGCTATTAGGCTTATTATAATTAATATAATTGCTAACTCCATCAAAAGAAATTGAGTTATCACTAAGCGGTGTTGTAAGTGGTTTTCCTGTTCTCCAAAGTAAGCCAATTGCTATATCTAATTTTTTATAAGTATATGTATTACCCATAGAAATACTGTGTTTTATATCTAAATTATTTGGGAAGTTTGCAGGGGTGAGTTCGCTAAAATTATAATTATTATTGTTAAAAGTATAGCCTAGCCAAGTGCTAAAGGCCTCTGTTTTTTTATTTATTAAAAACTCTATTCCGTTAACGGTGTAACTACCCGAAGTTTTGATAAATTGATTTTGATTTTGAAAACCTTGGTTAGCAGTTGTTATACCGTTAACGTATTTGTAAAACCCTTCTATATCAATAAAAAAACTATTTTTTTTATAATTAATGCCTATAGATGCTTGTTTACTTTTTATAATTGGTATTGATTCATTATCGGCCAATATCCATCTGTTTTTTTCAACGCCTAAAAAATCTTCTTGTAAATCAATTACTTGAGTGGCATTTTGACTTTTAAATTCACCCGCAAATTTTAATGATAAATTTGAATTTACTTTGTGTAATGCCTGAATTCTTGGTTCAGGAATGAAAACTCCAAATTTTTCAATATAATTAAGTCTAAAACCACTATTAATAAAAGTTTTATTATTGGTTGAAATATAGTTTAGCTCACTATATAAAGAATGATTTCTAATAACAGATTTTAGGATTCTTATGTATAAGGGAAGGTTTACATCTTCAGCATTTGAAATACCTAATTCATAAAAATGATAGCCAGTTAAAATTTTAATATTTTTAGTTGGTTGGTAATAAGTGTTTAATTTAACACCTGTTTCTAATACTTCATTATTTTGTAGTAAACGTTGTTCAGTTAATAAGGTGTAATTAGATGCTTTTATATTATATTTTGTGTAATATATATTTAGAAGTGTTTTAAACTTTTTGCCCCATTTGCTAGAAAGTTTAGCACCAAAGGCTAAGTTTTTTTGCTGTAGAGTACTTGTTTTAGATTCATTTAATGTTTCATTTTTTAACGTTTCATTGTAATCTAAATTGTTTTCAACCTTTAATAAGTTAAACCTAAATTTGTGTTGTTTGTTAATATTGTACAAGAACTTTAAATTATAATCATAAAAATTAAAATTAGAAGCCGTTTTAACATCGGTATTATTAATATTAAGTTGGGTAGAAATTTTAGAATCTTGAAATATACGATTAAAGTATTGTTCAAAAGTAGGAGTGCTAAATAAATCGGTTACAGAGCGTCTTCCTGAGAATTGTATGGCTACTTTTTTTGAAATAGGAACTTGTCCGTAAGCATCAACACTTAAAAGATTAAACCCAGCTCCACCAAACGGTTTTTCTTTAATATCATTTATAGATTTCATATCTACTGTGCCAGAAACACCATCGTTATATTGTGAGCTAGTACCATTTTTAATAATTGTAACATCCTCTATTAAATAGGGGTTGAAAGCTGAAATTAAACCAAAAAAATGACCTGAATGATACATTTTAATACCATCCCAAATAAGTAAATTTTGATCATTTGTACCACCTCTAATGTTGATAGTTGAAATAGTTTCATTAACACTGCTAATCCCTGGAATTGATTGAATTTTATGTAGTACATCAGGTTCAATAAGGCCAGGTAAAATACCAAATTTTTCAGTATTTAGGTTAATTGTGTTATTTGTTTTTACAGTTATACCAGAGGTTAAATAATTTGTTAAAATTACTTCATTGAGTTGTTCAACCTTTTGAGTTAAAGGGATAATTAAGCATTTATTTTTTTTAATAAAATCAGTTGAATTTAAATAAACGGTAGCGTATGAAATATGACTTATTTCTACAATGTCGTTTCCATCAATTTCAGGTAATTCAAAATAACCTTTAGCATTAGAAACGGTACTAACATTTGTGTTTAAAACAGCAACATGTGCATTGTCAATGAAAATTTGAGAATTAACATCAAATAAGTTTCCACAAATTTTAATTCCTGCAGTTTTGCTATTAATTAAAATATTATTTGAGGTTAAAAAAGTGAAGTTTAATTTTGTAGCATTTTTCAAATAAGAAATAGCTTCCTTTAAGTTTAGAGCTGTACTGTACGGGATTATTTCAAAATTTTCAACCGTTTTATCTGCGTAAGTAAAGGTAATGTTATACTGTTTTTCAGCAACAATTAGAACATCCAAAAGAGGATGAGCTTTTTTATTAGGGGTTTGAGAGTAATTGCAAACGGTATAAAAAAAGCATAAAGTAATTAAAAAAAATTGTTTTAAAAATTTCATTATTAATTTAAACGAACCTTATTATTTGTTACAAAGGTATAATTTAAATTAAAAGGAATGGTAATAGCTTTTAAAGCATTTTTTAAATTGTTATGTGTAAAGTTACCTGTAAATAAGTTTTTTGAAAGTGTATTGTCAAACTCAATAGATATATTGTATTGTCTTTCAAGTTCATTAACTACATACCAGTAAGGCATACTTTTAAATGAGCTATTGTTTTGAATCCACGATGGGCTTAAGTCTGTAATGGTTTTTTCAAACTTAGTTTTAGAATTTATGACTTTAAAAGAGCTTCCAGCAGGAATCTTAATGGTGTTATTTTTATAAGTAGCACTAACTAAACCTTCATAGCAAATAACTTCGAAATAATTATTTCTAGCTACAACATTAAATTGTGTTCCAAGTACGGTTACATTTCCGAGTGCCGTTTTTACAGTAAATTTAGAGCCTTTTGCAACTTTAAAATAAGCTTCACCTTTTAAAGATAAATTTCTATTATTTTTCCAGTTGCGTATTTTATATTTTATCTCTGAATCGGCATTTAAATTTACAATGGACTTATCTGGTAAATTAAAAGTGATTTTCTGAGCAAAAGAGGTTGTATAGTTTTGTGAGCGATTACCAATAAAATAGTAAGAAGAAACAACAACAATAATAATTGCTGCTACTTTGTATATAAATTTCGGAAAGTTTAATCTTCTTACCTTTGTTTTAGAATTCTTTAAATTTAATTTTTTTAGCGCTTCTTCAGCATTAAAAACAGGTGCTTCAAGTTTATTTGAATGGGAAACAATTTTTTTGTAGGTACGTACCTCGTCTTCACTTAAATATTTTTTAAGTTCAGTTTCTGAAATTTCGTTTGCAAGCCATTTGGCTAAAAAATTATTTTCTTTCATACCTTTCATTATACGTATAACAGTCAATTTTAAAAATACCCTACCTTAATTTTATAAATTTTCTATTTCACTCCTTAAATTTAACAGTGCATTGTGAATTCTTTTCTCTACTGCTTTTACTGAAATCTCTAAAATTTCAGCAATTTCTTTGTATTTTTTACCGTCAATTCTATTCATTAAGAAGGCTATTCGTTGAGCTTCAGATAAATTTGATATTGCACGTTGTAACTTTATGCCAAACTCTTTTTCTTCTAATAAAAACTCAGGAGATTCATTGGTGTAATTTTTTGTTTGAGAGTTTTTAAAGGTAAGTACAACGTTGCTTTTAGAATATTCATTTAAAAATAAATTATTGGCAATAGTATATAGAAAAGATTTGGCTTTTCCCGGAATTACTTTTTTACAATTACTCCAAAACTTAAGAAAAGCATCTTGAACAATGTCACTTGCTAAATTAGAATTACCACATTTATAGAATATATAATTGTTTAATAATTTAGAGTGATTTATAAAAAAATCACTAAATATTTTTTCATCACAATAATTATTATTCTTGTTAATATCCATTAATATTAATTGGAGATTTATTAAAATTAAACGCAAAGATAAAATTTTTAAAAATAAGGTAGGGTATTTTTAAAGTAGATTGTTACAAGAGTATTAATAACACACAAATTATATAAATTATGAAAATTATAAGCAAATTACTTTATCTAAATTTCTTTTTATTACTATTTATTTCTTGTGATAAGAATGATGATTTAAGTTTTAATGATGTTGCAGGAATCTACGAAGGAACTCTTTCAACAAACGTAGCAGGAAAATCTAATACCAAATCTGTTACAGAAACAACAAGCCAAGCAACTGTAGAAATAACAATGAATGGTAATGAAATTCAAGTGCATTGCTACAATGACAATTTTGACACAACCCAAACGTTAGATTTATTTAGAGATAATGAAGATATTAAGGTGTGTTTAACAGGAAGCGATTTTGAAGGAATGTACGGACATATGG
The DNA here is from genome assembly GCF_001543325.1 of Lutibacter profundi. Lineage (NCBI taxonomy): Bacteria > Pseudomonadati > Bacteroidota > Flavobacteriia > Flavobacteriales > Flavobacteriaceae > Lutibacter > Lutibacter profundi. Next base: position 2,233,545 of record NZ_CP013355.1, read on the forward strand.
AAGGGGATAGGGAGATGAATGGAGGAATGATGGGAAGTGAAAATGAATGGATGCAACATTTAAACGATGAACACAAACAAGGTGATGAACATTTTGGAGGATTTGATATGAGCCAAAACTCATTTGATTATACCTTTAAAGTAAATGGCATGGATTACCATTTTGAGGGGTATAAACAATAATTATTTTGAATTAATAATCTTCCAGTACAAATGTATTGGAAGATTTTTTTAATTTTAAGGTAGGGTAACTTAAGTTTAAAATGTTACATATATAAACACAAACATTTAATTATGAAAACAATCAGCAAATTTTTACTATTAAGCTTAAGTATTATTGTTTTTATTTCTTGTCAAACCGAAATTAACAGTATAGAACAATCTTCTGAAAGTGAAACCTTAAATGCTGCATCTGAAGTAGCCACTCTAGTACAGCGTACCGTTTCTCAAGATGGTTCAAAAGATAATATCATTGATAAAGCAAGTTGTATAACCGTAAGTTTACCGGTAACAGTTTTAGCAAATGGCGTAGAAATTGCTATTGAAAATGAATCAGATTTTGAACTTATTGAGCAAATTTTTGATGAATTTGAAGATGATGATGATATTTTACAAATAGTATTTCCAATTGTAATTACTTTAAGTGATTATACAGAAATTACAGTCAATACTATTGAAGAATTACAAAATTTAGCCAGTGAATGTGGTAATGAAAACGAAATAGATGATGATATTGAATGTTTAGATTTTGTATACCCCATTACATTATCAAAATATGACGCTAACAGTCAACTAATTGAAACAGTTGTAGTTACTAATGACATGCAGTTTTACGCTCTTGTAAATCATTTAGGTGATGGTAACATAATTTCAATCAATTTTCCAATTACAATGAAACTTTATGATGGTACTGAAGAAATAGTCAACAATATGGAAGAAATGGGTAGCTTAATGGAAGATGCTGAATTTATGTGCGATGAAGATGATGATAATGATTATGATGATGATGATTGTATGCATTGCACAGAAAATCAAATTTCTGAATTATTGCAAACCTGTAGCTGGAATATTCACAAAATAATTATAGACGATATTGATATAACAGCGCAGTACACAGATTTTATATTTACATTTTTAGAAGATGGAACTGTTGTAACTATTATTGCAGGAGATTATATATATGGAACATGGGAACTTATAACATCGCAAGACGGTATGGGTATGGGAAATAATTCTCAAGCAGGGAAATACATCAATATTTATTTTGAAGACTACCCAGATTTTTCATTCAATTGGATGGTTTACGAAATGAATGATGATAATGAAATAGATTTGCGATCAAACCAAAATAGACTAACATTGGAGATAGTATGTGATGATAATGATAACGAGGAAAATGATAGTAAAACCGAATTAATAAATATATTAAGTGAAGGAACTTGGTTGGTTGCTAATTTTAATTATGAAGGACAAAATGAAATCACAAATTATAATGATTTTGTTATAGATTTTAAAAATAATTCTTTAGTAACTGCAACTAAAGGAGATAATACAATAGAAGGGAGTTGGTCTGTTTTTTATGAAGATGAAAAGCTAAAACTAGAATTAAACTTTGGCGAAAACATGCCCTTTAATAAATTTAATAAAAATTGGTTAGCGGTTGATATTAAAAATACTAGAGTTGAGGTAAATAATTTAGACGACTCAGGAAATGAAGAGAGTAATTTAGTGTTTGAACGTATTTAGAGACCCCTCTTTAGTTTAATTTAATTTCATTAAAAGCCACTTTTTTAAGTGGCTTTTTCTAGTTATAAACTTTTGTGAAATAAAACTTTATAACTTGAATTAATAATTACTTAAAAACTCAAATAAATTATTATATTTATAATGATAGAATTTAAATTTATATCAAAATTAGTTCAGTTATTTTAATTCTAAATGTTTTACTAAAAATAAAAACAGTAGATGAATGAAAATTTAATCTACATTGTAAAAATAAAGAATAAAAAAGTATCTTTAAATAAAGTGAAATAGTGAAAATAAAAAACAAAGAAATAGAAAATTCAACAATTTCTAATTTGCTATTAAATGAAGCTGATATATTAGTGATTTCATATAATAGAAAAGGTGAAGTAACCTATATTTCCCCAACAACAGAAAAACTTATTGGTTATAAATCTAAGAAACTATTAGGTAAACAGTGGTGGAGTTTAACTTTTTTTTCAAAAGAAAAAAGCAAATTATTTAGAGATAAAATAAAAGAAACTATATCTGGAAAAAGAGAATTTAATCCAACGCCATATCGAAGAAAATTAAAATGTGAAAACGGGAATGTAAAATGGATTGAGTGGAGAGACTCTTTAAGTGATAATGAAATAGTTTCTGTAGGAACAGATATTACTTATTGGAAAAAGAAAGAAGCATCAAAAATACAATCAGATAAAATTTTAGAGAATATTAATTCTCTTGTTATGGTTAGTAATAATAAAGATGAAATTATTTACTCATCACCCTCAGTAAAAAAAATGTTAGGATATGAAGTTGAAGAAATTATGGGAGATAAATGGTGGGATGTTACTTACGATAATAAACAAGAAGCAATCAAAACTAAAGAAGCAATTAATAATTATGTCAATTTCAGTATAAAAAATTTTGTTGATATATCTAAACGAAAAATTAAAGCACGTAACGGAGAATATAAATGGATAGAATGGCACATATCAAAAGGCGTAAACGATACTTATATTTCTGTTGGAACGGATATTACAGATAGGATATTAACAGATATTGAATTAAAAAAAGCTAAAGAATCTGCTGAAGAGTCATTAAAAGTTAAAAATGAATTTTTAGCAAATATGAGTCATGAAATTAGAACCCCACTTAATGCAATTATTGGATTCACAGATTTATTACTTGAAACAAAACTAACCACAGAACAAAAGTTACATTTAGAAACAATGCAAAACTCAGGAGAAATTTTACTTTCTCTAATTAATGATGTTTTAGACCTTTCAAAATTAGAATCAGGAAAATTAGAAATTGAAGTAATTCCATTTAATTTACATAAACAATTAAATGAAGTTGTTAGACTTATGAAAATAAAAGCTCGTGAGAAAAATATTTCTTTAAACTTGGAGATTGATTCAAACACACCAAAAGAAGTTGTTGGAGACCCTACCAGATTAGGGCAAATACTTCTAAACTTAATTGGAAATGCTATTAAATTCACAAATAAAGGATCAGTAACTGTTTCGGTTAAACAACTAAAAGAGTCAACAAAGAGTACAACAGTTTTTTTTGAAATTCAAGATACAGGTATTGGCATAGTTTCGAATAAAATAAATACGGTATTTGGAGCATTCACACAGGCAAAAAGTGATACTTCTAGAATTTATGGAGGTACAGGTTTGGGACTTACAATTGTAAAAAAATTAGTTAGCTTATTAAGTGGGCAAATTACAGTTGAAAGTAAATTTGGAAAAGGAAGTGTTTTTAAATTTACATTACCACTGCAAAAAAGCTCTAGTAAAACAAAAGTTGAAGAGCATGAAGAAGATTTAGCTATGGATAAACCATTGAACTTAAATATTTTATTGGTAGATGATAATAAAACAAATCAACTGCTTGGTAAAACTAGGCTAAAAAGATGGGGATGCAATGTTGATCTTGCAAATAACGGGATAGAAGGTGTGAAAAAAACCCAACAAAAATTATACGATGTTATTTTAATGGATATTCAAATGCCTATTATGGATGGTTATGAAGCAACAAAAATTATTAAAAATGATATTTCTGAACAAGTATCTAAAATACCAGTAATTGCCATGACTGCTTATACCTCTAAAAATGACATTAAAAGAGCCATAAATGCGGGTATGGATGATTATATTTTTAAACCTTTTAAACCTGCTGAAGTTTACAAGTTGTTAAAAAAATATGGGAAAATTACTGAAGAAAATAATGATAAAAATCCTGAAAACATTGAAAAACAAATTAAACCTAAATCTAAAAAGTATATAGACTTAAAATTTATTAGAGAAGAAACAATGAACGAAAGCTCTATTTTAGCATTATTAATAGAGTCTTTTATAAATGATATTGATGAGTTTTTAGAAATATTAGATAAAGGATTTAGAAGTAAAAACTGGAAACTTTTGCATGAAGCTACACATAAAATTAAACCAAGCATAAGGATGTTTGGAATTTCAAAGTTAGATCAAGTAATTCATGACCTTGTAAATAGATTTAGAGAAAAACAACAATTGAATAATGTTGATGAGCGTATTAACTTATGTAATGAAATACTTAAAGATGTTAAAACTGAATTATTAACAGAACTAAAATTATTAAAAGATGAACAATAAAAAAAAGATTGTTTTAGCAGAAGATAATTCTACACTTTCATTGCTGTTAAAGTTTAAGTTAGAAAAAGAAGGATATGAAGTTTTAGTAGCTGAAGACGGGAAGAAAGCCATAGAGCTTATAGAAAAACACAACCCAAATTTAATTTTAACAGATATAATGATGCCTTTTGTAAGTGGATTAGAAGTGATAAGCCATGTTAGAAATAAATTAAATTTAGAAACCAAAATTATTGTTTTTTCTGCAGCAGGACAAGAGGAAATGGTGTTAAAAGCATTTAATTTAGGAGCCAGTGATTTTATGGCAAAACCTTTTAGTCCCAATGAGTTAACAATTAGAATTAAACGTTTGTTGTTGTAACCTAATAATAAAATTAACTTGGAAACATTTAAAATTATTCAAAACTATTTTCAGCAATTACCATTCTTATTGCAATTAGTATGGATAGTGAGTAGCTTTTTGAGCTTTCTTGTAGTTATTTTTGTAATTTATTTGAAAATTTTAAGGAACTCGTTAAGAAAAAAAGAAGTTTTAAAGGAAGAGTATAAAAAAAAATACGAAACCTTACTATTATCCTTTTTGTTTAATGAACCTGATGGAGATAATGCTAGTTACCAAGAGGATGAATTCATAAATATAATTAACACTGAAATTAATGTTGATTTTAATAGAAAAATTATTATTGAAACTTTACTAAAGTTAAAAAATGAAATTTCAGGTGAAATTGAAAAAAACATTCAACATATTTATTTACAATCAAATCTAAAAGAGTTTGCCTATCAACAATTAAAAAGTAAAAATTGGTACGAAATAGCCAAGGGAATAAAAGAACTAACTCAGTTTAAGGTAAAAGCAGCATATTCAGAGATTAAAAAATTAATGAATCATCCTAAAAAAGAGGTACAAAAAGAAGTACAACTATATTTGGTTAGTTTATTCCATTTTGGAGGACTTAAATTTTTGTCTAGTTTAGAATCATATTTATCTGAATGGGATCAAATTGAATTGCTAGAAGAACTAAAACATCTTGAAAATCAGGAAATTCCGGAAATTACAGATTGGTTAATATCTAAAAATGATTCGGTGGTTATGTTTGCCTTAAAATTAGCTAAAATGTATAATAAATATGAAAATGTTGACACATTAATGCAATTAATGAACCATGAAAATCAGAAAATAAGATTACAAGTTATTTTGGTTTTAACTCATTTACAAGTGACAGATGTTAAACCTATTTTAAAAACCAATTTCAAAAGTTATAGTGAAGAGGAGCAAATTGCTATTTTTAAAATGTTAGAAAATATTTTTGAACCATCAGATGAAAAATTTATAACAGAAAATATTTATAACAACAATTTTGAAATTCAACTAGCAGCCTTAAAAATGTTAAAATCTATAAATAAAAATACTTTTTCTCAACTGTTTACCAGCAAAACGGCATTTAAAAATACAAAGGTGTTAAATTTCGTCCAAAAAAATTAATATATGAATACAACCACATTAAATGGTATTATACAGGTAATTCATTATTTGTTTTTTGGCTATGCTTTTTTAGCTATTTCGTCTTATATAATTTTATCAATAATATCGGCTTTTGAAACTATTGAATATTTTAAAAAAAATAGTTTTGTTAACTATAAAAAAATACTTTCATCTGATGCAGCTCCTTCAATTTCAATAATAGCACCAGCATTCAATGAAAGTTTAAATATTGTTGAAAATGTTAGATCGTTACTATCTAATCACTATGTTAATTATGATGTAATTATTGTAAATGATGGTAGTAAAGACAACAGTTTAGAAAAACTTATAGAGGCGTATGACTTGGTTAATGTTAATTATTTAATAAATCAACAAATAAGTACGCAACCACTTCGCAAAGGAGTTTTTAAATCAACCAATCCAGCATTTGAAAAACTAATTGTGGTTGATAAGGAGAATGGAGGAAAAGCAGACGCGCTAAATATGGGCTTAAATATTAGTAATAGTAGGTATGTTGCCTGTATTGATGTGGATTGTCTATTATTAGAAGATGCTTTACAAAAAATGGTAAAACCTTTTTTAGAAGCAACAGAAAAAAGAGTTGTAGCTACAGGAGGAGTTATTAGAATTGCAAATAGCAGTATTATCAAAGATGGTAAATTAATGGATGTAAATTTACCAACAAAGCTTATTGAAAAAGCGCAAATACTAGAATATTTAAGATCATTTTTATTGGGAAGAATGGCTTGGAGTAGGTTAAATGGATTGCTTGTTATTTCGGGGGCATTTGGTATGTTCGATAAAAAAATTGCTATTGAAGTTGGAGGGTATGATACCTCAACAGTGGGTGAAGACATGGAAATAATTGTACGAATACGAAGATATTTAGAAGAAGAAAAAGTAAACTATAAGGTTGCTTATATTCCAGACCCACTATGTTGGACTGAAGCTCCTGATAATTATAAAATATTTATTTCACAACGTAATAGATGGACTAGAGGAACTATTGAAGTTTTAAGAAAACACCGTAAAATTGGCTTTAATCCTAATTATAGAAACTTAGGGTTGTTAAGTTATCCTTATTGGCTAATTTTTGAACGTTTTGCACCAGTTATTGAAGTTATAGGGATTATTTATTTTGGAATTTTAATTGCACTAAATGAAGTGAAATGGGATTATGCATTGGCATTTTTTATTTTGGCCTACTTATTTACAATACTGTTATCATTGGGAGCTATTTTTTCAGAAGAGTTAACTTACCATCAATACAAAAAGAAAAAAACAGGCTTAAAATTAATAATTATAAGTTTGTTAGAACCTTTTGTTTTACACCCTTTTATTTTATACGCAGCTGTGAGAGGAAACTTAGATTATTTTTTTAATAAAAAGAAAAAATGGGGAGAAATGACAAGAAAAGGCTTGGGAAATATTAATAAATAAATACAATTAATAAGTAAATATGAAGCTAAAGATTTCAAAATTATTGACTAGTTACTTCCAGCTGGTATTCACGCTATTGATTCTATTATGGATTGGTAGTTTTGTTGAATGGCTTTTAACAGATTATGATAAAAATTTATCGGCATTAAATATTATTGTATATAAGCTTTTAAATGATTTTTGGGCAGTTACATTCTTAGGAATAGTTTTTTTCCCACTATTTTGGCTATTTGGCCTTATTTTAAAAAAATATACGACTTCAGTTTTTCAAGTATTATTTTTAATTATTTTATTAATACAAGCATCTTTAATAAAATATAGTTTAACAACCCATATTAATTTAGGAGCAGATTTGTTAGGGTATTCATATAATGATATGTACACTACAGTAACATCGTCGGTTTCTTTATCACTGTATACATTTCTACCATTTTTATTACTAATAGGTTTGTTTTATGGAGTTTACTGGTTCCTAAAAAAATGGTTGAATGGTTCTAGAGTACTTATTATTTCTATATTGTTAATATTAATTTTTGGAAGTTTAAAACTGGTATTTGCAGATGCATCAAATGAATTATTTCAAAATAAAACACAGTATTTAGTTACTGAAATTATAAACTTCCATACTGAAAAATACAAATCAAATGCAAATTTATATGGGAGAGATGATTACCCTCTACTTAAATCATCTTCAAAAATAAATGACGTACTAAAACCTTTTTTTAACATTTCAAAAAGTAAGCCAAACATTGTAATTATAATGGTTGAAGGTTTGGGAGGTGAATTTGTTGGAAATCATACCTATGCAGGTTTTACACCATATTTAGATTCATTAATATCAAAATCATTGTATTGGGAAAATTTTGTAAGTAACACTGGAAGAACTTTCGGAATATTACCATCTTTAACAGCTTCTTTACCATTTGGAGATACAGGATTTTTAGAAATTCATAACACACCTTCTCATATTTCTCTAATTAGTATTTTAAAGGCAAATGGCTATACAACGTCTTATTATTCAGGAGATCCTTCAAGTTTTGACAGGAAAATCAACTTTTTAGAATACAATCAAATTGATGATGTAATTGATGAAAGTAAATATGGCCCAAAGTATCAAAAAACAGCAGCTAATGAAGGTGGATTTTCTTGGGGGTATCCTGACGAGGAAATATTTAAAAAAATGTTGGAGTCAATTCAAAATAAAAAGTTACCAAGATTAGATATAGTGATGACGCTTACAAACCATGAGCCATTTTCATTTCCCAACAAAGAAAAATATTTAAAGAGAGTTGACAGTATTTTAAATTCAGAAAAAATTTTAAAAATTGACAGAGATAAAGTAGTAGAGAACAAAGCTATTTTTGCAAGCCTATTGTACACAGATACGTCTATTAAAAATTTCATGGAAGCGTATGTAAAAAGACCAGAATATGAAAACACCATTTTTATCATTACTGGTGATCATCGGTTAATTCCTATTACACAAAAAGATAAATTATGCCGTTTTCATGTGCCTTTATATATTACAAGTCCATTATTAAAAAAAGCAGTTACATTTAAATCGGTTTCTTCGCATTGGGATATTACCCCAAGTTTAGTATCTTTTTTAATGAATAATTATAACTTAAACCCAATAGAAGAGGTGTCTTGGATAAGTGAAGGCCTAGATACAGCCAAACAATTTAGGAATATACACCAAATAGCTTTTATGCGTTATAAAGGAAAGATTAATGATTTTATGTATAAAGATTATTTGTATTCAGCAGGTGATCTGTACAAAATTAACAGTCATTTTGGAATTTATAAAGTGAAAGAAGACGAGCTTCTAAAAACAATTAAAGACTCATTAGAGAAATTTAAAAATATAAATGCCTACCTAACCAAACGAAATAAAATTTATCCAGATTCATTAAATATTTACAGAAAGCCTAATTTTAAATTTACGGATACCGAAAAAGCTACTATTAAAAAATTAACTAAAGAGTTAAATTATGATCAAATATTTTTTCTTGCCCGAGAAAAAGCATTTAATAAAGAGTATAAAACAGCACAGTTATTATGTAATTATATTTTAAATGAATTGCCAAACCATGCTGATGCGAGAACGTTAAAAGGAAGAACTTTTGCTTGGAATGGGCAATATAAAAAGGCAGAAGCAGCATTTTTAAACGTATTAAAAAGAAATCCTTATTATTCAGATGGATATGTTGCTTTACTCGACTTGTATTGGTGGTCAGACCAAGATAAAAAATCTGTTGCCATTTATAAAAAAGCATTAAAAAATGAAATAACCAATCCATCAGTTAGTTTTAAAATGGCAAAAGCACTTAAAAGAATGGAAGACATACAACAATCGAATTTTATTATTGATAGTTTGTTGCTAAAATATTCCGAAAATAAAGAATATAAATCGTTTAAAAATACACTCCAAAACTAATGTCAAAATCAATCCTAATTTTTTATATCGTCGTTATTTTTAGTTCAATACATGTATTTGGTCAACAAAAAGTTTTTGATGGAAACCCCGATTCTGCTTTTGAAGTAGCTAGAGAGTTAGCATTTAATAAGCATAGAAAACAAGCACAAGACTCTTTGTTGTTTATTTTAACAAAGTACCCTAATTATCATGATATTAGAGCCTTTTTAGCTAGTACATACTCTTGGGATAGCAATTATAAAAAAGCAAGAAAAGAATTTATGTATGTATTAAATAAAGATCCTCAAAGACAAACAACTTGGATTGCAGCTATCAACAATGAGTTGTGGAGTGAATCTCCTTTTAAAGCATTAGAATTAACAACTACAGCTTTAAAATATTTTCCAAACAATGAAGAAATTTTATTGTTGAAAGCAAAAGCACAACAAAATGGAAAGAATCCTGAAGATGCATTGGCAACAGTTGAGCAAGTTATTCTATTAAACCCCAGTAATCAAAAAGCACTAGATTATAAAAATAGTTTAATAAATGCATTGAGTTTTAATACTATTGGTTTAAGAGCTGCAGTTGATTTGTATTCTGAAGTGTTTGACCCAATGCAATTACACACATTAAAATACAGTAGACAAACTAAATACGGAAGTTTAATCGCCAAAGTAAATTTTAGCAGAAGATTCCAAGAAAATGGAATGCAATTTGAAGTTGATTTATACCCTAAAATTGTAGAAGGCTTATACGCTTACTTAAATGTTGGATTTGCAAATACATTTTTATTTCCAGATTATAGATATGGAGCAGAACTGTATAAATCTTTACCTAAGAGTTTTGAAATTTCAGCAGGATTCAGAGCTTTAAAATATACTTCTACAACCACTATTTATACTGGCTCTATTGGTTGGTATACAGGTAATAGTTATTGGGCTTTTAGAACATACATAACTCCAAATGATAATGGAATTAGTAAATCGGGAACTTTAAACTATAGAAAATACAGAAAAGATGCAGATAATTATTTTTCAGTTGCATTTGGAATGGGATATTCTCCTGAAATAGATAGATTTAATTTTGGAGGAAATGAAAATTTAATTATTAATTTACAATCTCAAAATTTAAATTCAGGATATTATTTTTCTTCTAAAAACAATAAAAATTTATGGGGCTCAAGGTTTGAGATTATTCATCAAGAAATCACTTTTGATCCAGGAAATTACTTTTGGATATATTCTTTTGTGTTTTCTTGGGAAGTAAAATTTAGATAAACATTATAAAGAGTTAATATGGCTGTTGAAATAGAACGAAAATTTTTAGTTAAAGGTGATTTTAAAAATTTAGCTATTAAGAAATATAGCATAGCTCAAGGGTTTTTATCAACAGTACCTGAACGAACTGTTCGCATTAGAATTAGAGAAAATAAAGGGTTTATTACCGTTAAGGGAATTAGTGATAATAAAGGGATTTCTCGATTTGAATGGGAAAAAGAAATTTCTAAAACTGATGCAGAAAGTTTATTAGCTCTTTGTGAAAATACAATAATAGAAAAAGTAAGATACATTATTCCGGCTAGCAATAACCTTTTTTTTGAGGTAGATGAATTTTTAGGTGAAAATAAAGGGCTTATTGTAGCTGAAATTGAACTGCCAAATGTAAATACAACTTTTAAAAAACCTGATTGGTTAGGAGATGAAGTTACGGGGCAAGTAAAATATTACAACGCTATGTTGGCCCAAAAATCATTTAATAAATGGTAAATTATAATTATATTGCTACATAAATTGAAAAAATATGTTAGAATTAGCAGGAATTATAGTTTTAGGAATCATTGCTCAATGGGTAGCGTGGAAATTTAAAATTCCAGCTATTTTACCTCTAATTATAATTGGCTTACTAGTAGGCCCAATATCAACACTATATACAGTAGACGGAACCAAATTATTAGAGCCTGTTTGGAATGGAAAAGAAGGTTTGTTTCCAGGTGAACGTTTGTTTAATTTTGTTTCATTAGCCATTAGTATAATTTTATTTGAAGGAGGTTTAACACTTAAAAAAGAAGAGGTTTTAAATGTAGGATCTTCTATTTTAAAGCTAATAACAGTTGGTTCTCTAATTACTTTTATTGGTGCAGGAATAGCAGCACACTTTATATTTAATTTAAGTTGGCAAATTTCCTTTTTGTTTTCTGCCTTAATTATTGTTACAGGGCCAACTGTAATAGCTCCAATCTTACGAAATATACCACTTAAAAAAGATGTGTCGGCGGTTTTAAAATGGGAAGGTATTTTAATAGATCCAATAGGAGCCTTGGTATCTGTATTAGTTTTTGAATTTATAATTGTTGGAGAAGGTTATGAATATACAAAAGAAGCTCTTATAGAATTTGGTAAAATTATAATTATTGGGACTTCAATTGGGTTTACATCAGCATATGCACTCTTTTATGCTATTAAATTTAAAGTAATTCCTCATTATTTATTAAATGTAATTGTTCTCTCTAGTGTCCTTGCTGTATTTGTTTTATCAGATTTGTTTGCTCATGAATCAGGATTATTAGCTGTTGTTATTATGGGAATGGTACTTGGAAATATGAAAATAAATGAATTGAAAGAAATCTTATACTTTAAAGAATCTTTAAGTATTTTGTTAATATCAATTTTGTTTATTCTTTTGGCAGCCAACATGAATATTAAAGATATGTTGTTGTTGTATAGATGGGAAACAGCGTTATTATTTGCAATTATTATTTTGATACTTAGACCTTTATCTGTTTTTTTTAGTACAATAAATTCAGGATTAAAATTAAATGAAAAATTATTTATAAGTTGGGTAGGCCCAAGAGGTATAGTTGCTGCAGGTATTGCTTCTTTATTTGGATTGAAGTTATCAATGGAAGGTGAACCAGATGCTGAATATATTACACCTTTAGTGTTTATGGTTGTATTGGGAACAGTTTTATTAAATGCTACAACGGCTAGGTTATTTGCTAAAATTTCAGGAGTATTCTTAAAATCATCTAATGGAATTATTATTATTGGTGCGTCAAATTTTGCACGCTTAATAGCTTTGTATTTGCAAAAAAATAACAGAAGAGTTGTTTTAATAGATAGTAACATAAATCATATAAATAAGGCGAAATCACTTGGGTTAGAAGCCATAGAAGGAAATGTTTATTCAGATGATTTGATTGAAAATATAGAATTAAATGATATAGGGTTTTTATTAGCACTCACCGGAAGTGCTTCTGTAAATGAATTTGCAATTGAGAAATTCACTAAAATATTTGGAGAGAAAGGAGCTTACAGACTTATTTCAAGTGATGAAATGAAAGCAGACAACACAGTACCTGTTCAAAATTTATTTATAGATAATGACGATTATATTAACTTAAGTGAAATTGTTCGAGATTTCCCACTAATAAATGAAGTTACTATAAATTCAAACGAGCACTACATAGCTTTACTAAAGGAAATTGATAAAGAACCACAGGCTGTACCTTTATTTTTAAAAGATAACAATAATGAAATACACATAATTTCCTCATTAAAAGACTCTTCTAAAATTGAGAAAGGAAATATATTAATTTATCTTGGAAAAAAAATTATTTAGTTTTTTAACTTATTAATAATAATTACTAAACATTAAAATTACAATAATACCTTTAATTGCACCCCAAATAAGTTCAATAAATAGTTTTGAATGTAAATTTTGATGTGTGAATTCAAATAAGAAGAAAAGAAAACTTGATGTTGTTGTAATTTCAGATGTTCACTTAGGTACTTATGGGTGTCATGCAAAAGAATTGTTACGCTACCTCAAAAGTATCAATCCTACAACCATAATTCTTAATGGAGATATAATTGACATTTGGCAGTTTAAGAAAAGCTATTGGCCAAAAGCACATATGAAAGTGATAAAATATATAATTGGCTGGATTTCTGAAGGTAAAGAAATTTATTATATCACGGGGAATCATGATGAAATGCTTCGAAAATTCATTGATTTTAAAATCAGTTCTTTCTCAATAAAAAACAAAGTAGTACTTGAATTGGATGGTAAAAAAGCTTGGTTTTTTCACGGAGATGTTTTTGATGTTACTATGGAGCATTCAAAATGGTTAGCAAAACTAGGCGCAAAAGGATATGATTTGTTAATACTTATAAATAAACTGGTAAACAATATTAGTGAGTTTTTTGGAAAAGGGAAGATTTCATTATCAAAAAAAATTAAAGACAGTGTAAAATCTGCTGTAAAATTTGTAAATAATTTTGAAAAAACGGCTACGAATATTGCAATCCAAAACAAGTTTGATTATGTTGTTTGTGGGCATATACACCAACCTGTTATTAAAAATATTGTTACAAATGAAGGAGAGGTAATGTATTTGAACTCTGGTGATTGGATAGAGAATTTAACAGCGTTAGAATATAATAATAAAAAGTGGTCTTTGTATAAATACAATGATGCTCATTACAAAAAAGAAGATTTTAAAGTAATAAATAATGAAATAGATGTTATAGATAAAACTGCTAAAGAAATTTTTGGAGAATTGGTTGAAGACTTTAATTTTAAAAATTAAAAGCATGAAAATATTATACGCAATACAAGGTACAGGTAACGGGCATTTAAGCAGAGCGAAAGAAGTAATACCAGCGTTATTAAATAGAGCTCAAGTAGATATTTTAATAAGTGGTACTCAGGCAGAAGTAGTTTTAGATTACACTATAAATTATAGGTATAAAGGGCTTAGTTTTTACTTTGGTAAAAACGGAGGAATTGATTTTGTAAAAACACTAAAAAACAATAATATTTTTAGAATATTTTCAGAAATTAGAAAGTGTCCAGTAAAAAATTATGATTTAATAATTAATGATTTTGAGCCAATATCAGCTTGGGCGTGTAGGTTGAGAGGTGTAAAAAGTATATCTCTTAGTCACCAAAGTATATTATATACTAAAAATGTACCTAAACCTTTCCATAGGGATTTACTAGGTAGCTTCATTATTAAAAATTATGCAAAATGTGCATACAATTATGGTTTTCATTTTAAAAAATATAACAACAAAGTATATACTCCAATTATTAGAAATAACATTAGGTTGCTTAAACGTACTGAGAAAGATCATTTTACAGTGTACTTACCCGCATATTCTGACAAAAGAATAATAGACGTACTATCTAGAATTAAAGGTGTAAAATGGAAAGTTTTTTCTAAAGAAGCAAAAAAATATTACCAAAAGAAGAATGTATTTGTAAAGCCAATTGATAGTGAAAAATTTGAAAAAAGTTTAGCTTCTTGTCAAGGAATTTTATGCGGAGCAGGTTTTGAAAGTCCGGCAGAAGCCATTTTTTTAAAAAAGAAATTATTGGTAATACCTATGAAAAATCAATACGAACAGCACTTTAATGCAAAAGCATTGGAAGAATTAGGTGTGCCAACGTTAAAATCTTTAAAAAAGAAGCACATTTCAAAAATTAAAACTTGGATTGAAAGTAATGAAAAAGTTGAGTTAGATTTTCCAAATGAAACCCAACAGATAGTAGATTATATTTTATACGAATTTATTGAAAAGGCAACTATTTCTGAATTAGAAACTATTTAGAATTTTTCCAATATTGAGGTTTGGTTTCTTCAGTTTTTTGATTCCAATACTCGTGCGTTACTTTTCTACCATCTAAGGTTTTTAATTTACGTTCAAACACCCATATAGTTGGGTTAAAAACCATATCAGTTACAGCAACGGTATACAATTGAGGTTCTTCTTCAGATTTTCTTTTTTCTTCTTGAATAACTACTTCAAAACCATTGTGTTCTAATAATTTTTTTAAAAAATCTTTACGGTTTTCATCTGTCTTTTTTTCAACAAAAGTAACTCGTTGATCTTCAATACTCCCAAACAAATGTTTGCCTCCTAGTGCCATACTAAATTAATTTAAAAACTATTACTAATTGAGAAAATATACTCATATAATGGGCTGTATAAACCTGCAACTAAAATACCTACAGCTGCCATAATTAAGCCTAATTTCATGTAAGGTTTACTTTTAAAATATGGGATAGCGTCAGGGTTTTTTCGTAAAAACATAGCTCTAATCACCAATAAATAATAATACAATGAAATTGTAGCGTTTACAACTCCAATAAATACTAAAATATAATAACCTTTACTTGCAGCAGCCACATATAAAAAGAATTTACCAAAAAAACCTGCTAATGGAGGTATTCCTGCTAATGAAAATAAAGATAGCATCATAACCATACTTAACCTTGGATTGGTTCTGTAAAACCCTTCATAATCATCAATATTTTCTTTATTTGATGCGGCTGATATTGCTTGTACAACACCAAAAGCTCCCAAATTTGAGAAAATATAAACAGCTACAAAATAAACAACAGTTGTAGCACCCAATTGATCAACAGATAATAAACCTAATAAGATAAAACCAGCCTGTGCAATTGAAGAATACGCTAAAAAACGTTTCATGTTTTGTTGTCTTAAAGCAAAAAGATTTCCAACAAACATAGTGGCTATTGCAATGATGTATATAATTTTACTCCAAATAGGAATTAAGGGCTTAAAAACAGTAAATAAAACGATCATTAAAATAACTACAGCTGCACCTTTTGATATAACAGATAAATAAGAGGCTACATTTATAGGCGCACCTTCATAAACGTCAGCAGTCCAAAAATGAAATGGAGCTAGTGAAATTTTAAATGCCAAACCGGAAAAGAAAAATATAAATCCTAAGATAGAAAGATTTGAAATTGTTAAAATTTCAGCCATAGCATCAAAATAGATGGTTCCTGTAGTTGCATATAATAGAGAAACACCAAATATTGTAGAACCCGAAGCTAAAGCAGAAGACAAAATATATTTTACACCTGCTTCAGCAGATTTTCTTTTAAAGGTTTCATAAGCTACTAAAGCGGCAACAGGAAGTGTTGTTAATTCAAGGCCAATATAGAACATTAAAAAATCTCCAGCAGAAATCATGTAATATGTACCTAGTAAAGAAGATAAAATAAGAATTAAAAATTCTGTTGATTTGTTTTCAGTAATTACCTTTTCTTTAAGCCAATCAGCAGATTGTAACAATAAAATTAAAACACCAATACTTAGTGTAGTTTTAAATAAATGTAATAGGGCATTTGTTCTAAACATTCCGCCAAATATTTCACCGGTATTTAAAGGTAAAAAACCTATCACTGTATTTATTGTTAATAAAATAAGTGCAAATGGAATTATACTTGCTTTTTGTTTCTTGTTAGAAAATATTTCGAAAATTACTAACAATAATATAATTGCCAATAACCCTATTTCTGAACGCATTAATAGTAAACTTTCCCAGTTCATATTTTTAATTTTTTAGAGTAACCGTTCTAAAAACGGTTGAATACTTGCTTTAATCATTTCACTTAATCCAAGAGGCATTACACCAATAATAACAACAGGAATCATTAGTAATACCAACCCTACTTTTTCATACCAGGTTGCTTTCGGTAATTTTCTATATTCATCATTTGTAATAGGCCCCATCATAATTTTACCTACCATTCTTAAAATATAAACAGCTGTAACAACAATAGATGAAACTACAATTATTGTTAGAATTCTATGAAACATATCAGGATGCTCAAAAGCACCAACAAAAATATTCATTTCAGCCACAAAACCACTAAAACCAGGTAATCCTAAATAGGCTAAACCAGTAATTACATAAATAGCGCCTATAAAAGGTAAAATTTTCATTAAACCACTTAATTTAGATATTTCACGTGTATGTGTTCTTCCATACACCATTCCAATTAGAGCAAAGAATAATGCGGTTAACAATCCATGAGATAAAGATTGAATAATAGCTCCATTCCAAGCCGTTTTATTTAACATTAGTAAAGCAAATAAAACGAGACCTAAGTGGCTAACAGAAGCATAAGCATTTACATATTTTAAATCTTTTTGCATAATAGCTCCAAAAGCTCCATAAATAACACCAGTAGCAGATAAAACTAAGAAGAAATTAGACCAACTTAAAGCACCTAGTGGTAATAAATACATGGCGATTCTAAACACACCATAACCTCCCAATTTCATAAGTACTCCTGCATGTAACATAGATACTGCAGTTGGTGCAGAAGCATGACCTGATGGTGACCAAGTATGGAAAGGAAACAGAGCCCCAATTACAGCAAAGCCAACAAAAACCAAAGGGAAAAATATATTTTGAGCAGCAAGAGGAATATTAACTTTTGCAATTTCTAAAATATTAAATGTTAACGCTCCTCCATCAGCATTAGAATTAAAATATATTCCAAAGATACCTACCGATAATACAGCTGAAGCACCCATTAACATCAAGGTTAATTTCATTGCAGAATTTTCCTTAGGGCCAGAACCCCAAATACCAATTAGTAGATACATTGGAATTACAGCAATTTCGTAGAAAACAAATAGTGTAAATAAGTCGGTTGAAATGAAAAACCCAAAAACTCCCGATGATAAAACAATCAACGAAATAAAGAATTCTTTAGGTAAATCATCTATTTTCCAAGAAATAAATACACCAGCTAAAACAATAATAGATGTTAACGCAATCATAACTACTGAAATTGCATCAACTCCAATACTGTAATGAATGTTCAAGCTTTCAAACCAAACAGCATCTTTGGTGAAAACCATAATGTCATTATTTACAGCTCGCTCTTTTATATAAGCAAATATTAAATTTATTGACATTGCAAATTGAATTGCCATTCCTATTAGTGATATTATTCTTGCTTGTTTTAAATTTTTAGCAAAAGCTAAAATTAAAACAGTTAAAACAGGTACTATTACAAAAAGTGATAAAATATCCATTACATTAAATTAATTTATCCATATATAAAAAACAACCATTGCGAGTATAACACCTCCACCTACAAATGCCATTGCATAATCTTGAAACTTTCCAGATTGCATTCCTTTTATTTTATTCGAAAAAGATACAGTTACATTCCCAATGCCTATCATTGAAGAATCAACAACATATTTATCAAACCAAGCAACAGTTGATGCTACAACACCAAATATTATTTTCTTAGTTACAAATAAATAGATTTCATCAAAATAAAATTTATGGAAGGTCCACTTATAAAATATTCCAAAAGCATGTGAAAATTTATCAGCTAAATTATTCTCTTTTTTGTAGAAAATGTAAGCAAGTAAAATACCTATTAGTCCAACGGTTGTTGCAATTGCGGCTAAAGAGTAATTTAAGTGTGCTGCAAAAGGTTTGCGATCTGCAGTAATATAATCACTAAAATGAATGTACCCAGCAGCAATACTCATAAAGGCTAAAAACATTAAAGGTATTTTCATTGACATTGGAGATTCATGAGGAGTGTGTTCATATTGTTTTTCTTTTCCCCAAAAGATTCCGAAATACAAACGAAACATATAAAAAGCTGTTAAACCAGCAACAAACACACTACTAATATAAATAAGCATATTGTGTTCATAAGCTGCAGCTAAAATTTCATCTTTACTAAAGAACCCAGCAAAAAATGGAACTCCTGAAATTGACAATGCAGCAATTAAAAATGTAATATGAGTTACAGGCATATATTTGCGTAAGCCACCCATATCTTTTAAATAATTACTATGAACTGCATGAATAACAGAACCAGCACCTAAGAATAGTAAGGCTTTAAACATAGCGTGTGTAAACAAATGAAACATTGAAGCCATATAACCTAACCCTTCATGCCCTTCATATTTTGACACACCTAAAGCTAACATCATATAGCCAATTTGAGACATTGTTGAGAAAGCTAAAACTCTTTTAATATCATTTTGTGTTAAAGCAATTATTGCTGCAACCAAAGAAGAAATAGCTCCTACATAGGCTACAACTTCCAAAGCAAATCCGTTTTCAACAAAAGAAAATGCAGGGAATAGCCTTGCTACTAAATATACACCAGCAACAACCATGGTGGCAGCGTGTATTAAAGCCGAAACAGGAGTAGGGCCTTCCATTGCATCAGGCAGCCAAATATGAAATGGTAACATAGCCGATTTTCCTGCTCCTCCCATAAATATTAAAATTAATCCCCAAGTCATTACGGATAAGCCCATAAATGAGGTAGAAGCCCAACTGGTAATAACATAACCTTCAGGGTTATTTATTTCACTAAAATCAAAAGTTCCACTGTAATAGCTAATAAGTAATATTCCAATTAAAAAACCTAAATCGGCAAAACGAGTAACAATAAACGCTTTTTTTGCTGCAGCAACAGCAGAAGGTTTCGTATAATAATAACCAATTAATAAAAATGAAGAAGCCCCTACCAATTCCCAAAAAATATACATTTGGAACAAATTGGTTGCTAAAACCAGTCCAAACATAGAAAAGCTAAACAGAGCTAAGTAGGCAAAAAAGCGAGTATAACCATCATCTCCTTTCATATATCCTCTACTATATAGGTGAACCATAAAAGAAATTGTTGAAACAACCACCAACATCATTACTGATATAGGGTCAATTAAAACACCCATATCTATGTGTAATTTATCAGAGAATATTAGCCAAGTACTTTTATAGGTAAAGGTTTGATAAACACCATTTAGCTTTCCTCCCAAGTAGTAGTGGTAAGCTGTATAAAGTGATAATGCAAATGAAGTTGCTAAACCTAAAGAACCTAACCATCCTGAAATAGAAGGGGGTATTTTTTTGCTAAATATTCCTAATATTAAGAATAAGGCCAAGGGAATCAACGGAATAAATATAGTATAACTAAAATCCATTTTTTATGATTTAAATTTTTGTCTTAATTATTAATTTGTTTAAACTATAATTTATTAATATTTCATAGTTTCTGTATCTTTCACTTCTACAGAGTAAACCAGTTTATATAAATTGATAATAATTGCTATGGCTAATGCGGTTTCAGCTGCAGCCAATGCAATTATAAAAATTGAAAATACAGCTCCTTGTAAAAAATCGGGATATAAATAGGTGTTAATAACTACAAAATTAACAGCCGAAGCATTCAAAATTAATTCGATAGACATTAATACTGTAATTAAGTTTTCTCTTGTAAAAAACCCATAAGTTCCAATAAAAAACAAGATACTTGTTAGGGTTAAAATTTCGTAAATACTAATACCTTCAATCATTTTTGACTAATTTTCTTTTAATTTTTTTCCTTTGGCTATAATAATAGCTCCTATCATAACGGCAACTAATAACACACTAATTACTTCAAATGGTAAAATAAATCCACCGTCTCCATAACCTAATAATTTATAACCTATATCAGCTACTTCAATAGATTTGTAGGTGTTTGCAGTTTGAAAATGGTAGGTAAAAATTGCCCAAAGCGTAATTCCTAAACCAACAATACTAAGTAAACCAGCTATAATTTTTCTCTTAATAGGTGTTTTTTCCAATTCTAGTTCAACATGATGAACTAGTAAAACAGAAAATATAAATAGCACTATTACACCACCGCCATAAACGGTTAATTGTATGGCTGCTAAAAGGTTGTAGTTTATCATAAAATACAGTCCTGAAATACTAATTAAAACAAATAATAAATATATTACTGCTCTTAAAATTTTACGGCTTGTAACTGATGCAATGGCAAAAATTACTATAAATGCCGCTAGTATATAAAATATTGTTGCTTCCATAATATTAATCTTCTATTCCGGCTTTTACTACGGATCCTGGTTGGTTTAATACTTTTGTTAATGCAGCTCTGTCATAAACAGAATTTTCATAATTCTGAGCCCAAACAATGGCGTCAGTAGGGCAAGCTTCTATACACAAACCACACATAGTACACATAGACAGATGATAAATGTGTTTATCTATCTTTTTTTTCTTTTTCCCAGTTTCAGGATCAACAGCTCTGTCCCAAATAATTTCAATAGAACCATTTGGACAAGCAATTTCACATGATTGACAGCCTGTACAGTAATGTTCATTATTTTTATCATGTGGCATTACAACTTCCCCTCGAAACCGATCAAACATTTTTAAAGTTTCTCTATTATCGGGATATTGTTGTGTTAAACTTCCTTTACGAGCTCGAATAAAATAACCTCCTGTAACACTCATTCCGGTGAGTAAGGTTTTTATTCCGTTATATATATCTGAAAAATAACTCATTATATAGTATTATATCATTTATTAAATTGTCCAGTTTAACCAAATTACAATTGCCATTATTAGTAAATTAACCAAATTTAGTGGCAATAAATATTTCCACTCTAAGGTTAATAATTGATCCACTCTTAAACGAGGGAATGTCCAACGAAACCACATCATTAAAAATATGATTATTAGCACTTTAATTAAAAACCAGATTACTTCAGGAAACCAAGTGATACCTTCCGTAATTCCGAAAGGAGATAACCAAGCGCCAAAAAATAACACAACAGCAATTGAAGCTATAATAAACATGTTGATAAATTCTGCTAAAAAGAAATAGGCAAATTTCATTCCTGAATATTCCGTATGAAAACCAGCTCCTAATTCAGATTCAGCTTCAACTAAATCAAAAGGAGCTCTATTTGTTTCTGCCGTACCAGCAATCATAAAAATCATAAATGCAATAATAGCTGGAATATGACCTTGTAAAATTAACCAACCTCCTGTACGTTGAATTTCTACAATTTCTGATAATTGTAATGTGCCCGTGAGTAAAACCATTGTTAAAATTGATAGGCCAACTGATAATTCGTAACTAATAGTTTGTAAGCCACTACGCATTGCTCCAATTAAAGAGAATTTATTGTTGCTAGACCATCCTGCAACTAAAATTCCAATAACGCCAATTGAAGAAATAGCAAATAAGAAGAAGATACCAATATTGATATCAAAACCTTGAAATTGTTTTGAGTATGGAAAAACAGCCATTGCCATTAACGATGTTACAATAACAAAGTAAGGGGCCAGATTGTATAAAAATTTATCAATTCTATCATTACTGGTTAATTCTTTTGAAACTAATTTTAAGGCATCAGCCATTGTTTGGAATAATCCCCAAGGACCAACTCTATTAGGGCCAAGTCTTAATTGAAACCAAGCAGCAACTTTACGTTCTAGTAATACTAAATATAAACCAGCTACGGCAAATAATGCTAGGTATACAATAGCAATTAAAACCCATTCTGTGATATTTGCGGCCATTTCTGGCATTATTGAAAATATCCAATCATGGATAGTTTTGGTAATGTTTAACGGTATGTTCATCATTAAAAAATTCATAATCTATAATTAACGATCTATATCTGGAATTACAAAGTCAAATGAAGCCATAGTAGCAACTAAATCTGCAATTTTAACACCTTTAGTAATGTGGTTTAGTACTGATAAATTTGAAAACCCTGGTGAGCGAAATTTAACTCTATAAGGGTTTTTAGTTCCCGTACTATTTATATAAACGCCCAATTCACCTCTTGCAGTTTCTACACGTTGGTAAAACTCTCCTTTCGGTAATTTTATTACAGCTTTTGTGGTCTCTTTAATATTTCCTTCAGGGATGTTGTCAATTAATTGTTCAATGATGGACATAGATTCCCACATTTCAGCTATTCTAACTTTATATCTTGAATATGTATCTCCTTCAGTAAAAAGAATTTCTTTAAAATCAACTCTATCATATGCACTGTACGGATGGTGTTTACGTACATCACTGGCAAATCCAGAGCCTCTAGCAACTGGACCAGAAACACCGTAAGAAATAGCATCTTCTTTTGTTAATATGCCAACTCCTTTTGTGCGTTTTTCAAAAATTACATTCCCCGTTAGCAATCTGTCATATTCAGGTAATTTAGTTTTAAAATGCTTAATAAATTCTTTGGTTCGTTTTACAAAATTAGGATGAATATCAAACATCAATCCTCCAGGTACGTTATAATTCATTGTTAAACGAGCACCACAAGTTTCTTCAAAAATATCATTAATCATTTCACGATCTCTAAAGGCATAAAAATAAGTAGTTAATGCCCCTAAATCCATTCCCATAACACCCCACCATAATTGATGAGAAGCTAAGCGGGTTAATTCAGAAATGATAGTTCTTATAACTTTAACTCTATCACTTACCTCAAGTTCTAATGCTTTTTCAACGGTTAAACAAACAGCTTCATTATTAATATGTGAAGATAAATAATCCATTCTATCAGTTAAATGAACTATTTGTTGATAGCTATCTCGTTCACACATTTTTTCAATAGAACGGTGTATGTAACCTAAATCTGGCTCTACATTTTTTATTATTTCACCATCAATGGTTAATAATAAACGTAACACTCCGTGTGCGGCAGGGTGTTGAGGCCCCATATTAACGAAATACTCTTCTGTTTTTATTTTATTTTTTACTTCTTGATTGGTCATAGAAAAAATTATTTAACAATCATATTAGCTTCATCTACATAATCCTTTCTCAAGGGAAAACCATCCCAATCTGGCGTTAAAAAAAGACGTCTTAATTTTGGGTGCTTATTGAATTTTATACCAAAGAAATCATACACTTCTAATTCATGAAATTCTGCTGTTTGCCAAATGTCATGAACAGAGTCTAATACAGGATTTTCTCTGTCATCAACCATCACTTTCACAACAATCTGATGTTTTAATTCCGTAGATTCTAAATGATAAATTACACCTAAATCTTTTCCCCAATCCATTCCAGTAATACAAAAAGCATAATCAAATTTCAAACTGGAATTTGATTTCAATTGATTACAAATATTGTGAAGTTGTTCTTTAGGTACAACAACATTTAAAAATTCAGATGCCTCAGTAGAGAACTCTAAATTATCACTAAAACCATTTATAATACTTTGTAAATCTTCGTTTTTCATTTTATCAATTGCTTAAATTCAAACTTTACCTTCGTCAAAACCATCAATAGGATTAACTTTATGCTTCATATTTTCAGTTTTTATTTTTTGCTGTAGCATAATCATTCCCTCTAATAATGCTTCTGGGCGTGGAGGGCAACCAGGGACATACACATCAACAGGTATTACATGGTCAGCTCCTTTTATTACAGAATATGAATTGTAATAAAAAGGGCCTCCAGAAATAGCACAGGCTCCCATGGCAATTACGTATTTTGGTTCAGCCATTTGGTCATATAACCTTCTTAAAACAGGTCCCATTTTATTTACAATGGTTCCTGCAATAATAATTAAGTCTGCTTGTCGTGCCGATGGTCTTGCAACTTCAAATCCAAAACGAGAAAAATCATGTTTTGGAGCTCCAGTTTGCATCATTTCTATAGCACAGCAACTGGTACCGAAATAAAGAGGCCACAAAGAATTTGATCGCCCCCAATTTATAACACTATCTAAAGTTGTTACCACAATATTTCCTCCATTACCACCTGGAATAACTTTTCCTGGAAAATCGTCTGGAACAACTTGTTTTAACCCTTCAGCTTCTAATTGATTTAAAAATCGTTTTTTTTCTACTCCCATTGTAAAGCTCTTTTTTTGTAGGCATATGCCAATCCTAATCCAAGTATAACAAGAAACACTATAATTTCAACCAAAGCAACTGTTCCAACTTCCTTATAAACTACAGCCCAAGGGATTAAGAAAGCTACTTCAACATCAAAAATTAAAAATAGAATTGCAAAAAGATAATAACCCACTTTGAATTGAATCCAAGTTGGTCCTATTGTTTCTATTCCACATTCATAAGGTTCTCTTTTTTGTGGATTATCTGATTTGTGTGAGATTAAATTTGATAAAAAATTTGCACCAGCAACTAAAACAACGCCTGATAGTAAAAATACAATAATGGCTTCTGATCCCATTTAATAAATGCTTTTTTATTAGTGTGTAAAATTATTAGAATTCTATAACTTTTTAACTGATATTAATCAGTAAAAGATGTAAAAAATGTTACTTAACTTCGTACGTTTCTCCAGAGAAAAATAAATCGTCAGTTTTAGTGAATTTTGAATTTGCTTTTACTTCTTCGGTTAAAGCATTTTCTCTCTCTTCTAAGGTAACATCATCAAAACTTCTAATAATTCCTGTTGCTATAGGGTATTCTAACCTAACAAGCATTTGATGTAATGTTGGATCTTTTACTTTTGCGTTGTGTACCAATAAATCTTCTTGTGTAATTCCATTTTCTCCAATGGTTACAACTTCTAATTTAAGACCGTTAAGTATTAAACCTTTGTTACGTTCTTTACCAAAAATCATTGGTTTTCCGTGTTCAAGGAAAATCTGTTTATCTGCTTTTACAGTCTTATCGGTAAATTTAGAAAAACATCCATCGTTAAAAATAACACAGTTTTGTAAAACTTCAACTAGTGAAGTCCCTTTAAATTTGTGAGCTTCGATAAAAATTTGTGACATTTCTTTTGGAACATTACCACCAATTCTTGCAAAAAAGCGTGCGTTAGCACCCAGTGCTAATTCACCTGGGGAGAAAGGAGGTTGTGTATTTCCGTAAGGAGATGATTTTGTTTTTTGACCAACTAATGAAGTAGGAGAGAACTGTCCTTTAGTTAAACCATATATTTCATTGTTGAACAGGATAATATTTAAATCTATGTTTCTTCTTAACACATGAATAAAATGGTTACCACCAATAGCCATTGCATCACCGTCACCTGTCATTACCCAAACGCTTAGGTTTGGATTGGCCAATTTTACACCAGAAGCTATTCCTGGAGCCCTACCATGAATACTATGCATTCCATAGGTGTTCATATAATATGGAAAACGAGAAGAGCAACCAATACCTGATATAAATACAACGTCTTCTCTTTTAACGCCCATTTCAGGTAGTGCTTTTTGCATGGAACGTAAAATAACATAGTCATCACATCCGGGACACCATCTTACTTCTTGATCACTTGTAAAATCTTTAAATGTATATTTTTGAACTGCTGTTTCCATAATTATTTTACTAATTTTTTAAATTCATCTGTTAGTTCCGTATTTCCAAAAGGCAATCCTTGTATCTTGTTTTGTTGTAAAAATTCAAATCCACTAAAATTATTTCTTAAAATTTTAACAAATTGTCCGTTGTTTAATTCACAAACAATAATTTTTTAAATTTAGACAAAATTTCTTTGGTATTTCTTGGAAGAGGGTTTATATAATTGAAATGGGCATAACCAATATTTTTGTAGCCATTATCACTTAGTTGTTTTACGGCAGAATGTAAAGAGCCATAAGTTCCACCCCAACCTATTACTAATAAATCTCCACTATCAGCAAATTCTGTTTTAAGTTTTGGTATAACATTTTTAACTCTTTCAACTTTTTCGGCTCTTATTTTGGTCATTTTTTCATGGTTCTCAGGTTCGTATGAGATATTACCTGTGATACTATCTTTTTCTAAGCCACCAATTCGGTGTTCAAAACCTTTAGTACCAGGAATTGCCCAGTTTCTGGCAAGTGTTTCTTCATCTCTATTATAAGGGTGCCAATTTTCAGTTATTTGGTTAACTAAATTGTTTTTAATTTCAGGCATTTCGCTAATAGATTTAATTTTCCATGGTGCTGAACCGTTTGCAATAT
The DNA here is from genome assembly GCF_001543325.1 of Lutibacter profundi. Taxonomy (NCBI): domain Bacteria; kingdom Pseudomonadati; phylum Bacteroidota; class Flavobacteriia; order Flavobacteriales; family Flavobacteriaceae; genus Lutibacter; species Lutibacter profundi. Next base: position 2,260,796 of record NZ_CP013355.1, read on the forward strand.
ATCCGTCAGTTAATAAAACAACAGGAGTCATGTGTTCCAAAGCAAGTTTGGCTGCTTCAAAAGCAAAGTCAAAACAATTAGCAGGAGTACTTGCTGCAATAACAATTACAGGGCTTTCTCCATTTCTCCCATACATTGCTTGTAACAAATCAGATTGTTCAGTTTTTGTTGGTAAACCAGTTGAAGGGCCTCCACGTTGTACATCAACAACTACCAATGGTAATTCAATCATCATTGCTAAACCTAAAGCCTCTCCTTTTAAGGCTAAACCAGGACCTGAAGTAGTTGTAATTGCTAAATCTCCAGCAAATGAAGCTCCAATGGCAGAGGTGATTCCTGCTATTTCATCTTCTGCCTGAAAAGCTTTTACGCCAAAATGTTTGTGTTTCACCAATTCATGTAAAATATCAGTAGCAGGAGTTATAGGGTAGGATCCTAAAAATAATTCTAATCCAGATTTTTCTGCAGCAGCTAAAAGACCCCAAGCTGTAGCTGTATTTCCCATAATAATTCTATAAGTTCCAGCTTCCATTTTAGCAGGTGAAATAGTATAGGAATTTGGAATAAGTTCTAATGTTTCTGCATAAAAATAACCAGCGTTCAATACTTTGGTATTCGCCTCAATTATTTGAGGCTTCTTTTTAAATTTTTTATTAAAAAATTCTATAGTATGTTCTATTGAACGGTCATACATCCAATAAACCATTCCTAGAGAAAACATATTTTTACTTCGTGTAATGGATTTATTATCTAAACCTTCTACATTTTTTAAAGCTTCTTTCGTTAGTCTAGTCATTGATACTTCAATAACTCTATAATTATCTAAACTTCCATCTTCTAATGGGTTGGTTTTGTATTGTGCTTTTTCTAAATTTTTCTTTGTAAAAGCATCAGAGTCTACAATAATAGTATGTCCTGATTTTACAGCATATAAGTTAGTTTTTAAACCGGCAGGATTCATTGCAACCAATAAATCTAAATTATCACCCGGTGTGCTAACTTCAACACTACCAATATGTACTTGAAAACCAGAAACTCCATATAAGCTTCCTTGTGGTGCTCTAATTTCTGAAGGGTAGTTTGGGAATGTTGCAATATCATTACCAAACATTGCGGAAGTGTCAGAAAATTGCGTTCCTGTTAATTGCATTCCGTCTCCTGAATCACCAACAAAACGAATAACTACTGCTTCTAGTACTTCGGGTTGTTGTTTTGTTTTAGCTGTATTCATAATTTTTATGCTAATTAGAAAATTTTGTTTAAATTTATTGAAATTATTTTATATAATAAAAACAAGTTCCAAAGGTATATTTAGTTTCTAAAACAGTAAATGACTTTTGTCACATTTTTTCGTAAAAAAAATAATAATTTTGTAACTTAATAAATATTTAAAATTAGTAAACAATGGCTATTAAAATAACAGACGAATGTATTAACTGCGATGCATGTATCTCAGAGTGTCCAAACAATGCAATATACGAACCAGATAGTGAATGGGCGTATGCAGATGAAACAGCTTTAAGCGGAATGGTAACTACACCTAGCGGTGAAGAGGTTGACGCTGATGCGATGAACGAACCAATATCTGATGAGTTTTATTTTATTGTAACGGATAAGTGTACTGAATGTAAAGGGTTCCATGATGAGCCTCAATGTGCTTCTGTTTGTCCGGTTGATTGTTGTGTTCCTGATGAGGATCATGAAGAAACTGAAGAGCAGTTACTAGCTAAAAAAGCTTGGTTGCACGGAGAGTAAATTTTCTAAACACATAAAAAAAGCATCTATTGGGTGCTTTTTTTATGTGTTAAAATTAAAATACTATTTATCACAATTAGAGTCTTGTCTACCAGCAATGTATGCAATTTCTTCAGCAATATAAACTATTCCCGCTATAGCAGCAAGAGTTCCTAATATCAAAAACCCACCATTAGTATTTTGAAGTTCTTTGGTGCCCATAACTTGAACACCATAATTTTCTAATTTTTTCATAAAGTTAAAATTTTTAATTAAACATTTGTTTTTATGTATTGAAAATTACCTTTAAATTGACAAGAAATAAATTCATAGAAATGAGATTCCTCGTCGCTCCTAAGGTCGCTCTATCGGAATGACAGTGCAATTTTTCAAAAAAAAATACTCTAACTGACGAATTTTACTCTAAAGATATAATATATAAAAAGGGTTTAATCGTTTAACTTTAAAACAGCCATAAAAGCTTCTTGTGGAATTTCTACGTTTCCAACTTGGCGCATACGTTTTTTACCTTTCTTTTGTTTTTCTAATAATTTACGCTTACGTGAAATATCACCTCCATAACATTTAGCCGTAACATCTTTTCTAAGTGCTTTTACCGTTTCACGAGAAATAACTTTTGCACCAATAGCAGCTTGTATTGGGATATCAAATTGTTGGCGAGGTATTAATTGGCGTAATTTTTCACACATTTTTTTACCAATATTATAGGCGTTATCTGCATGAATTAATGCAGAAAGTGCATCAACCGATTGTCCATTTAATAAAATATCAACTTTTACTAATTTTGATTCTTTTAATCCAATTGGATGATAATCAAAAGACGCATATCCTTTTGAAACGGTTTTTAAACGATCATAAAAATCAAAAACAATTTCAGCTAAGGGCATGTCAAAAGTTAATTCAACACGTTCAGGTGTTAAATAGGTTTGGTTGGTTATTTGTCCACGTTTTTCAATACACAAGTTCATTACTGGTCCAACAAAATCAGATTTGGTAATTATAGTAGCTTTGATAAAAGGTTCTTCAACTCTATTTAATTTTGAAGGTTCAGGTAAATCGGAAGGGTTATTAACTAAAAGTACTGTATTAGGGTGCTTATTTGTAAATGCATGATACGATACGTTTGGTACTGTGGTAATTACCGTCATATCAAACTCACGTTCTAAACGTTCTTGAATAATTTCTAAATGAAGCATTCCTAAAAAACCACATCTAAATCCAAATCCTAAGGCAGCTGAGCTTTCAGGGATAAATACTAAAGAAGCATCATTGAGCTTCAATTTTTCCATAGAGTTTCGAAGTTCTTCATAATCGTCGTTATCTACAGGGTAAATACCAGCAAAAACCATTGGTTTCACATCTTCAAACCCATCAATACTATTTTGAGTTGGGTTTACAGCATCTGTAATGGTATCTCCAACTTTTATTTCACTTGCAGTTTTAACACCCGTTATTAAATAACCTACATCACCAGCTTTTATACTTTGTTTAGGAACTTGAGTAAGTTTTAAGGTGCCTACTTCATCAGCGTTATATTCTTTGCCTGTAGCCATAAATTTTACGCGCTCTCCTTTCTTTATTTCACCATTTAAAACTCTGAAATAAGTTTCAATACCACGATAAGAATTATAAACAGAATCAAAAATTAAGGCTTGTAATGGTGCATTTACATCTCCTTTTGGAGCAGGCACTTTTTCAATAATAGCCTTTAAGATATCTTCAACACCAAAACCCGTTTTACCACTTGCATGAATTACTTCATTAGGGCTACATCCTAATAAACCAACAATATCATCAGTAACTTCTTCGGGATTTGCACCAGGTAAATCAACTTTATTTAATACGGGAATAATTTCCAAATCGTTTTCTAAAGCTAAATATAAATTTGAAATAGTTTGAGCCTGGATACTTTGTGCAGCATCAACTATTAATAAAGCTCCTTCACAGGCTGCAATTGATCTTGAAACTTCATAAGAAAAATCTACATGCCCAGGTGTATCAATTAAATTTAACACGTACTTTTCGCCTTCAAAGGTATAGTCCATTTGAATTGCATGACTTTTAATGGTAATACCTCGTTCACGCTCCAAATCCATATTATCAAGTAACTGAGCTTGTTCTTCACGTGCTGTTGTGGTGCCTGTAAAGCTTAATAACCTATCAGCTAAAGTGCTTTTTCCGTGATCAATGTGTGCAATGATGCAAAAATTTCTAATGTTTTTCATACTTCGTAATCCTATCTACAATATTTGCGCAAATATAATCAATTCAGTGGTTTAAATAACGTCCTCTTAATGTTTATTATTCTACCCAATCAGCAACAAATAAATTGGTATCGTGTGTTCCATTGTTATTTCTATTCGAAGAGAAAATCAATTTACTTCCATCAGGTGAAAACATAGGAAAAGCATCAAAAACATTGTCATAAGTAATTTGTTCTAAATTGCTTCCGTCAATATTAATCATAAATAGATTGAAACTGTGTTTGCTTTTGTGATTAGAAGAAAAAATTATTTTCTTTCCTGAAGGATGAAAGAACGGAGCCCAATTAGCATTTCCTAAATTGGTAATTTTAGTTAATTCGCTTCCGTCAATATTGCAAGTATATAATTCCATATTAGTTGGTTGCACCAACCCTTGAGTTAATAAATTTTTATATTCTTTAATTTCTGAAGGCGTTTTTGGGCGAGATGAACGAAAAATTAATTTAGTTCCATCTGGAGAAAAGAAAGCGCCACCATCATAACCTAATTCAAAAGTTATTTGTTTTACGTCACTTCCGTCAATATTCATGGTAAAAAGTTCTAAATCACCTGTTCTTGTTGAGGTAAAAACAATTTTATCACCTTTTGGAGATACCGTTGGTTCAGCATCATATCCGTCTTCAAAAGTGAGTTGTTTTAATTGATTTCCTTTTATATCTGCAATAAAAATATCGTAACTTTTATAAACAGGCCAAATATATTTATTGTCATAATCTTCTTTTTTTGGAACTGGCGGACATTCTGTGCTTACTAAATGAGTAGATGAATACACAATAGTAGAATCTCCTGGTAAAAAATAACTACAAGTGGTTCGGCCTTTTCCCGTACTTATTAATTGAGGAATTTCTGTACTATCTAACGGTTTTGAAGCATCCATAATATAAATTTGATCACATTGTAACCCCCAGACTTTGTTATTTGCCTGAAAAACTATTTTAGAACCATTCGAATTCCAATAAGCTTCGGCATTATCACCGCCGAAAGTTAATTGTTTTACGTTTTTTAAATGTTTTTCTTCTGAATAATGAAGTTTATTTACAATTTTTGTTGCTCCTGATTTTGCATCGAGCTTGTTTTTGTTAGATGATGGTTTACAACCTATAAATAAGATAGTAGCTACTATTAATGTAATATTTAATTTCATAATTTGTATTATAGTTGAAGCCAAAAATACAATATTAAGAATGAACCTAAAAATAATTTATAGAGGTCAGTAGCTAGTTTCATACGATTAAATTCTATTTGTTTGTGTCAGGTTGAGCGCAGTCGAGACCTATTTATGTGAGATATAGTTCTTGTCTGCGCTCGAACAGACAAATTATTTTTGCATTACACTTTTTATATTCAGTGTTTTACCATTTCAAATTTATTTGTAGTTATTTACTGACCTCTAATAATTTAAGTTGGTATATATTATAATTGTATTTTACAATTTTACTTAAGATAAACGAAGTAGGAAATTTATGACATTTAAATTTTTTATATAAAAACAGCTCTAATAAATTTTTAAATTCTGTTAGATTTAAACAGAATAAGAATACTATAAATTTGTGATATTTTGAATTTGCATTAGGGATTGAGGTGGCATCCTTTTTTGTAATGTAACATAGTGAAATAACAAAAAAGATATAACAGAAAGCCCGACCTGAAAGGGAATGCACAAATAAAAAAACGAATAAAAATAATTATGTAATTTTGCAGCCATAAATTTTTTAGGTTTGGTAAAAATTGGAGATATAAAATTAAATGACTTTCCGCTGTTGTTAGCACCAATGGAAGATGTGAGCGATCCGCCGTTTAGAGCATTGTGTAAAGAGCAAGGGGCAGATGTTGTTTATACTGAATTTATTTCTTCGGAAGGGTTAATTCGTGATGCTGCAAAAAGCAAAAAAAAACTGGATATATATGAAAAAGAACGCCCGGTTGGAATTCAGATTTTTGGAGCAAATCTTGAATCTATGTTGCGAACTGTAGAAATTGTTGAACAGTCTAAACCAGATATTATTGATATAAATTTTGGTTGTCCTGTAAAAAAAGTTGTTAGTAAAGGGGCTGGAGCTGGAATTTTGAAAGATATTGACTTAATGGTAGCACTTACTGAAGCTATGGTAAAACACACCAATTTACCCATAACAGTGAAAACTAGATTGGGTTGGGATGAAAGCTCAATACAAATTGTTGAAGTGGCTGAACGTTTACAAGATGTTGGATGTAAAGCGATTTCAATTCATGGTCGTACTCGCGCACAAATGTATAAAGGCAACGCAAATTGGGCACCTATTGCTGAAGTGAAAAATAATTCAAGAATGCATATTCCTGTTTTTGGAAATGGCGATGTAAATACACCTGAAAAAGCAGTTGAAATGCGTGATAAATATGGTTTAGATGGAGCTATGATTGGACGTGCAAGTATAGGAAATCCTTGGTTTTTTAAACAAGTAAAACACTTCTTTGAAACAGGTGAACACCTGCCTGAAATATCTATTGCAGAACGTGTTGAAATGGCTCGAAGACATTTGCAAATGGAAATAGCTTGGAAAGGAGTTGAAATTGTTGGCGTTATGGAAACGAGAAGGCATTACACTAATTATTTTAAAGGAATTCCACACTTTAAAGAATATCGTTTAAAAATGGTAACTTCAGATTCAGCAGAAGAAGTGTACCGTGTTTTTGAAGAAGTTTTACAGAAATTTGCTTAACTCTTTACTAAATAAGTTTATTTAATTCTACTCAACTAATTTTTTAGAAATTCTACTACTTGCAATTTTGGATGCTAAAAATCCTAATATGAGTATGGTTACAATTACAGTAATTACATTTGAGAGTGTTAATTCAACAGGGTAAGCTAAATGTTGCGTTATCATAAACAACTGATACTTTTGTTGAAGTAACACTAAAATAATTCCAGTAGATAGCCCTATAAATAACCCGAATAAAGAGAGCATAAAACCTTGTAAAACAAATATGTGTTTGATTTCTTTTATAGTGGCTCCAATACTGTACAATGTTTTGAGATTGTCTTTTTTATCTAAAATCATCATAATTATTGCGCCAATAACATTGAATAAAGCAATAATTAAAATTAATGTAAAAATTAAATAGGATGCTAAATTTTCTGTATTCAGCATTTTATAAAAAACAGCATTTAATTGCTCTCGGGTTTGAATTTTGAAATTACTGCCAAGTTTGGCTTTAAGTTCAGTTATAATTTGAGCACGGTTATTTAAATTTTTTACTTTTATCTCAATAGCTGAAATTTGTTGTGGTGAATAACTCAATAATTCTTGTGCTAGTTCTAAAGAAGTAAATGTAAATTTTTTATCAAGCTCATCTGTTAATGCAAAAATACCAATAGGTTGGGTGTTTATTTTTTTGAATGCATTTTTAGGGTTTGTAATATAGCCTTTGCCGGGTTTAGGGACATAAATTTTTAAAGGTTCAATAAAATCAAAAACACCAACTGAAAGTGTATTTGAAATCCCGTTTCCAACTACAACGCCTAAAGGTATTTTGGTATCTAGCCAAGTGCCAAGATATACAGTGGTATCTATATTGTTTACATGTACATAATTTGTATCAACACCTTTTATATACGCTATATGTGTTTTTTTATTGTACTCAAAAAAGGCACGTTCTTCAATAACTTTTGAAAAAGAAACTATTCCTTTTTGGGATTTTAATATTTTTTGAATGTTGGTGTTGAAATTATATGATTTTCCTTTAATGGAAGTAATTTTTATATCAGGATCTGAGGTTTTTAAGAATCCTGAACTAAAAGACCTTAAGCCTGAAAATCCGGAGAGTACAATAAATAGAGCTAACGTTCCAATAATAACGCCAATAGCAGCTATGAAGGTAATTATATTTATAGTGTTATTGCCGCTTTTTGAAAATAAATATCGCTTAGCTATGTATAAGGGAAAATTCAAATTAACGTTTTTGACGTTTATCTAAAAGTTCAGGGTTTTTAATAGGATTTCCTTTTTTACCTTTTAAAGCATTGTCAATATCTTCAATATAATCTAAGCTGTCATCAATATAAAAAGAAAGCTCGGGCATACGTCTTAATTGATTTCTAGTACGTTTAGCCATTTCATATCTAATACTTGAAGTGTTTTCCTGAACACCTTTTAAAATAATTTCTCTTTTTAATTGAGGGAAAATGCTGATATATACTTTTGCTTGTGACAAATCTGAGGTGACATGAACTTTGGTAACAGAAATAATAACCCCTCTCATACCATCTTGAGCTGCATGCTGCAAAACATCAGCTAAGTCTTTTTGTAAAACACTTGCTATTTTTTTTTGTCTGTTTGTTTCCATTTTGCAAAGATAATAGTTAAAAGTACATAAATATTATTTTGTTTTAGGATTGTTAGGTTTTTTTAATCAATAATTTATTCAAAGTAATATTTGAGGAGCTTTTAAATCTAAAATTCAGTAAATTTGTTTTGATAATTAATTCAAAGATGAAAAAAATAGAACATATAGGTATTGCAGTTAAAGATTTAGAAAAATCAAATACACTTTTTGCAAGCCTTTTAGGAAAGTCTCATTATAAAATTGAAGAAGTTAAAAGTGAAGGTGTAAAAACTTCTTTTTTTGAAATTGGCTCAAACAAAATTGAATTGTTAGAGGGAACTTCAGAAAATAGCCCTATTTCAAAATTTATAGCCAAAAAAGGTGAAGGCGTTCATCATATTGCATTTGCAGTTGATGATATTTTAAGTGAAGTAAAACGATTAAAAAAAGAAGGATTTGTGGTGCTAAATGAAACTCCTAAAAAAGGAGCTGACAATAAATTAGTAGTATTTTTGCATCCAAAATCTACTAATGGTGTATTGATAGAGCTGTGCCAGGAAGTAGGTTAAATTAGTAGAGCTGTACGGGACTTGTTTAAGTAGTGCCTTCTGAAATTTAAAGGAATATCATAAAATTTAGAAACAAATTAATAATAACTGTAAGTTTGCGTTAGGGATTAAACGGTTTGTTTGAGCTCTTTTAAATTGTAAAATACAATTTAAAAAGCGAGTAGTGAAAGCCCGACCCTGTGGGTAACGCACATAAAATTAAAGGAGTTGTTATTTAACAAATAAACAAATAAACGATTCAGCAACTATTTGTATATTGCGAATTCTTAAATGAAAATTACTATTGGATAAATCTTTTGAAAAATATCAAAAAAGAAGATTGCAATCATCATATTTATCAGTGATTATTAGTATTTCTTTAGTCCTTTTTTTAATAGGTGTATTAGGGTTGTTTGTTATAAAAGCAAAAAGTATAACTGAACATTTTAAAGAGAAGGTGACAATGACTATTTTTTTAAATGACAATGCAGCTAAAAACGATGTAGAAATTTTAAAAGCAGAGTTGAAAAAAGCGGCATACACAAAATCGGTTATTTATATTTCTAAGAAAGAAGCAGCACAAAAATACAGTGAAGAAATAGGTGAAGATTTTATAAAATTTTTAGGAGATAACCCCTTAAAAAATGCGATTGACTTATCATTAAAATCAGCATTTGTAACTCCTGAAAAAATGGCTGAAATAGAAAAAAAATTGTTAAATAGAAGTATAATTGCTGAGGTTTCATATGATAAGCCTTTAATTGAATTATTGACAAAAAATATTACTCGGTTAAGCTTTTGGATGTTAATTTTTAGTGGAGTTTTTACTTTAATAGCAGTAGTTTTAATAAATAGTTCAATACGACTTTCAGTATATTCAAAAAGGTTTACAATAAAAACAATGCAAATGGTTGGTGCAACAAAAGGATTTATTAGAACCCCTTTTATTTGGAAAAGTGTTCAGTTAGGGATTTTGGGAGCTGTGGTTTCTATTTTGGGGATAGTTGCTTTTATTTTGTATATAAATAAAACAATACCAGAATTAGAAATGCTGTCTGATTATGAAATGTTGGGAATCTTATTTATTGCTATAATTGTATTGGGGGTATTAATAACAGGGGTTAGCACGTTTTTTGCTACTCAACGCTTTTTAAATTTAAGAACAGACGAACTTTACTATTAAGAGAATGAAAAAACAAAAAGCAAGAAAAAAACAGGAAAATAAAAACGATTTTTTATTTGGAAAAAGAAATTACACTTTTATGCTAATTGGAGTGGCTTTTATAGCTCTTGGATTTATTTTAATGGCAGGTGGGGGAAGTGATGATCCAAAAATATTTAACCCTGAGATATACAACTTTAGAAGAATTCGTTTAGCACCAACATTAGTTCTTATTGGACTAGCAATAGAGATTTACGCAATCTTAGTTAAAGCTAAAAAATAAGAATGAGTTTTATTGAAGCTATTATTTTAGCCATTATTGAAGGAATAACAGAATACTTGCCAGTTTCATCAACAGGACATTTAATTATAGCCTCTTCTTTCTTTCATATTGCAGGAGATGATTTTACCAAACTATTTACAATTATTATCCAATTAGGAGCAATTTTGGCAGTTGTATTTTTATATTGGAAACGTTTTTTTCAAAGTATTGATTTTTATTTAAAGCTACTTTTTGCATTTATTCCTGCTGTTATTTTAGGGTTGTTATTTAACAATGTAATTGATGAATTATTAGAAAGTCCAATAATTGTTGCTATATCACTTATATTAGGTGGAATTATTTTGCTAAAAGTTGATAACTGGTTTAAATCTAATGAGAATAATAATCAATTAGAAGAACACACTAAAATTACCTATGTAACAGCATTAAAAATAGGATTTTTTCAATGCCTTGCTATGATTCCTGGAACCTCAAGAAGTGGAGCAACTATTGTTGGAGGAATGACCCAAAAATTAAATAGAAAAACAGCCACAGAGTTTTCTTTTTTTTTGGCGGTACCAACAATGCTTGGAGCAACTGCAAAAAAATTATTTGATTATTACCAACAAGGGTTTACCCTAACACCTCAACAAATTAACTACTTGTTAATTGGAAATGTGATAGCATTTATTGTAGCTATATTTGCTATAAAATCTTTTATAGATTATTTAAGTAAACACGGATTTAAATTATTTGGATATTACCGTTTAGTTGTTGGTGTAGCTATTTTAATTATTCATTTTTATATATATCCCTTAACAACGATATAATGAGAACGGTTGAAGATTTTAAAAACGGACAAGTTTTATTGATTGACAAACCATTGAAATGGACCTCTTTTCAGGTGGTAAATAAATTGCGTTGGCATATAAGAAAGCAATTTAATCTTAAAAAAATTAAAGTTGGCCACGCAGGAACTTTAGATCCTTTAGCAACAGGTTTATTAATAATTTGCACTGGGAAATTCACAAAAAAAATAAGTGAATATCAAGGGCAAGAGAAAGAATATACTGGGGAAATAACACTTGGAGCAACTACACCAAGTTATGACTTGGAAACTGAAATAAATGCTACTTTTTCTACAAAACATATTACTGAAGAGTTAATTAATAATACAGCAAAAAAGTTTATAGGTAATTTAGAACAAAAACCACCTATTTTCTCAGCATTAAAAAAAGACGGAAAACGATTGTATGAATTGGCGAGAGAAGGTAAAACTGTTGAAATTAAATTGAGAAAAATTACAATAAGTGCATTTGAGATTACAAAAATAGATTTACCTATAATTAATTTTAGAGTTGTTTGTAGTAAAGGAACATATATTAGATCTTTAGCTTATGATTTTGGAAAAGCATTAAATTCAGGAGCACATTTATCTGCATTAAGAAGAACCAAAATAGGAAATTTTAACGTTGAAAACAGCCAAGGAATTGAGGAGTTTATTGCCAGTTTATAAATTTAAGATTTTTACGAACGAATTTTTATTTTAAAAAATGCCCTAGCCAACTATCCATAATATTAATTTCCCAATTTTGGTTTAATTCGCTTTTAGTAGAGATTATATTGTTAAAAACAATTGTTTTTTGTGACACCCCTTTTGTTTTAATCATCTTTTTAAAATCTTTTATGTCTTTGTATTGTACAAATTCACCTTGCTTGTAACACACATTTATTTTGTCCATTAAAACAATCTCAAATATTTTTTCGAGTTCTTGAATAAAAGCAATTAATAAATCATGAGCTTGTAAACTTAAACTATGTGTGATATCATCAACAGCAATAATTATAAAACGATCGTATTTTAATAGATAAGAGCTATTTATAGAATTTTCCTGATCGTCCCAATCAGTTAAAAAATCTTCAATACGTTCTTTAAGCACGGCTATTTCTTGTGAATAAAATTTTCTACTAGAAGGGAATACCCAAACTTTACCTTGTTTAGGGATTTTTTTAAAATCTATAATCATTGAGTTTATTTAAGAATCAAAGGTATTTAAATTAATTAAGTTAAAGTTATGATGCTTTAAGTAGTTTTATAATTTCTTCTTGTGTGTTAATTCCTTTGTCTTTATTATACCAAAGTTGTAAATTCTTTTTTAAATCAGCATCTATACGTCCGTTTTTTTCTTTGTAATCTATCACCATTTTTGCTGCAATCATAGGTCTTGGCCCCCAGGAATTTATAACACTGTTTTCGCTATCAATAATGATAATTTTAGGAATTGATTCGTTCCCATTTGTTAAAAACTGATTCATTAACTCGGGATTTTCATCTCTTAAAACAATTTTTAAATCGATTAGAGGAGAGGTTTCAGCTATTTTATTTAAAATAGGTAAAATTTGTGCAGCATCTCCACACCAACCTTCAGCAATTACCAAAAATGTAAATTTATTTTCTAATAAGCTCATTGATTTTAAAGTTTCACTTGATACTTTTAAGGTTTTATCTAACCTATCCATTCTTCTATCGTTGAGTATGCTGAAATTTAAAATGGCTTCTGTTTGAGTTTTACCGGTAGATTTTTTTTGAGTTAATAAATCTTTTATAAGAGATCTATATGAAGCATATGAGATTCCTTTTTTAAGACTATCATTAATTAATTTGTCTATCATTTTTTTTAATTTAGGACTAAATTGTTTGAGGGAATTTCGGAATTTAACTTATATTTGTTTTTATGTTCAATAAGTGTTGCAAAGGTAAAGCTTGTTTTTTAATTCTAGATGTAACTATTATCACATTTTAATAAGACAAAAAGGTCTTTAAATTTGCCATATATGATATTTGTCATTTTATTAATAACAATGTAATGCTACATTTGTCACATAATTTATTAATGTTAATATTAAAAGTATAATTATGAAAAAAATCAATTTAACTTACACTTTATTAACCGTATTAGCACTTTTTATAGTGTCATGTAATGGAAGTGATAAAAAACCAGAAAACAAAGCGACAAAAACTGAAGTAGCTCCACAAGGCAAAGGGCAATCAGCAGTTAAAGATGATGTTTCAGATGCAAATGTACTGCAAGTCGCTGAATCATTAGACGATTTTAAAACACTTGTAGTTGCGATAAAGGCTGCAGGAGTTGAAGATGCTCTAGTTAATGCAGGTCCTTTAACAGTTTTTGCACCAGTAAATAGTGCATTTGATAAACTTCCTGAAGGAACGGTAGAAACTTTATTAAAACCAGAAAATAAAGAAAAACTTGCATTTATTTTAGTAAATCATGTTGCTCCTTCAAATTATCCTATTAAACAATTAACAAAAGAAGCTAAGAAAGGCCGTAAGTTATATATGGCTTCTGGTAAGTATTTAGTTGTTGAAAACAAAGATGATGGGATTTATGTTGGAGGAACAAAAATATTAAAATCTGTAAAAGTAAGTAATGGTTGGATACACGTTATAGGTGATGTGTTAGTTCCGGCAGAATAATTAATATGTAAAAATAACTAAAAAAATGAAATTTAAAGTAGTTGTATTAGCAGTAGTTGTAATTTTTGTAACTAGCTGTGGTAACGAGAAAAAAGAAGAAAAATCTTCAGCACCAGTAGAGGTAAAAAAAGAAGTAGTTAAAAAGGAGGCTACTACCAACCCTATGGATGATAAAGGGATTGGCCCAATAACAAGTTTAACCCTTGCTGATATTGATGAAACAATGGTTGCAGAAGGGAAAGAGTTATTTAAAATGAAATGCTCTGCATGTCATAAAATAAGTAAGCGTGTTGTAGGGCCTGCATTGGCGGGGATTACAGAAAGACGTTCGCCTGAATGGATTATGAACATGATTTTAAACCCTGAAGAAATGGTGGCAAAAAATCCTATTGCTAAAAAATTACTAGCTGAATATCTAGCTCCTATGGCAAATCAAAATTTAACAGAAAAAGAGGCTAGAGTAATATTAGAATACTTTAGAACAAAAAAAGCAAAATAAGCTTTATAAATTAACAAACAAACAACAATCAAATGAAAACAATTTTTAAATCTTTATTAGCAATTACTGTAGTATCACTAGTGCTGAGTAGTTGTGGTAATGGAAGCTCTAGTAAAAAAGGAGCTTTGTCGAGTAGCGTAGCTGAAAAGGTATATGTTGCTCCAGGTGAACACGATGAATTCTATGCATTTGTATCAGGAGGATTTAGTGGCCAATTGGCAGTATATGGACTTCCTTCAGGTCGTTTATTTAAAGTAATTCCAGTTTTTTCAGTAGATGCTGAAAAGGCTTATGGTTTTAACGAAGAAACAAAACCAATGTTAAATACGTCTCATGGGTTTATTCCTTGGGATGATTCTCACCATCCTGATATTTCACAAACAAATGGTGAACTAGATGGTAGGTATGTGTTTATTAATGGTAACAATACACCACGTATTGCAAAAATTGATTTAACAACTTTTGAAACTACTGAAATTATTGAAATTCCAAATTCAGCAGGTAATCACAGTTCATCTTTTGTAACTGAAAATACTGAATATGTTGTTGCAGGAACTCGTTTTTCTATACCATTTCCTCAAAGAGATATGCCTATTGATGAATATAAAGGTAATTTTAAAGGAGCATTAACTTTTATATCTGTAGACCCTAAAGATGGAGCAATGGATATTAAGTTTCAAATTATGATGCCTGGATTTAACTATGATTTATCACATCCAGGGCGTGGAAAATCTCACGGTTGGTTTTTCTTTACAACGTACAACACAGAAGAAGCAAATTCATTATTGGAAGTGAACGCTTCACAAAATGATAAAGATTTTATTGCAGCAATTAACTGGAAAAAAATTGAAGAATATGTAAATAATGGAGGAGGAAAAAAAGTTCCTTCAAGATATGCACATAATGTTTACAGTGATGAAACTCACTCAGCAACATCAACAATTAAAAAAGAAGTATTAATTGTAAACCCAAGTGATGTTCCTGGAGCAGTATATTTCTTACCAACACCAAAATCTCCGCACGGTTGTGATGTTGATCCAACAGGTGAATACATTGTTGGTAACGGTAAATTATCGGCAGACCTTACTATTCATTCATTTTCAAAAATGATTAAAGCTATTGAAGATAAGAAATTTACAGGAGAAGCTTATGGAATACCAATTTTAGATTTTGATGCAGTTCATGCAGGAACTGTGAAACAATCTGGATTAGGCCCTTTACATACAGAATTTGACGGAAAAGGAAATGCGTATACTACATTCTTTATTTCTTCTGAGGTTGTAAAATGGAAAATAGGAACTTGGGAAGTTATTGATAGAAAACCAACATATTATTCTGTGGGTCACTTAATGATTCCTGGAGGGAACTCAAGAAAACCTTATGGTAAATATGTATTGGCGATGAATAAAATTACAAAAGACCGTTATTTACCTACAGGTCCTGAGGTAACTCAATCTGCTCAATTATATGATATTACAGGAGACAAAATGGAATTACTATTAGATTTTCCTACAATTGGAGAACCTCACTATGCAGCTGGAATACCTGCTGATATTGTAGCTAAAAATTCTAAAAAAATATATAAATTAGAAGAAAGTAAACATGAATTTGTTACCAAATCTGAAGCAGATTCTAAAGTGGTAAGAGATGGAAATGAAGTACATATTTATATGACAATGATACGCTCTCATTTTGCTCCTGATAATATTGAAGGAATTCAAGTTGGAGATAAAGTATATTTTCACGTAACTAATTTAGAGCAGGATTATGACGTGCCGCATGGTATTTCAATGATTGGAGCTCAAACATCAGAGTTGTTAATTATGCCAGGGCAAACAGAAACATTTGTATGGTATCCAAAACAAGTAGGTGTATGGCCGTTTTATTGTACAGATTTCTGCTCTGCATTACACCAAGAAATGCAAGGGTATGTTAGAGTTTCTCCTAAAGGATCGAAAGTTCCTATTAAGTTTACTCTAGATGGCGACGCTGTTGATGCTGAATAGTAAATATTTATAAAGGATAAAAAAGTTAAACGGGCGGTCATTATATCTGCCCGTTTTCTCATTTCAAACAAATAAGATTATTTTATCTTTTTATGTAAGTTTTATTACATATTTAAATAGTGTTGTTTCGTAAATTTGTAACTAATATTGCCTTTATAACCATTAGAAATTTAAACCTGTAAAATTATGAAGAAATCGAAACTATTAATGATTGTAGGATCATTGTTATTATTAGGACTTTTTGTATTCCCACTTTGGAACATTACTTTAGAAGCACCGCAATATCCTATTCCATTAGGTATGGATATTCATATAAATAAGTTTGAAGATACACATGAATTTGATATAAAAAATATTAACTTAATGAATCATTATGTTGGAATGCAGTATATTCCAGAAACTATTCCAGAGTTTAAAATATTTCCTTGGGCAGTTGGAATAATGGTTTTTTTAGGAGTAGTAATAGGCTTAAAAGGCAATTATAAATTATTTTTAGCTTGGTTTATTGTTATGAGCATGTTGGGAATTGCTGGAATGTACGATTTTTATTTATGGGAATATGATTATGGACATAATTTAAACCCAAAAGCAATTATGAAGTTTACTAATCCCGATGGTTCAATTATGGGATTTCAGCCTCCATTATTTGGTTCAAAAGATATTTTAAATTTCAAAGCACATTCATATCCTAGAGCTGGAGCCTATTTCATGTTTATTGGAATGTTACTTACTGTTGTAGCTTTCTTTGTTGGGAAAAAAGAATCAAAAGTTTAATAAAAATTAAAATTTTATATAAATAAATTAAAACGAGTATAGTCTATATGAATATACTCGTTTTAATGTATATTTGAAAATATCTAAAACTGAAAATAATGAAAATAAATTATTTAAAACCAATAATAGGTATCTTTGTTTTGTTATTTGTAATTTCTTGTAAAGTTGAACCGCAACCAATTGAATACGGGAAAGATCAATGTAGTTTTTGTAAAATGAATATTGTTGATAAAACACATGCTGCCCAATACGTTACAAATAAAGGAAAGCAGTTTAAGTTTGATTCAATTGAATGTATGATTAATGATTTAAGTAATAAAAATGAAGGAGATATGGCAATGCTGTTGGTTGCTAATTATGGAAAACCTGGAGAAATGATTGCTGCTAAAACAGCAACATATTTAATTAGTAAAAAAATTAAAAGTCCTATGGGAGCAAATTTATCTGCCTTTTCTTCAAAAAGTAAGGCTGAAGAATTTAAGCAACAATATGGAGGAGAAAATTACACTTGGATAACGTTAAAACAAAAGCTTTCAGATAAATAATGAGATTTAAAATTTTCTTTTTCCTTTTTTTCAGTATCTTAACTAGCACGGCTAAACAAATTGAGGTTTGTAATAGCTGTAATATAAAAACCATAACAGAGGCCATTAAAATCTCAGTAGCAGGTGATACAATTTTAGTTAAGAAAGGCGTATATAAAGAGCAAAACATTATTATTGATAAATCAATTTCATTAATAGGTGAAAAAGGAGCCATAATTGATGGTGAAAATGAAGGAGGGATACTAATATTTGAAACAGATAATTTCACAATAAAAGGTATAAAAATTATCAATGTTGGTTTAAGTTATACCATTGATTATGCAGCAATAAGAGTTGTGAAAGCAGAAAATTTCATCATTGAAGATTGTATATTAGAAGGTGTTTTTTTTGGAATTTTAATTGAAAAATCAAAGAGAGGTATAATACGTAATAATAAAATTTCAAGTGATAGGAAAAATGAAGCGAGCTCTGGTAATGGTATTCATATATGGAGTGGAAGTGAAATGGAAATTTACAATAATGAATTGTTTGGATTACGAGATGGACTTTACTTTGAATTTGTTAAGAAAAGTAAAATTTATAAAAATGTAAGTCATGATAATATTCGTTATGGATTGCATTTTATGTTTTCAAACCATAATATCTATCACCATAATGAGTTTAGAAACAATGGTGCTGGTGTAGCAGTTATGTTTTCTAAGTTCATTACAATGTATAACAATACGTTTAAATTAAATTGGGGTTCTGCTTCGTATGGATTATTATTAAAAGAAATTTATGACGCTGAAATTTACAATAATTTATTTGAAGAAAATACCATAGGTATAAACGGAGAAGGTTGTACCAGAATTAATTATACAAATAATACTTTCTTGCGTAATGGTTGGGCAGTTAAAATTGCAGGAGCTTGTTATGCAAATATTTTTGAAAAGAATGACTTTATGCATAATTCTTTAGATTTAGCATATAATTCTAAAGTAAACGATAATAAATTTGAAAATAATTATTGGAGTGAGTATACAGGATATGATTTAAATAATGATGGAATTGGTGATATCCCATATCGTCCAGTAAAATTATTTTCATACATCGTAAATAAAACACCAGAAGCTTTGGTATTATTAAGAAGTTTATTTGTAGATATTATCAATTTTTCAGAAAAAGTTTCACCGGTTTTTACACCAGATAATTTAATGGATAAGAACCCTATAATGAAAAGAATTAATGATTGAATTTAAAAATTTACACAAAAGTTTTGGTAAATTAACTGTTTTAGACGGTTTAGATTTGTCAATAAAAAAAGGAGGAATTTTTGCCATTCTAGGACCAAATGGATCGGGTAAAACAACACTAATTAAATGTTTGCTAGGAATGGTAATTCCAAATAAAGGAGAAATAAACTTTAATAATGAGAGTGTTTTAAAAAAATGGGAGTATAGAAATAATTTAAATTATTTACCTCAAATAGCCAATTTCCCCCCAAATTTAACAGTTATTGAACTAATTAATATGGTAAAAAACCTTCGCCCAAAAGAATCAAAAGAATCTAAATTAATAGAACTTTTTGGTTTAGAAGATTTTTTAAATAAAAAATTAGGAAATTTATCGGGTGGAACAAAACAGAAAGTAAATATTGTACTTACGTTTATGTTTGACAGTGAACTAATAATTTTAGACGAACCAACTACAGGTTTAGATCCCATAGCACTTATTCACTTAAAAGAGTTAATACAACAAGAAAAAGCGAATGGGAAAACCATATTAATAACAACGCACATTATGAGTGTTGTTGATGAGTTGGCTGATGAAATTGTATTTCTGTTAGATGGTAAAATTTATTTCAAAGGAAGTATTGAAGCCCTTAAAAAGCAAACCAATAATAATAATTTAGAGCATGCCATTGCCAATTTAATTTCAAAACAATATGCTTAAAATATTAAAATATAGTTTTTATGACCTTATGCGTAGTAGATGGAGCTACGTGTACTTTGTCTTTTATTTATTACTAGGTTTTGTATTGTTATTTTTAAATAATGATGTATCAAAAGCAGTAATAACATTAATGAATATCATTATAGTATTAACACCGCTTATAGGAACTATTTTTGGGGTTATGTATTATTATAATTCAAGAGAATTTACAGAGTTGTTGTTGGCACAACCAATAAATAGAAGTAAAATATTTATGGGGCAATACATGGGTATATCACTTTCATTAACACTAAGTTTACTCCTAGGTTTAGGAATTCCATTTATAGCATATGGCTTATTTAAATCTGCAGCAATTTTTAATTTTAGTTTATTGTTAGTAGTTGGCTCATTTTTAAACTTTATTTTTGTTGCTCTTTCATATAATATAGCACTTTCAACCGAAAATAAAATAAAAGGTTTTGGATATGCAATTTTAATGTGGTTGTTTTTAGCTGTTATATATGATGGTATTTTCTTAATTTCTTTGATGGTTTTTAATGATTATCCGCTAGATAAATTTTCATTAATTGCAACCATGTTTAACCCTATTGATTTATCAAGAATACTAATTTTATTGAAATTAGATATTTCAGCATTATTAGGTTATACAGGAGCTGTTTTCAGAAAGTTTTTTGGAACAAATATGGGAATGTTACTTTCAATGTGTACACTTATATTATGGGTAGTATTCCCAGTTTTTAGAATCAATAGGAAACTTAGAAAAAAAGATTTTTAATATAGTGAAGTTTAGTTGTTGTTAAATTTTTTAAATAAACTATTTAACATATTTTCAGACATTGAGTGTAAATCAAATTTAGGTTGCCACCCCCAATCTTTTTTAGCATTAGAATCATCAATACTTCTTGGCCAACTATCAGCAATATTTTGCCTAAAATCTTTATGATAAGTAATTTCAAACTCAGGGATAAAAGTTTTTATTTCTGAGGCAATTTGTTCAGGTGTAAAACTCATTGCAGCCAAATTATAAGATGATCTAATTTTTATTGCTTCTGGTTTTACATCCATAATTT
This sequence comes from Lutibacter profundi, assembly GCF_001543325.1. NCBI lineage: Bacteria > Pseudomonadati > Bacteroidota > Flavobacteriia > Flavobacteriales > Flavobacteriaceae > Lutibacter > Lutibacter profundi. Next base: position 2,281,411 of record NZ_CP013355.1, read on the forward strand.
TTATGGTAGCTTCAATTGCATCATCCATATACATCATTGGTAGTTTTGTATTTTCACTTAAAAAAGAATCATATTTACGATTGTGCAGTGCATTGTGATAAATTTCTACGGCGTAATCGGTAGTTCCACCTCCAGGATTTGTTTTCCAACTTATAATTCCAGGATAACGTAGGCTTCTAACATCAACACCATACCTATTGTAATAATATTCACACCAACGTTCACCTGCAAGTTTACTTATACCATAAACTGTTGTAGGCTCCATAATTGTTTTTTGAGGGGTGTTTTCTTTAGGTGTAGTTGGTCCAAATACAGCAATAGAACTTGGCCAAAAAACTTTTTTAATCTTTCCTTCTTTAGCTAAATTAAGTACATTAAATAATGAGTTCATATTTAATTCCCAAGCTTTTGAAGGGTGCTTTTCACCAGTTGCAGAAAGCATTGCTGCCATTAAATACAATTCATTAATTGCGTATTTATCAATAATTTTTTCAATAGCACCTTTATTTAAAGCATCTACTATTTCAAAAGGCCCAGACTGCATTAACTCATCATTTCCCTCTCTAATATCAGCAGCAATTACAGCATCACTTCCATTAACTTCACGAAGTTTTAGTGTCAATTCAGTACCAATTTGACCACAAGCCCCAATAATTAAAATACGGTTATTCATATAGCTATATATCCTTTTGTTGTGACTTCAAAGATACTTAAAATAAATTTTTTATAGATATTGGTTCGATTTTTATCAAAACAATATTTTTTTAATAAAATAGCTTAATAATTAGTATTTTTGAAGTCAATAAATTTTAAAATGAAATACTTATATAGTTTTTTATTAATCTTTTTATTTTTAATTTTTTCTTGTAACAATTCAAAAAAGATGCAAGAAGGAACTAAAAACTCAGATTCATTAAAAATAAGTTTAGATTATAGAATAGTTAGCAGACTTGGAGAAACGTTGATTCCGAAAGCAAAAAAAGCAATTTCAGATTGGAAAGAATATAGAAATGTAGATAAATTTATTTTAAAATATTATAATATTTCAAATATGGAAGCACTTCAAAATGCGCGTGAACTTTCTGAGTTAATAAAGCAAATGAAGGATTCTATTAGGGTTGAACAGTTAAAGCAACCAAGCGTTATTGCTCGTTTAAATGTATTGCATAATGAAGCTTTAAGATTGGCTGATATGGCTACAATTCATACAATTTCTAATGAAGAAGTAAAAAATGAGGTTGAAAAAATAGTTGAAATTTATTCAGCAGTTAATTCTAAGATAAATACAATTTATAAGGTGGCAGCTATTCAAAAATCATTAGAGGTTGATACTGAAAGTCCTGTTGAAATTGAAAAGAAGCAGAAACCTATAAAAAAATATAAGAAGTACACAAATAGAATAATACCACCAAAAAAAACGAAACAATGAAAAATATAATTTATTTTTTACTTATATCATCTTTGTTTTTGAGTTGTGAAAAAAAACAAACATCAAAACAAGTTAATATTACTGTTGAGAAAGAAAAGATTAATAATGTACTAAATGCGTGGCATAAAAGCGCTGCTGAAGCAAATTTTGATTTGTATTTTAATGCGATGGCTGCAGATGCTATTTTTATAGGGACGGATGCTTCAGAAAACTGGACAATTCCAGCATTTAAAAATTTTAGTAAACCTTATTTTGATAAAGGTAAGGCTTGGAACTTTAAGCCTGTTGAACGTAATGTGTATGTTAATTCAGATGGGAGAATTGCATGGTTTGATGAATTATTAGATACTTGGATGGGGGTTTGTAGAGGTTCAGGAGTATTAAAGAAAAATGGAGATACTTGGAAAATTGAACACTATGTTCTTTCTTTAACAATACCTAATGGTAATGTAGAAGATGTAAGAAAAATAAATAAAGAAAAAGATTCATTATTTCTAAAAAAAATTAGAAAATATGTTAAATAAGGGTATTTACAATCTTATAAATTAATTCAGATTCATAACCTTTTGAAATAAGAAAAGTAACAAGTTTATTTTTTTTCTTAAACGCATTTGGTTCTCTTATCAGACTCATTTTTTTTTTAGCAATTTTTTGGAGCGTACTAAAATATTCCTCTTCATTAATTTCTTTCAAAGCCGTTTTAATATTGTATGAAGAAATATTTTTAAATTTAAGTTCATTCACAATTTTAATTTTTCCCCATTTTTTGATAGAGAATTTACCTCTTACAAAAGCTTTAGCAAATCGTTCTTCATTTAAAAAATTATGCTGTAATAAATGAAGAATTATCTTTTCTTTGGCTTCAGGAATCATTTGTAAATCATATAATTTTTGTTCAACTTCTTTATGACACCGTTCTTGGTATGCACAAAAATGTTCTAAAACTTTAGTAGCTTCATCAACAGTATATGATTTTTGTTTTTTCATGAATGTTTATTAAAATTAAATAAGGCTTTTAAAAGTTATTCTTTTCGTTAATCTAAACTTGATTCAGGTTCTTATAATAAGATGCTGAATCAAGTTCAGAATGACGGTGCATTCTGTTATTTTCAGACAGCCAATTTTAAGTAATCTATTGCTTTCTATTTAGCCACAATTTAAAGTTGTTTAATATTGAAAACATCACAGGAACAATAATTAATGTTAAAAAAGTGGCAAAAGTTAATCCAAAAATAATGGTCCAAGACATTGGCCCCCAAAAGGCAACATTTTCACCACCAATATAAAACTGAGGGTTAAACTCCGTAAACAGTGTCATAAAATTTATATTAATACCAATTGCCATTGGTAATAATCCTAAAATAGTTGTTATAGCTGTTAATATCACAGGTCTTAAGCGTGTTTTACCACCCTCAACAATACTTTCATAAATTAGTTCTTTGGTTAATATTCCTTCTTCTAAACCTAGTTCTAATCGTTTACGTTGCATAATTAAAATAGTATAATCTATCAATACAATGGCATTGTTTACTACAATACCTGCTAGTGAAATAACACCAATCATAGTCATCATAATCACAAATTCCATTCTAAAAGCAATTAACCCAAGTAATACACCAATTAAACTTAACACAACCGATAATGAAATGATAATAGGTGTTGAAGTTGAGTTAAATTGACCTACAAGAATTAAGAAAATTAAAAATACCGCTATTAATAAAGCCTTGCTTAAAAATGCCATTTCTTCAGCTTGTTTTTCTTGTTCGCCAGTAAATGAAACAGCAACATTTTTAGGTAACTTATAATTTGCTAAAATTTTTCTAATTTGATCATTCACTTCAGTAGCGTTGTAATTTTCAAGAACATTTGAAAAAATGGTAATAACCCTTTTTAAATCTTTTCGTTTAACAGCACTAAAAGTTGATGATTTTTCAGCGTGTGCTACTGCAGAAATTGGGACTTGTACAATTTTACCATCACTTTGGTTTCTAAAGGTGATTTTTTGATTAATAAGTGCCTCTTTATTGTATCTGTATTTATCCATTAACCGGATGTTAATTGGATAATCATCTTCACCATCTTTAAAAGTTGAAACTTCTTTTCCAAATAATGAAGTTCTTAAAGCATCTCCAATTTGTACTGTTGAGATATTTAAACGTCTAGCTTTCTGACGGTCAATAATAATAGGTAATTCTGGTTTGCCTTGTTCTACATCTAATTTTAAATCTTCAATACCTAAAATATTGGATTCGTTAATAAATTGTTTTATAGCTTCTGATGTTGTTAATAATTGATTGTAATCTTCACCTGAAACTTCAATATTAATTGGAGCACCAGTTGGAGGTCCATCCGATGGTTTATCAACCGTTATATTTACGCCTGGGTATTCTTGAAGTAAATTTCTAATTTCAATTAAAACATCATTGGTATGAATTCCTTTTCGCTCCATAAATTTCACAAAATCTACTGTTATACGAGCTTTGTTAGGTGTTGGTCCACCTGGTTGACCTCTATTTGGGTCGCTAGTTCCTTCACCAACTTGTCCAATAACTGAAGTAATTAAAAAATTAGCTCCGTTTATTTCATATTTCTTTAAATAATTTTGAATTTTAGTTTCAATTTCAGATGAAAGTTTATTGGTCACTTCAATATCTGTTCCAATAGGGTATTCTAAATAAACATATACTTGTTTTGGCGGTGTTTCTGGAAAGAAAAGTACTTTAGGAGGAAATACACCAAAAAGCAGTATAGATAAAATTAACAAACCAAAAGTTCCAAAAAGAAATCTTCTAGGTCTTTTCCCTTTTAATGAAAATCGTAAAACTCGCTCATATAAATTTTCTTGTCTAGGTAAATAAACATATTGAAACCATGCAGTTGCTGGGGATAATATTTTAGTATTTATAACTCTTAATAAACCAGCGAAAACAAGAAGTAATCCGAATGCGTTAAATCCTTTAGTTTCTGTTGTTAACCCTAAAATTATAAACACAACTCCTACAGAAAAAACGATAGAACTATATAATAATATTTTTTTAAAATTAACTTTATCTTCTTTTATTTTCATAAAAACAGAAGTTAACATAGGGTTTATAACTAATGCAACAAACAAAGAAGATGTTAAAACAATAATTAACGTAATAGGCAAGTATCTCATAAATTCACCCATTATTCCAGGCCAAAAAGCCAAAGGTAAAAAGGCCGCCAAAGTAGTTGCTGTTGAAGCAATAATTGGCATGGCAACTTCTCCAACGCCATATTTAGCAGCATCTATTTTTGAATAGCCTTCATCTAATAACCGATGCACATTTTCAACTACCACAATACCATTATCTACCAACATTCCCAGAGCAATTACTAAAGAGAATAACACCATTATATTTAAGGTAACACCTAAAGCACTAAGTACAATAAAGGAGATAAACATAGATAATGGAATAGCAATTCCTACAAAAAGAGCATTTCTAATTCCAAGGAAAAAAAGTAATACCAACACCACTAATATAATTCCTAAAATAATACTGTTTTCCAAATCGGCAACCATTGTTTTGGTGTCGTTAGTTTGATCATTTGTTTTAGAAATGTTTAAGTTTGAAGGGAAATAATCTTCTTTAGCTTTCGCAATAATTACATCAATTTGTTCAGAAGCATTTATTAAATTTTCACCACCACGCTTTGTAACATCAAGCATAACTACTGGCTGCGAAAACTCACGCGCATAACTTTGTTTTTCTTGTTCTTTAAAATTAACACTAGCAATATCACGCAAGTAAACAATGTGTCCATGTTCTTGCTTTACAATAATATCTGCTATTTCTTTTGCCGATTTAAATTCGCCAATAATGCGCACATTTCTACGCAAACCTTCTTCTAATAAATCACCGCCAGAAATAGTTATATTTTCATTTTGAATAGCTTGAGCGATATCATTAAAACTAATTAGTGAGACTTCCATTTTGTACAAGTCAACACTAATTTCCATTTCTTTATCTTGAATACCGCGAATATCAACTTTTGAAATTTCAGGAACCTTTTCAATTTCATCTTCTAAATATTCGCCATATTCTTTTAATTCATCCATAGAAAAATCTCCTGACAAATTAATATTCATTATTGGCCTTAATTCGGCAAAATTCATTTCTTGTACGTTGGGATCGGCAGGTAAATCTGTTGGGAAATCTTTGTCAGATTTTGCTGCATCAACTTTGTCTTTTACCTTACGCAATGCTTCAGTTGGGGTAATACTAAAATCAAATTTTACTTGAATAGAAGAAAAACCTTCAATTGAAGTTGAAATAATTTCATCAACTCCAGATATTCCATTAATTTCTTTTTCAAGTGGACGTGTAATTAACTTTTCGATGTCAATTGCTGAGTTTCCGGGATAAGGTGTTGATATAAATATTTGAGGAATAACAATTTCAGGGAAGGCCTCTCTAGGCATACTTTGGTAAGAGAATATACCAGCTATAAAAATCATTACAATCAACACAAATACAGTCATTTTATTATGAATTGACCATGTTGAAAGTTTAAACTCTTTTAATACTTTATTCATTATAAGATTTCTTCTAAGTTAATTTTAAATTTAGTTTGCACTTATTTTAACAATTTCACCAGCTTGTACAAGCCTAGCTCCTTTATTTACGATAGTATCATTTTTTGTCAACCCTTCACTTACATACGTTTTATGATTGTACTCTTTTGCAGCAGTTATTATGCTTTTTACAACGGTATGTTCTCCATTTTTAGTTTTAACTGTAAATACATAATTATTGTTATTTTGATCTTGCTGTACTAAATTTGATGGAACTATAATACCATTGGCTTTAAAATCTAAAAATTTAACATCAGCCAATAAGTTAGGTTTAATACGTTGATTTTTATTTGGAAGGTTAATTCTTGTTTTAAAACTTCTATTGTTTGGATTTATATAATTTCCAACTTGAGTTATTTTTGCAGTTACTTCTTTATGAATTGAAGGGAAACTAATTATAGTTTCTGTACCTATTTTAATTATTGGTAAATACGTTTCGGTTACGTCAGCTTCAACGTAAATATTGTCTAAATTTAATAAACGTATAATTACTAATTGAGGGCTGGTAAGTTCCCCTTTTTTAGGAAAAATTTCATCAACAACACCACTAAAAGGTGCTGTAATTTTCATTTTTTTTGCTTGGGTTTTTAAACTAGCTAGTTTGTTTTCTAAACTTTCTTTTTTAGTTTTAGTTTGTAAATATTGTATTTCAGAACCTATTTTTTGATCCCAAAGGCGTTTTTGACGTTCAAAAGTTGTTTTTGCTAAAAATAGTTGGGTGTTTAGCTCAGTAATTGCATCTTGAAGTTCGACATCTTCTAATTGAATTAGTGTTTGTCCACCAGTAACACGTTGCCCTTCTTTTACAAAAATAGTTTTTACAATTCCTCCTAACTCAGGACGAATTTCAATGTTTTTATCGGCTTGTACTATTCCCTGAATTTCTACGTAATGTTTAAAAGTATCATTTTTAACAGGTATTACAGTTATTATTTGTAAATTTTCACGATTATCTAATTTTGAAATTTGCTCTTCAACCGTTTTTAACTCCTTTGATAAACTTTCAATTTTACCAGTTAGAACAGTTTTCTGATTTGTTAACTCTTCTAATGAACCTTTTTTAGATTCGCTTTTACAAGAGATTAGTAGTATAGAAATTATTAAAAAGGTGATTATGTTTTTCATTGTTGACTATTTTCTAGTTATTAATTGGTGTATTTAATGCATTGTCTAAAGCTGCTTTGGTTTCAATTACTGTAAGCATTGCTTGTAAATAATTTTGTTGTAACGTGTACAATTGTCTTTGAGCTTGTAGCAAATCAAAACTTGTTGAAATTCCTTCAAAAAATTTGATTTGTTGTTTATGCTCTATGCGTTGAGCCAATGTTAAATTTTGCTTTGCAGTTTCTAGTTCTTCAATACTAAAATTGTATTCGGTTTTAGCAGTTTCTAATTGTAGTTGTAATTTTTGTTCAGTTTCTGTTAAATTGGTTCGTGCTTTTTCAAGTTCAATTTTAGCTTGTTGTGTTCTAGCACTTCTTGCCAAACTACTAAACAGGGGTATATTTAAAGTTACGCCAAGTAATGATGAGCCAAACCATCGTTGTTCTTTATTAAGAAAATTAAAGTTATTTCCAAACCCGCCGTAATCAAAGTTCACAAAACTACTTAAAGAAGGCAGTGCTTTACTTTGCTCTAATTTCACTAGAAGTTCATTTGATTTTTCTGTATTCTTTGCAATTTTAAAGTCTACGTGATTTTCAATTGTTAAATCAGAAGACAGTAATCCTAAATCAATATTTTCTTTTGTTAATTTGTTTAATGAGTCGGTTAAAATAACGTTGGTGTTTATATCAATTCCCAAAGTTATGTTTAACATTTTATAGGCAATGTTTCTTAAATTTTTAGTTTTTGAAAGCTTACTTCTAACGGATGATAATGTTATTTTTAATTGCTCAACACTCTCTTCTTCACCTAAACCATTTAAATAAATTTGCTCAGTTTCTCGAAGTGTTTTTTCTAAATTTTGAATGTTTTTTTGTAAAATTAGAAGACTTTCTTCACTTAACAGAACATTGCCATATGCATTTATAGTTGCCTCTCTAATACTTAAATCTGTTTTTTCCTTGGCATTTTCATATATTTTTAAGTAAGTTTTGGCTGATTGTAAACCAACGATATAAGAACCGTCAAAAATTAACTGACTTAAAGTAGCAGAAGCATTCATATTGTGTTTTGTTACAAATGATACTTCTGTAAATTCTCCCGGATTACCACCAATAAATTCAGCAGGTATTAAAATTAATTGCTCTTTTAACCATTGCTTGTAATCAATTTTGGCATCTATTTGTGGTAAGCCCATGGTTGTAGTTTCCCATTTTTTCTTTTTAGCAACGTCAATATCTCTTGATGCATTAATAGCAGCGTAACTATTTTTTAATGCGTAATTTATAGCTTGTTCAAGTGATAGTGAAATATTTTCTTGTGCATTTACAACAACACTCAAAAATATTCCTATAAATAATAGTGTTATTTTTTTCATAGTTGACTTTTGTTTTTCTCTAATTGTTCTTCTAACATTTCTATTCCTTTTTTTGTTGCAATTGCTCTGGTATGATATTCCAAGGCATCTATTTCTAGTTGATTTAATGTTTTGTTTTCTAGCGGAAATAAATTTGCATCATGTATGCCAAAAACTAAGGTAAAGTATAGTTTAGTTATAAGGTTAACATCTAAATTCTCTCTATATAATTTTTCAGAAATACCTTTTTCTATGTTTTGAGAAATGCAATCTCTAAACATGGTAAATTCGTTTTTCATTACATTTTTATAGGTTTCGGGATAATATTTTTGCAATTGAAACATGGGAGATTCACTAGAGTTTTGAAGTAAATCTTTAAACATTTTTTTTATTTCAAAATTTTCTTCAATAGCGTTATACCCTCTGCCGCAAACGCTAATAACTTCATTATGAATGGTATTGTGAAAAAAACTAACAGATTCTTTAACTAGTTGTTCTTTATTTTTGAAGTATTTATAAATGGTTTTTTTAGATATTGCCATTTTATTTGCAATATCATCCATAGTGGTACTTTTAAAACCAAATTTTAAAAATATTTCACCTGATTTTTTTAAGATTTCACTTTTCATTAAATTGTTTTACAATTTTTAAAGTGCAAAGATACTAAAGGAAACTTAAAACACAAATAAAGTTTCCGCAGTATCTGAGGTTTGTATGGTGAAATAAATTTGATAGGTGCATTTTAAGGTGGGTAATACAATAACTATTTTAGTTTATGGAGATATTAGTAGCTAACTTAGCTTATATATTTAAAATGATAAAACGTGAGTGTTAAACATATAAATTTAATAATTTATCAGGTCAAGCGCAGTCGAGACCTAATACTAACAAAGAGAATTCCTAAATAAATAATTTTATGTTTTATAATTTAAGTAGATTTATTTTTATGTGTCTCAATACTTTTACTTGCTATGTGTTTACCTATTTCAACTAATTCTTCAGCTTTATAAAAATCAAAAAGACCACAAGTTTTTCTAGATACATTGATTAAAATATCAGGATTATATTCTGCTAATATTAATTTAGAAAGTTGGTTTGACATTAAGCCTAGGGTTTTATTTATAAGGTTAAAATAGCCAAACTTTTTATCATGTTGGTTTGATTTTAATTTATTAATCTGGTTTTGAAAGTTCTTTATTTTAGTGAAATAAGATATTTCTTTAATTTTTTTTTCGGTAGTTGATAGAAGGGGTTTGTAAACAGGAACATCGGCATTTACATGAACAACTACCAATAAATCATTTTTATGCCTTGTAACATGTTTTATTGGTATATTATTGATAACACCTCCATCTACTAGTACAGATGAGCCTTTTTTAACAGGAACAAAAACAGTTGGAATTGATACGGAAGCTCTTATAGCTTCAAAGATGTCTCCAGATTCAAAAATATATTCTTTATCATTAACTATATCTGTTGCTACACAGGTAAAATCTATATCAAAATCTTCAATATTTTTATTAGAAATAAAACTTTTCATTTTTCTTAAAATTTTATCTCCCTTTACTAAACCATTAGCGCTAAATGAAAAATCAATAAGCTTAAAAATATCTAATTTATCAAGTGTGTACATCCATTTTTTATACGCTTCCATTTTTCCAGAAGCATAAACCCCACCAACTAAGGCTCCCATTGAAGTTCCTGCAATAGAACTAATTTCAAATCCTTGTTTTTCTAACTCTTCAATAACACCAATATGAGCGATACCTCTTGCTCCGCCTCCTGATAGTACTAATGCAATTTTTTGTTTCATTTTTAAGCTAAAGATACCATAATTATATTTATTTGTAAATAAGCTTATTCTGTTGTTTTGCCAACTGAAAGCAAATAGGTTGCTACTTTAATTTTGTATTGGCTTTTAGCATCTATAAATTCATCTTTAGCCTGTTGCGCAAGTGCTTTTGCTTCCAGTAAATCCGAAGTGCTAGTTAATCCAGCATCGTAGTTATCTTCCAATTCTTTTTGATATTCTAACGATTGTTTTAAAGATTTTTTTGCAATTTCAATTTGCTTATAACTAATAGTTAAATCCTTATATGCTTTTGTTATTTGTAACTTTAATAGCTCAGATTTATCTTCTAAATTGTTTTGTGCTATTTTAATTTTTATATCTTGTTCTTGTAATTTTTTAGAACCTCCCCACCAATCTGATATTGGAATAGATAAAGTAGCAAAGGCTAATCCATAGCTATTATTTTGTTCAAATGCATCTAAGTACAAACCGCTTGCTCCTACAGCTAATTGAGGGAGGTATTCTCCTAATGCCATTTTCTTTTGTAACTCTTCTGCTTCAATTACTTTATTAAGCATTTTATATTCATTGCGATTTTTTAAGGCGCTATCTGTTGCTAAAAAATAACTTTCTGGAGGTAGTACTGAAACAATGGAATCATTCACATTAAAGGACTGATTATAACGAATACCAATGTGTTGACAAAATACCCTCTTAAGCATTTCTATACCATTATTCAGTTTTAACTTATTAACTTCAATTTTATTTAATTCTAATTTCACTTTAAGCAAATCACTCTTATTAATCATCCCTGCATCATAATAATCTTGGACTTCCTTTTGTAATCTAAGTAATAACTTTTCATAATTATAGAGCGTTATTTTTTTTTCATTTAGAGCAACCAAACTCCAATAGTAACCCTCTGTAGTTGTTAAAATTTGATCTATAGATAGATTAAGTTGGTCTTGGTTAATTTCTACACCCAATTGGGCTAGATTATTTCCATTTCGAATACGTCCTCCAGCATAAATAGGAAGTGTAGCTGTAATCATTGCAGTATTCACATAATCTAATGATTGAATACTAAGTGATGGTACATAAGCAAACAGGGTTGCATTAGGTAAATTTGCAGGGTTTCCATCATATATCGGTAAATTCATTTCAGGTGTTTGTATGTCTAATAAATAATCTGATGAACGTAGTGCAAAACCTGAAGCCTCTACTTTTGGAAAAAAATTTGTAAAAGCACTTTCTTTTACTTTTTCAGAAGCCTTGAGTTTAAAAAGAGCATCTTTAATACGTTTATTATTCTCTAAAGAAAGAACTTTAGCAGAGTCTAACTTTATGTTTTGTGCGCTTAGAGGCACACTTAATATAAGTGCTAAGCTGATGTGTAAAATTATATTTTTCATTTATATATTTTATTCTGTTATTGTTTTTTTTATCTCTTTTTCACTTGTAGATTTCCAATAAAGTACTGGTAGTATTAACAAAGTTAAAATCATACCTGTAATTAACCCAAAGAATATTACGGTTCCTAAAGGAGCCCACAAAGAAGACTTACTAATAATCATTGGCACTACACCAATTGCGGCAGCCATAGAGGTAAGGAATATTGGTCGCATTCTTCTTTTACCAGCTGCAATACCTGCATCTTTAAAAGACATCCCTTCATTTACTAATTGATGTGCATAATCAACCAAAATGATTCCATTTCTTACGGTAATACCCATTAACCCCATAATTCCAATAAAGGAGGTGAAACCAAATTGATATCCCATTATTAATAATCCTAGACCAGCACCAAATAAACTTAGAAGCATGGTTGACATTATTAGCATAGATCTTCTTATGGTGTGAAATTGGAACATTAAAATAAAGAAAATAAGCAGCACACTAACTGCCATAGATTTTCCCATTGGAATAAAATTTTCTAAAGAAGCCTCATAATCTCCACCATAAGTAATATTTAAATTTTTAGGTAAGGTTATTTTACTAATGTATGGTTTAACTTGTTTCAAAAATGTTGAAGGAACTACACCTGTCTTTAAATCTGCCATTACTGTTAAAGTTCTAACTCCGTTTCTATTTACAATAGTACCTTCAGTAAAATCAGGAACCAATGTACCTATAGAACGTAATGGTAATGATTCTAATGTTAATGGTGATGTAACATATTGATTATTTAAATCGTCTATACTATTTTTTAAATAATCGTCTTTAGTAAGGATAACATTTATTGGATAATCGTTTTCCCAAACCGTAGCTACTGGCAAACCATCTAATGAAACTAGTAATGATGAGGCTACCAAAGATTTTGCATATCCTAATTTATTAGTTTTGTCTTTATTTAATTTCACAGCTATTCCTTGCCTTAGTTCATCCCAATCATCTCTAATCCAAGCAACATCATTACCTTCTTGTTTCAGTACGTTTTTTACTTTTTTAGCAACTTGTTTTAAATCTTTAATATTATTGGAAGCAATTCGTATTTCAATTGGTGCTTTATATGTTTCCATAGCAAGTTGCTTCCATTTTATGTGCGCTTCAGGAAACAAATCGTTGTACTTTTCATTATATTCTGCCAGTACTTCTAGTGTGGCCTCATTAGATATGGTATTAACTAATATTTGACCATAATTTTTAGCTGGTAAATGAGGCGCATATAATGCATTAAATCTTGGAGACCCATTACCTATAAAACTAGCTACATTAGTAATTCGAGAATCTGTTTGTAAAATAGTTTCTAAATTAGTTATTACTTTTTCTGTTTTTTCTATAGAGGATCCTTCTGGTAGATATACCTCTACAGAAAACTGCTTTCTGTCCATTTCTGGAAATAATTTTTGATCTATGTTTGCGAAAAATAAAATTCCAGCAACAACAAATAAAACACCTGTAAGTATGGTAAATTTTGGGTTTTTAAAGGTGAAATTTAAACCTTTATTATAGGTGTTTTGCAACCTGTCTAGTATGCTTTTTCTTTTCTCCTTACCTTCTTTTTTATGTAAGCCCTTTTTAATAAGGAGGTAGTTGATAAAAGGAACTAACAACATAGCTACTACCATTGAAACAGCTAAAGCAATACTAATTGTAATAGGAAATGTTCCAACAAAATCACTTGCCATACCTTCAAGAAAAATCATTAATGGTAAAAAGGACATAGATATGGCTAAAGTAGCTGAAAGTACTGGAACAAAAAGTTCTGTGGCAGATTTCCAAGCAGCGTTCCAAGGAGTTTCTCCTTCGTCTAGTTTTTCTAAATGATTATCAATTACCACAATGGCATTGTCAACCACCATACCTAAAACTGTTATTAATGCTGCTAAGGTTACAATATGAAGTTGAATCCCCACCAATTGCATAATACCAATAGTAATTAATATAGATACCGGAATAGAAATTGCTGCAACTGTTGCTACTCTAAATGGTAAAAAAATTAATATTACAATGATAACAGCGATAATAGCAAACATAAATTCTACTAAAAAATGTGAAATCGAATCATCAACAACTTCTGGTAAATTTGAAATAATATTAATTTTCACATCATCATCAATTCGGTTTGAAAATTGTTCTAATATTTTATTTACCTCTTCTCCAAAATGAACAATATTATTTCCTTTTTGCATTTCTAAAGATAACAGCAAGGAATTATTACCATTGTTTCTAATATAATTGATTGGTTTTTCATAGCGTCTTTCAATAACAGCGATATCTTTTAATCGTATTATGTTACCTTGGGGGTCTGAATATATTATTTGTTCTTCAATATCTTTTTCAGATTCATACCTTGGAGGTAAATGAATAGGGATATCTAAATCTCCATTATCTAATGAGCCTGAGTAATTGATTGCATTTTGTAGTTGGAAAGACCCTAAAATTACAGATGGTTTTACATTGAACTTATTTATTTTTTCAGGTTTTATATAGATATAGATGTTTTCTTTTTGAACACCAAATCTTTTAATTTTAGAAATAGAATTTAATTTTCTAACTTCTGACTCTAAGTCTTTTAAGATAACCTCTAGTTCTCTATAACTTTTCTCTTCAGATGACATTGTAATTAATAGTGCAGAAGTGTCACCAAAATCATTACTACCAATTAATGCCAATACATCTTTTGGCAATTGTTGTGCTTTAAATTCGCTCAAGCCTAACCTTAGTTTAGACCAGAATTTATCAGCATTTTTAACATTGTCATTAAGCTCTACATAAACAATCATCATTCCTTCTTTGGAATGTGAATAGGTTTTAGCTTTTTTTACTTCTTCGTAACCAAACAAGTAATTTTCAACTTTTGTAGTCAGTTGTTCTTCAACTTCTTTAGAGGTATGACCAGGATATACACCAACAACGATTCCCTGACGTATCGTAAATTCAGGAAATTCTCGTCTGGGCATATTTTTAAGTCCAAACGCTCCCAGCACCATCATTACCACAATTATAGATAGTATAATTTGGTAATGCTTCATCCCAGCTTCTATAAAATTTATTTTTTTCATTTTAAAACTTCATTAATTATGTTAGAAAAAGTTGATTGTTAAAAAGTTACTTTTTGCTGGTCAGTTATTTTTTGCTTACCATCTATAATGATTAAGTCTCCTCTAGAAATGCCAGAAATTATTTCAATTTTATTATTAACAAACGAACCTAATTGCACTACTTGTTTGGAAGCAACTTTGGAATTTGGATCTACAGTAAAAACATAATTTTCACCATCTTCATCTTTAGTAATACTTTGGTAAGGAATTGTAATCATATCCTCTTTAGAACCCATTATTATAGTAACATCACACGCCATACCAGGCTTTATTACACCTTTTTTGTTTGCAACTTTAATTTTTACATCGTAAGTTTTAGAAACGGTATTTGCTATAACTCCTATTTTATCTACTTTCCCTTTAAAATGTTCACTGCCTATTGCAGGAATAATTATATCTGCGGAAATACCTTTATTAAATCTATTAATTTCATTTTCTGGAACAGCAATTTTCACATACACATCATTAATAGATACAAGATTTAAAATTGGAATTCCAGTTATAGCTAATTCTCCTATTTCAACATTTCTCTTACCTATATATCCATTTGAAGGAGCTTTAAGAATTGTATTAGATAAATTTTGGTACGCAATTTTATTTAATGATTTTGCTTGTTGTAATTTGGCAGTAATCTCTTGCCATTTAATCTCGGGCAAACTCCCTTTGTCGTACACTGTTTTTAATCTATTATATGCATCCTGCGCCTGTTTTTCTGTAGCAGCAGTACTTTCAAAAGCACTTCTGTAAGCACTCTCATCTAACTTAGCCAATATTTTTCCTTTTTTTACAAAATCACCTTCCTCAACAAAAATATTAGTTATTGTTCCGGATAATAAAAAACTTAAAGGTGTTGTAATGGTTGGCGTTATTGTGCCATTATAGGAAAGTGAATAGTTTAATTCATCAGTATTTACTTTTTGTACAGTGACTTTAATTAATTTATTTTTGTAGCTTGTTTTAGAATTCTCGTGTTTTTCTTTTGTTTGGCAACTTTGTGTTAATAATATTAAAGCCATTGGTAACAACCATTTGATTCTTATTATTAATTTGTTTTTTGTCATCATCATTATTAAAAATTATTATATTTATACTAATATTGTTTTATAGTCAGTTTTTTGTAAAAAAATTAGGGTTGTAAACCTTTGGTAAAAATTCTTGTTAAATCATCAAAATAAGGAGAATATTTTTTATACTTACCTTGAATGAAGAATGGTATTTCTAAACCTTTTAAAACCATAATATAAACATCTAATAGGGCATTAATGTCACCCTTAATTTCAAATTCCTTTGTTTTAATGCCTTGTTCTATAATTTTTTTGATGTTTTCTTTTTCCCACACGTCCAATTCAGTTCTTAAATCATCAATAAAATCGAAGTGTTCAAAAAAATCTGCTTTAATAGTCTCGTGATAGTTAGAAGCATTGTGCATAACATCCATTCGAACAATAAAATAGGATTTAATTTTTTCGGATGCGCTAAGTTGTTTGTTTTGAACTAAAATAGAAAGCTGGTTTTTTATATTTATAATTTCTTTAGAAACTACTTCTTTAAATAAATCTTCCTTGCTTGCAAAATGATAATATAATGAGCCTTTTGCTTTTCTAGAAATTTTAGCAATTTCATCCATAGAGGTTTTATGAAACCCAAATCTGCTAAATAATTTGTTTGCAACGGTTATAATTTTTTCTCGTGTTCCTTCTATTGCCATAATTTGTAAAATTAATAAAACTGACTAAAATCGTTTAACGGTACAAAATTAAAATCTTTTTTTTAGATAGCCAAAAAAATATATAAATATTTTAAAGTAATTTTTAAAGCCGTATTTTTACCAAAATTAATTGATAAATGAAAGCAGTTGCTAGTTATAAAGATGATTTTTTAAATTTTTTATTTGAAAACATATCTGTAAAAGAGCCTAAAAAATTATACGAACCAATACATTATATATTACAACTTGGAGGTAAACGTTTACGTCCAGTTTTAACCTTGTTAATTTGTGATATATATAATGGAAATGTTACAAAGGCAATGAATGCAGCAGCGGCTATTGAAGTATTTCATAATTTCACTTTAATTCATGATGATATTATGGATAGCGCTACAATAAGAAGAGGTAAAACTACGGTTCATAAAAAATGGAATGTAAATACAGGTATTTTATCAGGTGATGCTATGATGATTATGGCCTATCAATTTTTAGAAAAATATGAACCACAGTTATATAAAAAATTAAATAGTTTATTTAGTAAAACAGCCTTAGAAGTTTGTGAAGGGCAACAACTAGATATTGATTTTGAAACTAAAAATGAAGTTGCCATTGCTGAATATGTAAAAATGATTACTTATAAAACATCGGTTTTGGTTGCAGCTGCAATGAAAATGGGCGCAATTATAGCAGATATTCCAGATGAAGAAGCTGAAAACATTTATAAATTTGGGTTAAATTTGGGGATAGCCTTTCAATTACAAGATGATTATCTTGATACTTTTGGAGACATTGCCACATTTGGGAAAGAAATAGGAGGAGATATAAATGAAAATAAAAAAACCTTTTTGTTTTTAAAAGCGTTGGAAGTTTGTAATAGTAATGATAAAAAAGAATTATTAAAATGGTACAGTTCCAAAAGTGCGTCTGAATTAAAAGTAAATGCGGTAACCAAAATATTTTCTAAAAATAAAATTTTGGAGCTTACTAAAACCGAAATTAAACAGTATACCAATGTAGCTATTGAAACCTTAAGTGATCTATCTATAAGTGAGGGTAAAAAAGAAATATTAAAAAAATTCGGTTTAAATCTAATGAATAGAGCTTTATAATGTTGCAAATTGTTGAATTATTAAATAAATCTATAACTGAAAATTTATATATTAAAATTATTCAGCAATTGAATAAAGATTTTTTATTAGCAAACATTTCTCATCATTTTTCGGAAGCTATAACCCCTTCAGAATTAAAAAATACGTTAACCACCATTTTAAACAAAATGATGGTTAATAATTATGACGATTACTTAAATTTAATTTACAGAATTGATATTTCTGAAAAAGATTTAGTAAAAGTAAAAGGACAAACCCTCAATTTGATTGTTGAAGAGATTGCATATTTAATTTTAAAAAGAGAATATCAAAAAGTGTGGTTTAAAAATAAATTCTAAAAACCGGATTTAAAGCTGAAGAACTAGTAATACTTTTAACTTTATCAAATAGAACATCATAACGTAAACCCATAGAAATATTACCAGTTACATATTCAAGTCCAAAATATAATGCATTTTGCCATTGAGAAATATTATTTGCAGAATAATAGTTTTGATTTATTTTTAAATTCTCGTATTCGGTAGATATTTGTAAATAATATACGGGTTTAAAAAGAGCCAATATGCTTCCTCCGTAAAGATTAGTAGTAGAATTTTGAATTGATTTATTTTTAACATAAACATAAGTCATACTTAATCCAGCACCAAATTTATCAGAAAAATCGTAAATAGCACTTGGAGATAAAGAAAAGGTTGAATAATTACTGCCAACACCTATATTAAACCCTCCACCAAAACGCACATTTTCAAAAAAAGCAGATTTATTGGACACGGAATTCTGTGCAAATAAATTAAAATTGATAAAAATAACTAAAACGAAAAAATTAGGATTTTGCTCATATTTATTATTTTCAGCTAAGATAATTTATTTTGTGAAATAAATATTGTACATAATACAAATAAGTATTATTTTCGCACCCAGATTTAGGTCCCATAGCTCAGTTGGTTAGAGCACCTGACTCATAATCAGGGGGTCCAAGGTTCGAGCCCTTGTGGGACCACAGGCTAAAAAGACTTTACTTAGTTGTAAGGTCTTTTTTTATAAATCACCTTCTTTCAAGATGAAAAACGACATAAACAAAAGGGATACCGCTAGTTAAATACACTAAAATTATAAAAATAGGTCTAATTTAAATCTAAATTTAAGTTTGGGTATTTGTACTTATTTCTTGTATTTGTAATTATTAATAAGTACTTTTGTAATGTGTTATTTCAAACACCCTTATGAAAAAGAAAAATACCCAAGAGTGTTGCAATAACACCCTACCCAAAAGTATATGGCTTATTAACTTTTACCCCCCCCCCACTATTTTTTTAAACTTAAAAGAAACTAAAATTATTTAATAGATTAATTATTAATTACAAATAAAACATTATGAAAAGAGTAACAATTATTAGCTGTTTAATTTTAATGACAGCATTAATTACAAGTTGTGAACAAGAAACATTAGACCCAGCAGAAAATGCTGAGTTAAATTCAAAAACAGAAATACAATCTTCTAAATTAGACGCTATTTCAGGAGAAACTATCTCAGATTATGACAATGATGGCTGCCTAAATGTTGATGATGCTCACCCAAGGTCAAATATGAGTGAAACAATATGGTTTGACGATTATACAGATACGGGCGTAGAAAATTCGTTTGTGAATTGCGGTTCTACTATGGCCGATTTAGTAGATGATCTTATTCGAGAAATGAATGAAGAATACGGGTGCTATATGAAAGTAAAATCAAACCTTTCTGAAAAAACTAGAATACGCGATGTAAATTGGGAGGTTATACACCGTAAATTTGTTAGAAGAATAGCACGTTTAACGTATTATTGGAGGAAAGATAAGTCAATTACAAGAGGTGAGAGATCTCAATTGTATCGTGCAGCTAAAGAATCAAATGTACCTTACTGTTATTACGACTAAAAATGAGAGTAAGTAAATAAGCCTTTCTGTTTTGAGATTTTTTAATTTATCAGAACAAACATTTAACTAAACATTTAACTATTAACCAAACATTATGAAAAGAGTAACAATTATTAGCTGTTTAATTTTAATGACAGCATTAATTACAAGTTGTGAACAAGAAACATTAGACCCAGCAGAAAATGCTGAGTTAAATTCAAAAACAGAAATACAATCTTCTAAATTAGACGCTATTTCAGGAGAAACTATCTTAGATTATGATAACGATGGCTGCTTAAATGTTGATGATGCCCACCCAAGGTCAAATATGAGTGAAACAATATGGTTTGACGATTATACAGATACTGGCGTAGAAAATTCGTTTGTGAATTGCGGTTCTACTATGGCCGATTTAGTAGATGACCTTATTCGAGAAATGAATGAAGAATACGGGTGCTATATGAAAGTAAAATCAAACCTTTCTGAAAAAACTAGAATACGCGATGTAAATTGGGAGGTTATACACCGTAAATTTGTTAGAAGAATAGCACGTTTAACGTATTATTGGAGGAAAGATAAGTCAATTACAAGAGGTGAGAGATCTCAATTGTATCGTGCAGCTAAAGAATCAAATGTACCTTACTGTTATTTTGAGAACAGATGAGAGTAAGTAAATAAGCCTTTCTGTTTTGAGATTTTTAATTTCTCAGAACAGAACAAACATTTAACTATTAACTAAAGGTTATAAAAAAAGTAATAATCATTTTTAATATAACCCATTGTGCACTATGATTTAAGAAATAAAAATTGAATATGTCGCTGATTGTCAGTAGACTACCTTAGCTGTAAAATATTAATTATGAACAACTTAAATGTAAATCATGAAAGAATATAGGAGGTATTACAAAAAACAACAAAAGATTAACATTTAGTCTATCAAAGCCGGCAACCTAAGATGAGATATTTGGAATTGATTAGTTTATTATCTAACTACTGAATTTATGGAAATAGATAGTGAGAATGATTTGTTCAGGAAGCTTCCTAAGGTTATTTTCTCAAAGATTAAAAAGAGGTGTTTATAATCGAAGACGGTTAAAGTTAGCGGCTTACCTAGATAACATATAATTAAAATCAACATTACTTAAAGTACGCAACGGATTTATTAGAATAGTGATACATAATAAAGGAGCTACCAATCAATTTAATTTTTAATTTGTATATGTAATTATTAATAAGTAGATTCGCATTCAAGTGTTTAAATCATCTTTTGAAAAAGATGATTTAAATAGGTTTTATATTGAAGTATCCCCCTCATATTCAAAAAATAAATATTAAAACATTAGGAGTAAATAATTACTTTTAATTAACTATTAACCAAACATTATGAAAAGAGTAACAATTATTAGCTGTTTAATTTTAATGACAGCATTAATTACAAGTTGTGAACAAGAAACATTAGACCCAGCGGAAAATGCTGAGTTAAATTCAAAAACAGAAATACAATCTTCTAAATTAGACGCTATTTCAGGAGAAACTATCTCAGATTATGACAATGATGGCTGCCTAAATGTTGATGATGCTCACCCAAGGTCAAATATGAGTGAAACAATATGGTTTGACGATTATACAGATACGGGCGTAGAAAATTCGTTTGTGAATTGCGGTTCTACTATGGCCGATTTAGTAGATGATCTTATTCGAGAAATGAATGAAGAATACGGGTGCTATATGAAAGTAAAATCAAACCTTTCTGAAAAAACTAGAATACGCGATGTAAATTGGGAGGTTATACACCGTAAATTTGTTAGAAGAATAGCACGTTTAACGTATTATTGGAGGAAAGATAAGTCAATTACAAGAGGTGAGAGATCTCAATTGTATCGTGCAGCTAAAGAATCAAATGTACCTTACTGTTATTTTGACGAAAGATGAGAGTAAGTAAATAAGCCTTTCTGTTTTGAGATTTTTTAATTTCTCAGAACAAACATTTAACTAAACATTTAACTATTAACCAAACATTATGAAAAGAGTAACAATTATCAGCTGTTTAATTTTAATGACAGCATTAATTACAAGTTGTGAACAAGAAACATTAGACCCAGCGGAAAATGCTGAGTTAAATTCAAAAACAGAAATACAATCTTCTAAATTATCTAAATTAGAGGAAGAAGGATTACATTTTATTTCAGATGATTATGACAATGATGGCTGCTTAAATGTTGATGATGCCCACCCATGGTCAAATATGAGTGAAACAATATGGTTTGACGATTATACAGATACGGGCGTAGAAAATTCGTTTGTGAATTGCGGTTCTACTATGGCCGATTTAGTAGATGATCTTATTCGAGAAATGAATGAAGAATACGGGTGTGGAGAATGGGTCTCCTCTGATCAAGGTTCTGAAATAAATATGGATAACTGGAAAGTTATACACCGTAAATTTGTTAGAAGAATAGCACGTTTAACGTATTATTGGAGGAAAGATAAGTCAATTACAAGAGGTGAGAGATCTCAATTATATCGTGCAGCTAAAGAATCAAAGGTACCTTACTGTTATTTTGAGTATTAATTATTAAGGAGGAAACTACAACCGTACTGTTGTATAGATAAAAGTAAATGTAAGAGGCTGTCTGAAAAGGCAGTCTTTTTTTTTGGAAAAAAGTTAGCGATTGCTTATTTTCATGGTATGAAATCAAAAGCAGTATTCAAGACCTATAATCAAGACCAATTAAGCTTACTACCTCCAAGTTACGATGAATTAGTACCAAAGAATCATCCAGTCCGCATAGTAAATCATATCATAGATAATGTAGACATTAGTACTTTAGAATCAACTTATAAAGGAGGAGGTACTTCGAGTTATCATCCACGCATGTTATTAAAAGTAATTGTTTATGCCTATTTACGCAATTTATATTCTTCCCGAAAAATAGAGCAAGCTTTATATGAGAACATTCATTTTATGTGGCTTAGTGGACAAAGCAAACCAGACCACAATACCATTAATGATTTTCGAGGAAAGCGACTACAAGGACATTTAAAAAAAATATTCCATCAAGTAGTGCTACTTTTGTCAGAACAAGGTGTTTTATCCTTAAAAGATATTTTTGTAGATGGTACTAAAATTGAAGCCAATGCCAATCGCTATACTTTTGTATGGGGAAAATCTATAAAGACCAGTAAAGAGCGTATTAAAAAACAACTCAAAGAACTTTGGTATTATGTAGAAAAGGTTTATAAAGAAGAACAACATATTCCAAATACACCAGATTTTCAAGCCCTTGATGCAGACAAAATAGAAGCCACTATTAATCAAATAAATGAAGCTTTACAAGGAAAGGAAATAGACAAGAAAGTAAAACAAAAACTCTCTTACGCTAAGAGAAATTGGCCAAAAAACATGGCTAAATATCAACAACAAGAAGCAATTTTAAAACAGCGAAACAGTTATAGCAAAACTGACACAGACGCTACTTTTATGCGTATGAAGGATGATTATATGCAAAACGGGCAACTCAAGCCAGCCTACAATGTTCAAGCATCCACAAATAATCAATACCTAACCAATTATACTTTAGCACAAACCACAGCAGATACCACTACTTTAAAAGACCACATCAATAATCGTATAGAAAACTACAAACAAAAACCCGAAACACTTACAGCTGATGCAGGCTATGGTAGTGAAGAAAACTACACCGATTTAGAAGATAAAGAGATTACTGCTTATGTAAAATACAATTACTTCCATAAAGAACAACAGGACAAGAAAAAAGGTAAATCAAATCCATTCCATCCAGATGAATTATACTACAATCAACAAACCGACACCTATTACTGTCCAATGGGACAAGCTATGACTTATATTGGAAGTTATCAAAAGAAAACTAAAAATGGTTTTAGCCAAGAACTGCACAGATACCAAGCACAAAACTGTGATGGTTGCCCACTAAGGAGTCTCTGTCATAAATCAAAACACAATCGTATTATAGAACGAAATTACAACCTAATACGGTTAAAATCTAAAGCAAGAAAATTACTGTTGAGCCAACAGGGAATAGCTAAACGAAAACAACGTTGTTGGGATGTGGAAGCTGTTTTTGGAAATATAAAGCAAAACATGAACTTTAAACGATTTATGCTAAGAGGAATTGGTAAAGTAAACGTAGAAATAGGGCTAGTTGCAATGGCACATAACCTTAAAAAGTACAGTTTAACGCTCTAAAGAGTGTTTTTTCTCTTTTTTGTTTATTGGTTTTTAGATTAAAAATCAATGTGAAAAAATAACAGAGATTACAAAAAAGAAAATCGTCTAAAAATTACTTTTTAGACGACCTCACCTCTTTTTTATTATCTTAATTTAGGGAGTGGGTAAATAAAAATAATGTTGATTATAGAAACGTAAAAAATATAATAGATATATTGGGAAAATAAATTTTCTTATAACCATTAGTTTATTTTTAAAAATAAACCAATTATATTACATAATATACCGTTGGTTTAATAACCTTGAAAAGGTATAGGTTCTGAAATAATAAATTTATATTTGTGTTCAATAGCAACTATGTTAATAAAGAATTGAGCATTATTTTTTTTGATTGAAGTAGGTATAAATACGGTTTGGCGGCAAAATTCAAACAGTTGTTTACTAACTGTATAAATTTATAAATATTTTTATGATATTTAAAAAACAATACGCTTGTAAAAAAGAACTATATTTGTATTCTTGTAGTTTTATAACAATAACCTCAACCCCAAATGAGAAGTAGATTTAATAAATATTTATTAAGTTTTTGCTTTATGCTAATAAGTTCAACAATGTTTGGACACAAGCCACCTCCTTTACCAACAGGAGCTCCAAACCCGGGTTTACCAATTGATGGTGGTATATCTTTCATGCTTATTTCAGGTGTTGCTTATGGAATTTATGAATTAAAAAGAAAAAAATAATTATTTTTCTAATAATCGAGCTACATATTTACCTATTACATCAAATTCTAAATTAACTACAGTGCCATTTTTAAAGGTGTGAAAATTAGTAAATTCATAAGTGTAGGGTATAATTGCAACAGAGAAGCTATTTTTTTTAGAATTAACCACAGTCAAACTGGTTCCATTAATAGTAATTGACCCCTTTTCAATGGTAATATTATTAAGAGAACTATCATACTCAAAACTAAAAACCCAACTGCCATTTTCTTCAATAACATTTGTGCAAATCGCAGTTTGATCAACATGTCCCTGTACAATATGCCCATCTAATCTAGCACCAAGCACCATTGCTCTCTCTAAATTTATGAAATCTCCAATTTTCAAATTTTTAAAATTCGATTTATCAATCGTTTCTTTAATTGCGGTTACGGTATAATTATTACCATTTATATCTACAATAGTTAAGCAAACTCCATTGTGGGCAACACTTTGGTCAATTTTTAATTCAGAAGCAAAACTACTTTCAATAGTGACATGTACATTTTCACCTTCTTTAATAATATTTTTTACAATACCTAATGTTTCTATTATACCTGTAAACATAATTTTATTAATTTAATTGATTACTTTTGTACAGCCAAAATTAAGCATAATATACCTGATTGATGAATAAATCTAAAAAAATAATAATAGGAATTTCCATAGGAGATTTTAACGGTGTTGGAATAGAAATTATTCTAAAAACATTTTTAGATAAACGAATGTTAGATTTTTGTACACCTATTGTATTTGGATCAACCAAATTAATTTCAGCCTATAAAAAAGGCATGGATTTAAACATTCCATTCAATGGCATAAAACAAATAAATAGAGCAATACATGGGAAGTTAAATATCTTAAATATTTGGGATGAAGAAATTAAAATAAATTTAGGAATACCTACGGAAGCCTCTGGAAATTACGCATTCAAATCTTTAGAAGCAGCAACTAATTCGTTGGTGAATAATGAAATAGATATTTTAGTAACCGCACCTATAAATAAAGATAATATCCAATCTGAAAATTTTAAATTCCCAGGGCATACAGAGTACCTAGAATCAAAATTAAACGGAGAAAGTTTGATGATTTTAATGGAAAACAATTTAAGAATAGGCTTAATAACAGGGCACATTCCAATTTCAAAAGTAGCAGAAACAATTACACCTGATTTGATTCAGAAAAAGGTAGCTATTTTATATCAAACATTGGTTCAAGATTTTGCTATTTCAAAACCAAAAATCGCAATTTTAGGCTTAAATCCACATTGTGGAGATAATGGCGTAATTGGAAGTGAAGATGATGAAATAATAAAACCAACAATTACAGAAATTCAAAATGAAAACAAGTTAGTTTACGGCCCTTATGCTGCTGATAGTTTTTTTGGTTCAGAGAATTATAAAAATTTTGATGCAATTTTGGCGATGTATCACGATCAGGGGTTGGCTCCATTTAAAACATTATCATTTGGAAAAGGTGTTAATTTTACAGCAGGTTTAGATAAAATAAGGATATCACCAGACCATGGAACGGCATACGACTTAGCAGGAAGAGGAATAGCCAATTTTAATTCATTTAAAGAAGCTATTTTTAGTGGAATTGAGATATTTAGAACTAGAAATGAATATAAAAGTTTGACTAAAAACAGTTTAAAAGTAAGAAAACAAAAAGAAAAACAATAAATTTTTAAAATTTATTTATAATTTCATATCTTTGCACGCTCAAATTGAAGTTCTAGATGAAAGATTTAAAAGAGTTTGATATTTCTTTTATAGGTTTAAAGGAAGGAATACATCAGTTTGACTATATAATAGAAAAGAAGTTCTTTGATTTTTTTAATTATGAAGAGTTTTATAACTCAAATATAAAAGTAGCATTATCCTTTTTAAAAAAAACCACAATCTATGAGTTGCATTTTGATTTTAAAGGTTGGGTTGAAGTAACCTGCGATGTTACAAATGAGTTGTTTAAATACCCTATAGAAACATCTATAGATTTAATTGTGAATTTTGGTGATGAGTTTAATGATGAAAATGAGGAATTGTTAATATTGCCTTATGCTGAACACAAAATGAATGTGGCACAATATATTTATGAAGCAATTATATTGGGATTACCTTTGAGGAAAATTCATCCTGGTGTAAATGATGGAACTTTACATTCAGTAGTGTTAGATAAATTAAAAGAATTAGAGATAAAAGAAGAAAAAGAGACTGAAAATAAAAAAATAGATCCTAGATGGGATAAATTAAAAGATATATTAATAGACAAAAATACAAGTAATGGCACATCCTAAAAGAAAAATATCAAAAACAAGAAGAGATAAAAGAAGAACTCACTATAAAGCAGTTACACCTCAAATAGCTATTGACCCAACTACGGGTGAAGCACACCTATACCATAGAGCTCATTGGCACGAAGGCAAATTGTATTACAGAGGACAAATTGTAATAGATTCAGAAGAAATTCAAGCTTAATTTAATTAAGTGTAAAATATGTTAAAAACTCTCATTTTGAGGGTTTTTTTATTTTTTAGCTTAAAATTGATTAGAAAATGATGAAATTAAGTAAAAAATCAAAATAAATTTCATTACTTTGAGCGTCTTTTTTCACTAAAAGAGAAACAAATTATGACAAAAATTACCGCTGCAATTACCGCCGTTGGGAAATATGTTCCTGAGGATATTTTAACAAATAAAATGTTAGAAAAATTAGTTGATACTAATGATGATTGGATTACTACCAGAACGGGAATAAAAGAACGAAGAATATTAAAAGGAGAAGGGAAAGGAACTTCATATATGGCTATTAGAGCTGCAAAAGACTTAATTAAAAAGAAAAATTTAGATCCAAAAGAAATAGATTTGGTAATTGTTTCAACGGCAACACCTGATATGCAAGCTGCTGCAACAGCAGTTTATACAGCAACTCAAATTGGTGCTACAAATGCATTTGGATTCGATTTAGAAGCGGCTTGTTCAAGTTTCTTATATGGAATGTCAGTAGCTTCAAGTTATATAGAATCTGGGAGATATAAAAAAATACTACTTATTGGCGCTGATAAATGCTCTTCAATGATTGATTATACTGATAGAGCAACGTGTATTATCTTTGGAGATGGTGCAGGCGCTGTATTATTTGAACCTAATGAAGAAGGTTTGGGTTTACAAGATGAATATTTACGTGGTGATGGAGATGGAAGGAATTTTCTAAGAGTAAAAACAGGCGGATCTATGTATCCAACTACGAAAGAAGCTATAGATAATAAAGAAAATTTTGTTCGTCAAGATGGTAAAACTGTTTTTAAAAATGCAGTATTTAATATGGCAGATGTTACCGCTAAAATATTAGAGCGAAATAAGTTAACAAATAATGATGTTACTTGGCTTGCGGCACACCAAGCCAACAAAAGAATTATTGAGGCAACAGCAAATAGAATTAATTTAGATGCTTCGAAAGTGATGATGAATATCCAAAAATATGGAAATACAACATCAGCAACGTTACCATTACTTTTGGCCGATTATGAACAACAACTTAAAAAAGGAGATACTATAATTTTTGCTGCTTTTGGAGGTGGTTTCACTTGGGGAGCTATCTATTTTAAATGGGCATATAATTAGAAATAAAAATAACAACTAAAACAAACAGAATATGGATTTAAAAGAAATTCAAAATCTAATTAAATTTGTAGCCAAATCTGGCGCAAGTGAAGTAAAATTAGAAATGGAAGATATTAAAATAACCATTAAAACTGGGACAGAAAAATCAGAAACTACTACAATAGTTCAGCAAGCTCCGTTAGCACCACAGGTTCCTGTTGCTGTTCCAACAACTCCAGTAGATACAACAGGGGTTAAAGCTACTGATAAGGTTGATGAATCTTCAAAATATATTGAAATCACTTCACCTATAATAGGAACTTTTTATAGAAGACCTTCACCTGATAAACCTGTATTTGTTGAAGTAGGAGATACAGTTAACCCAGAGTCAATTGTTTGTATTATTGAAGCCATGAAACTATTTAATGAAATTGAATCTGAAGTGTCAGGAAAAATAGTTAAAGTCTTGGTTGAAGACGGTACACCAGTTGAATTTGGACAGCCATTGTATTTAGTAGATCCATCATAAATTTAATTTCAAAAAATTTAATATTTAAATTTCAAATACCTATTTGAAATAGGTATTTTGTTTATAAAATAAGTTGAAGTCTTATGTTTAAAAAAATATTAATTGCCAATAGAGGTGAAATAGCTTTACGAGTTATTAGAACTTGTAGGGAAATTGGAATAAAAACAGTAGCTGTATATTCAACTGCTGATGCAGAAAGTTTACATGTTCGTTTTGCTGATGAAGCAGTATGTATAGGTCCAGCATTAAGTAGTGAATCTTATTTAAAAATGTCAGCAATTTTAGCTGCTGCTGAAATTACAAATGCAGATGCAATACATCCAGGATATGGTTTTTTATCTGAAAATGCTAAATTCTCAAAATTATGTGAAGAACATAATATTAAATTTATAGGTGCTTCTGCAGATATGATAAGTAAAATGGGAGATAAGGCATCAGCACGTGCTACTATGAAAGCTGCAGGTGTGCCTACAATTCCAGGATCTGAAGGACTGCTAGAAACATTTGAAGAGGCTAAGAAATTAGCTAATGAAATGGGGTATCCTGTAATGCTAAAAGCTACTGCAGGAGGCGGAGGGAAAGGAATGAGAGCTGTTTGGAAAAAAGAAGATTTAAAAGAGAATTGGGATGCGGCCAGGCAAGAGGCTTTTGCTTGTTTTGGAAATGATGGAATGTATTTAGAAAAACTAATTGAAGAACCACATCATATTGAAATTCAAATAATTGGTGATTCACTAGGGAATGCTTGTCATTTATCTGAGAGAGATTGTTCTATTCAGCGTCGCCATCAGAAATTAACAGAAGAATCACCATCTCCATTTATGACTCCTTCGTTAAGAAAAAAAATGGGTGATGCTGCGGTAAAAGCGGCTGAATATATTAAATATGAAGGTGCAGGAACTATTGAATTTTTAGTTGATAAGCATAGGAATTTCTACTTTATGGAGATGAATACAAGAATTCAGGTAGAGCATCCAATTACTGAGCAGGTGATAGATTATGATTTGATTTATGAGCAAATAAAAGTAGCGGCAGGAATTCCTATTTCAGGAAAAAATTATTTACCTAAACTATATTCTATTGAATGTAGAATTAATGCTGAAGATCCATACAAAGATTTTAGGCCATCACCAGGAAAGATAACAACATTACATATACCAGGAGGTCATGGAATTAGGGTTGATACACATGTGTATGCAGGTTATATTATTCCTTCGAATTATGATTCTATGATTGCCAAATTAATTACAACTGCTCAAACTCGTGAAGTTGCAATAAGTAAAATGAGAAGAGCTTTAGATGAATTTGTAATTGAAGGTGTAAAAACAACAATTCCATTTCACAGACAGTTAATGGATGACCCAGATTATATAGCGGGGAATTATACGACTAAATTTATGGAAGATTTTGAACTGAAACCAGAAGAAAATTAAAATAAAAATAAAGGATATGAAAACCCATATCCTTTATTTTTTTAAATTTACTTTCAATTATAAACCTTATGAAAGAAAAAGAGTTACATATTGATGGTATTGATAAAATTATTTTAAAGAATTTGATGGAAGATGCTAGAACTCCAATTTTAGGGATTGCTCGTGAAATAGGAATTTCTGGAGCCGCAGTTCATCAAAGATTACGTAAATTAGAGACATCAGGATTAATAGATGGTTCAAAGTTTATAATTAACCCAAAAGTTTTAGGATACAAAACACTAGCTTTTGTAGGTATTTTTTTAGACGCTGCAAGTAAATATTCCTTAGCGATAAAAAGACTAAAAGAAATTCCGGAAGTAATAGAGAGTCATTATACAACAGGTAATTACGCTATATTTATTAAAATTCTATGCAAAGATAATGAGCATTTAATGAAACTGCTTAATCAAGAAATACAATCTATTAAAGGAGTTGCTAGAACAGAAACGTTTATCTCTTTAGATCAACAAATAGATCGGCAAATAAAATTATAAAGATTCTTTAACTGAGAATTTAATTTCTAGATCCAAGTATTTTAATACCCCAATACAATAACATAGCTAAAGATCCCAAAGCAGCTACTAAATAGGTTCTTGCAGCCCATTTTAAAGCATCCTTAGCGCCATCTTGTTCAGCGTTTGTTAACATATTATTTGTTTTTAGCCAAGCCAAAGCTCTATTACTTGCATCATATTCAACAGGTAGTGTGATAAAACTGAAAATAGTTGCAAGAGCCATCATTCCTAAACCTACAATAGCAAGCGAAAAACCAATACCACTATTCCCAGATGCAGCTCCTAAAATTAAACCACCAATAACCAACCACTGTGAAAATTTTGATGAAATATTTACAGCAGGCACTAATTTTGATCTTAGCTGAAGCCACTGGTAGGCCTTGGCATGTTGAACGGCATGCCCAACTTCGTGAGATGCAACTGCGGCAGCAGAGGCATTACGTTCATTATATACAGATTCACTCAAGTTTACAGTTTTGTTTACAGGGTTGTAATGGTCTGTTAATCTTCCAGCAACAGAAATTACTTTCACATCAGAAATACCATTATCTCGGAGCATTTTTTCTGCAATTTCTCTACCGCTTAAACCATTTTGTAACCTAATTTTGGAATAATAATTAAATTTACTTTTTAGTTTTTGACTTACTAGCCAGCTAACAAGTGAAATAACTCCAATTATAACGTAAAAACCAATCATATAATTTCTTTTTTAATTATTGTTTTATTATTTGATAAATTTACATCATAAATTATTCCAAAACAAAGAAGGCAGACAAAATGGCAACAAAACCAAAAATACTTTTAATATATACGGGAGGAACAATAGGTATGGTTAAAGATTATAAAACAAGAGCACTTAAAACTTTTAATTTTGATAAACTTTTGAAGCATATTCCAGAGATAAATCAATTAAATTGTACAATAAACAATATCTCATTTAAAGAACCTATTGATTCTTCAAATATGAGCCCTTCAAATTGGATTTTAATTGCAAGTATTATTGAAGAAAATTATAAAAACTATGATGGATTTGTTGTTTTACATGGTTCAGACACAATGTCTTATACTTCATCAGCTATCAGTTTTATGTTTGAAAATTTAACAAAACCAATAATTTTCACAGGTTCACAATTGCCAATAGGAGATTTAAGAACTGATGCTAAGGAAAATTTGATTACTTCAATTGAAATTGCTTCTTCCCAAGAAAATGGCGTCCCAATTATTTCAGAAGTATGTTTGTATTTTGAATATAAATTATACAGAGCGAATAGAACAACGAAAATTAACGCAGAGCATTTTGAAGCATTTACATCTCCTAATTTTCCGCCATTAGCAATTAGTGGAGTTCATTTAAAATTTAACAAGCAGCTAATTTATACGCCAAATAATAGAAAACCATTAAAAGTTAGGAAGCATTTAAATAGCAATATTGCTATTTTAAAAATATTTCCAGGAATAACAGAATCCGTTATTGCCAGTATTTTAGAAAATAATACTTTAAAAGGAGTAATTTTAGAAACATATGGATCTGGAAATGCACCTACTAAACAATGGTTTCTTAATTTATTAAAAAAAACGATAGATAAAGGAATACCCATTATAAATGTAACTCAATGTACAAGTGGAAATGTAATTATGGGTCAATATGAAACAAGTGTTGAACTTGAAAAAATAGGTGTTATCAATGGAAATGACATTACAACTGAATCTGCATTGGCTAAATTAATGTACTTATTGGGAGAAAATATTGAAAAAAATAAATTTAAATCAATTTTTGAGACTTCATTAAGAGGGGAAATAAGTATTATTGAGTGATTTTTATTTAATTAATTATCAGTATTTTAAATTTATTTTCAAAAAAGTAATCTAAATTGGTTTAATTTTTGCTAATATTTAAAAAAAGAGGAGAGTTCCTAAAAAAATAACTTAAAGTAGTTCTAAAATTTTTAGAACTCAACATTTTTTTGTTACTTGCCATTCGCAAAAAGATGTTAAAATGAGAAGATCTATGAGTTATTAACTTTAAGTTCTTATTGTTTTGGCGGTTTTATTGTTTTGTGAAAATTATTATATATTTGAACCGAAAAAATTAATAAATTAACTATTACACAATGAGAAGAGTATTTACTATCCTTGCAATCACAGGATTATTGTTATTTGGAGCAGCACCTAAAGCAATTGCACAAGATGCAGCAAAAACTGAACAAGTTGCAGACGCAACAGAATCAAAAACATTTCACCAAGAATTAAAGCAACGTTTTATTGAAGGTGGTCCATTTTTTATGGGAATTGTATTAGTAGCCTTAATTTTAGGGTTAGCAATTGCTATTGAAAGAATTATCTATTTAAATATGGCAACAACGAATACTAAGAAATTAGTAAATAAAGTTGATGAAGCTTTAAAATCAGGTGGTGTTGAAGCAGCAAAAGAAGTTTGTAGAAATACGAAAGGACCTGTTGCATCTATATTTTATCAAGGGCTAGATAGAATGGATGAAGGTATTGACAATGTTGAAAAAGCGGTTGTTGGTTATGGTGGAGTTCAAATGGGGTTATTAGAGAAAAACATCTCTTGGTTATCACTATTTATTGCGCTAGCACCAATGCTTGGTTTCATGGGTACAGTAATTGGTATGATTGGAGCCTTTGACTCTATACAAGCAGCTGGGGATATTTCTCCAACAGTTGTTGCAGGAGGTATTAAAGTAGCATTATTAACAACAGTATTTGGTTTGGTTGTTGCAATTATTCTTCAAGTTTTTTACAATTATATTATTTCTAAAGTAGATAGTATTGTAAATAATATGGAAGATGCTTCAATTTCACTTATTGACCTTTTGGTTAGATATAAAAAATAAGAATAATTATGAATGATAAAATTTCAAAAATATTAACATTAGTTGCAGGACTGATTGGATTGATAGGTTTCTATTTTTTCATTAGAATTGTAATGATAGGAGATGATGTGCTTGAAACTGATGCTACATTACAAAATAGTGTATTATCACCTTTTATTTATTTTGCACAAATATTATTAATTATAACAATTATAATTTCGATTGTATTTTCCGCAATAAACCTAGTAAAGCATCCTCAAGTTTTAAAAAGAACATTGATTGGGGTAGGAGCGCTATTAATAATATTAGTGTTGGCATATTCGTTTGCTGATGACGGAGCAGTTATGTCTATGGGAAAAGTATTGCCTGATGGAGAAGCTGGAAGTGTGTCCAAATGGGTAAGTACAGGAATAAACTATAGTGCTATTTTAGGTATTATTGGTTTTGGAGCCTTTTTAACAGATTTTGTAAAATCACTTGTAAAATAAATAAAACATGGCAAGAAGAGAAAATTCAGAAATTAATGCTGGTTCAATGGCAGACATTGCGTTCTTGCTTTTAATATTCTTCTTGGTAACTACAACCATGGATGTGGATTCAGGGATTTCACGTAAATTACCTGAAAAATCTGAAGATACTCCTGAAGTAGTTATTAAAGAAAAAAATATACTTGATATTGTTGTAAATAGAAATAATCAAATTTTGGTTGAAGGTGATCGACAAGTTCAAGTAACAGATATTAAGCGTATAGCTATGGATTTCATTGATAATGGAGGTGGTTTATCTGCTCCAAAAGATGGGAAACCTGGAGAACCATGCGATTATTGTAAAGGGGCAAAAGATCCTTCATCATCAGATCATCCTTCTAAAGCAATAATTTCTTTACAAAGTGATAGAGGAACAACTTATGGTATGTATATTTCAATTCAAAATGAAATTGAAGCAGCATATAATGAGTTAAGAAATAGATTGGCTTTGCAAAAATATAAAAGATCTTATAAAGATTTATTAAGAGATTACAAAGACAGTGGAAGTAAAAAGATTAAAGAAAAGATAGATTTTTTGAAGGAAAGTTATCCTCAGATTATATCTGAACCAGAACCTATAAAATAATATCAGAATATGAGTAAATTTAAAAAGAAGAAAAAAGGGTTGCCTGCGATTTCTACGGCATCTTTACCTGATATTGTATTCATGTTGTTATTCTTTTTTATGGTGTCAACAACTATGAGAGAAACAGATTTGTTACTACAACCTATTAAATTTCCTAGCGCTACCGAAGTGAAAAAGTTAGAACATAAAAGTTTGGTAAGTACAATTTATGTTGGGAAATCTAAAGATGCTAGAATATCTGGAGATAAAATTCAGGTAAATGATAAAATTATTGATGTAAAAGATATTCCAAGTTTTATTTTTTCTGAAAGAGCATTACGTAAAGAAGAAGAAGTTAAATATATGACAACTTCTATCAAAGCTGACAAAGAGGCTAACGTAGGAACAATTTTAGATATTAAAGAACAATTAAGAGATATCAATGCGTTAAAAGTTAGTTTTTCAACAAAAGGAACTAACATAAGGAGTAATTACTAAAAAGGTATAAACTTTATTTTAATAAAAGCAATCAAATACTATTTGATTGCTTTTTTGCTTTTATGAGGTATATTTGCTTTATGAATAAAATAGTTATAGTAATTGGTATGTGTTTCATATTTTCTAAGCTTGAAGCACAAGTTCAAAATGATTCTATTGATATAAAATATTTAGAAGATCAAATCTATTTATCTTTTACCTACAATATTTTAATTAATGAGCCAAACACAATTACTCAAAACGGTTTTTCAGGAGGAACGTCTATTGGATTTATTAAGGATATACCCATAAATAAAAAAAGAACTTTTGGATTTGGACTGGGGTTAGGATACAATTATGACGTATACATTCAAAATTTGAAAATAACAAAAGAAAATCAAACAACGTTATTTAAAATAGCACAAGATTATAAGATTAATAGATTTAGATTGAGTAGGATAGAAATACCTATTGAGTTAAGATGGCGAAATTCAACTCCTCAAAAATATAAATTTTTTAGAGTTTATACAGGCGTAAAATTTTCTTACCTACTATCATCTAAAACAAAATTTACAGATTTAACAGAAACTATAATCACAAAAAATATACCTGAATTTAATAAAATACAATATGGTTTAACTTTAGCAGCGGGGTATGGTACTTGGAATTTATATATTTATTATGGGTTAAATCCATTTTTTAAAGGAGCTCAACTCAATGGAGAAACCCTTAATTTAAAAGACTTATCCATAGGCTTAAAATTTTACATTATGTAAATGTAAAAAACAATAAATTGGGATAAAATTCCAAAAATATAACCCAAATATACTTCACGTGGGTTATGAACTTGTAACCTTAGTCTTGAAGTTGCAATTAAACCACTAATTATAAAAAGTATTGATAAAATAACAATTAAGTTTATTTTATAATAGTAGCTAAAACAAATTAGAAATCCAATCAAACCCCCAATTGCTGCTGTGTGTAAACTTATTTTAAATTTTAGATATAAAAATAAATATGAAATAATAAGTCCTAATCCATATCCAAAATAGAAAAGAGATAAAATGTTTACTATAGATGATTTAAAAAGCCAATATCCTAAGAAAATGCAAATTGAAATAAAGAGTAGTGTAGGGAATTTGCGTTCTTCAATGGTTTCCATATGATAGCTATGAATCATTTTAGAGCGTTTTAAAAGGGCTAAAAGGAATAGCGGGAAAATGTATGTTCCTAGTAGAAGTACAATTAAAATAAGATGTTCTTGTTGTTTAAAAATGTATTCAGGAATTAGCAGAAAATACAAAATTGAGCCAAGAATTGGAAAATTTATTGGATGAAAAAAATAAGATATAAATTTTGAGAATTTCATAGGTTAATTTTTGGTACTACATTTCTTTTCTTAATCTTGCTACAGGAATATTTAGTTGTTCTCTATATTTCGCTACAGTTCTTCGGGCAATTGGATATCCTTTTTCTTTTAAAATATCAGCTAGTTTTTCATCGGTTAAAGGTTTCTTTTTATTTTCTTCTTTTAGTACAGTTTTTAAAATACTTTTAATTTCTTTTGTTGAAATGTCTTCTCCTTGATCATTTTTCATTGATTCTGAAAAGAATTCTTTAATTAGTTTTGTACCGTAAGGTGTAGATACATATTTACTATTAGCAACTCGTGAAACGGTTGAAACATCCATATTAATAGCATCGGCAATATCTTTTAATATCATAGGTTTCAATTTGCGCTCATCACCTGTTAAAAAATATTCCTTTTGATGTTTTACAATGGCGTCCATATTTAAAAACAGTGTTTGCTGCCGTTGTTTTATAGCATCAATAAACCATTTTGCACTATCTAATTTTTGTTTGATAAACTGTACAGCTTCTTTTTGTGATTTAGATTTATCTTTAGCATCTTTATAGCCTTGCAATAGGTTATTATATTCATTTGAAATGTGAAGTTCAGGAGCATTTCTAGAGTTCAATGATAGCTCTAGTTCACCATCAACAATTCTAATTGTAAAATCTGGAACAATTTGTTCTGCAATCTTGTTATTTCCAACATAAGACCCACCAGGTTTTGGATTTAGTTTTTCAATTTCTTTGATGGCTTTTTTTAGTTCATTTTCTGATATATGAAACTTTTGTAATAGTTTTTTATAATGTTTTTTTACAAAATAATCAAAAGAATTTTCTAAAATGTTAATTGCCAGGGTTCTACTTGGTTTTTCTTTTTTGCGTTTTAGTTGAATTAACAGGCATTCTTTTAAATTACGAGCACCAACCCCGGCGGGATCTAATTGTTGAACAATTTTTAGTAAACGTTCCAGTTCTTCTTCCGTTGTAAAGATATTTTGTGTAAAAGCCAAATCATCTAAAATATCTACTAAATCACGTCTAATGTAACCGCTATCATCAATACTACCTATTAAAAAATCAGTGATTATTTCTTCTTCCTCAGTAAGCCGGTAAGTATTTATTTGATCTTTAAGCGATTGTGTAAAGGAGATGCCCGATGCGTAAGGGATATGTTTATCCTCATCATCAGCGGCATAATTGTTGGCTTGTGTTTTGTAATTTGGAATTTCATCGTCACTTAAATATTCATCAATATTAATGTCTTCAGCTTCAATATTTTCATTTCCAGTAGTATCATATTCATCTTCTAGTTGTGAATTTTCAAATTCTTCTAATTTTTCTTTACCACTTTCTAATGCTGGATTTTCTTCAAGTTCTTGTTTTAAACGTTGTTCAAATGCTTGTGTAGGCAATTGAATCAACTTCATTAATTGAATTTGCTGAGGGGATAATTTTTGTAATAACTTATATTGTAAACTTTGTTTTAGCATAAACTAACCTAAAATAACTTTGGGTTTTGTTAAAAATACGAAAAAACATAGAACATTAAATAATATGTTTTTTAATTTATTTATTAAAATTCTGCGTTTTGGGGTGTTCTTGGGTAAGGAATAACATCACGAATATTTCCCATACCGGTTGTAAATTGTACAAGACGTTCAAAACCTAACCCAAAACCACTATGTACTGCAGTTCCAAATTTTCGTGTATCTAAATACCACCACAATTCCTTTTCATCAATATTTAATTCATTAATTTTTTGCTTTAAAACATCTAAACGTTCTTCTCGTTGGCTACCGCCAACAATTTCTCCAATTCCAGGAAATAAAACATCCATAGCTCTTACGGTTTTCCCATCTTCATTTAAGCGCATATAAAAAGCTTTAATATTTGCAGGATAGTCAAATAAAATTACCGGACATTTAAAATGTTTTTCAACTAAAAAACGTTCGTGTTCACTTTGAAGATCTGCTCCCCATTCATTAATGATATATTGAAATTTTTTCTTTTTATTTGGTTTACAATTTCTTAAAATATCAATTGCTTCTGTATAACTTACACGTTTGAAATTATTTTCAACAACGAAATTTAATTTTTCTAATAGAGACATTTCATTGCGTTGTGCAGCGGGTTTAGATTTATCTTCCTGTGTTAATCTGTTATCTAAAAACGCTAAATCATCTTTGCAATTATCTAACACATAAGAAATAACAGATTTAATAAAATCTTCTGCTAAATCCATATTATCATCTAAATTATTAAACGCTACTTCTGGTTCAATCATCCAAAATTCAGATAAATGGCGTGTAGTATTAGAATTTTCGGCTCTAAATGTAGGACCAAAAGTATAAACTTTTCCCAAAGCCATTGCATACGTTTCAGCTTCTAGTTGACCTGATACTGTTAAGTTAGTTGTTTTTCCAAAAAAATCTTTACTGCGATCAACTTTACCATCTTCTTTTTTGGGTAGGTTTTCAACGTCTAATGTGGTAACATTAAACATTTCTCCAGCGCCTTCGGCATCTGAACCTGTAATTATAGGAGCATGAAAATTATAAAAGCCATTTTTAATGAAATAGTTGTGAACTGCGAAAGATAATGCAGAGCGTAAACGCATTACAGCACTAAAAGTATTTGTTCTAATACGTAAGTGTGCATTTTCTCGTAAAAACTCAAAACTATGTTTTTTTGGTTGGATAGGGTATTCCTCAGGATTAGAATCTCCTAATATTTCTATAGTTGAAACTTTAACCTCCATATTTTGCCCCCTTCCAAGGCTTTCAACTAATGTACCTTTAATAGAAACAGCAGCTCCTGTTGTAATTCGTTTTAAAATACTTTCATCAGTATTTTCAAAATCTACAACACACTGTATGTTATTTATGGTAGAACCGTCATTTAATGCAATAAAACGATTTGCTCTAAATGTTCTAACCCAGCCTTTTAAAGTTACTTCTTGTAAAAATTTATCTGAACTTAAAAGTTCAGCAACATTGGTTCTTTTCATATTCTAAATTTTAAGAGTCGCAAAGATACATTAAGAATTGATAAGATAAAATATTTCAATCCTTATTGGTATGAATTAATGCAAGTGAAATAAAAAACTGTAATGCTAAAAAAAGCAGTTATTTCTTTCGTATTATATTTATGAATAGTTATTTTTCTTCTTCGTCAATTAAAATATCAAGTGTAGGCTCTTTAAAAACTTTTTTATTGGCTATGTTTTTTTCTAAAGAGAGCAATAATGAAGGTAGTAGTAACAAATTAGAAACCATAGCAAATAATAGCGTAATAGAAACCAAACCTCCAAGAGCTTTTGTGCCTCCAAAACTGGAAATTGTAAATACTAAAAACCCAAAGAATAAAACAATTGATGTATAAAACATACTAACTCCTGTTTCTCTTAAAGCATTGTATACGGATTGTTTAATTCTCCAATTATTCTCTTTTAACTCTTGACGGTATTTTGCTAAAAAATGTATGGTATCATCAACGGAAATACCAAAAGCAATACTAAAAACCAAAATAGTTGAGGGTTTAATAGGAACACCAATGTAGCCCATTATTCCTGCAGTTATTAGAAGAGGAAGTATATTTGGTATTAAAGAAATGAGTATCATTCTAAATGATCGAAACATAAAAGCCATAAAAAGAGCAATTAAAATAATAGCTAATGAAAGGGATATAATTAAGTTGTTTATTAAATAATTAGTACCCTTTAAAAACACCAACGCTTTACCAGTCATGGTTACATTGTATTTCTCTTTTGGAAATACTTTGGCTATTTTTTGATTTAAACGATTTTCAATAAGCTCCATTTTATCCGTTCCAATGTCTTTCATAAAAGTTGTTATACGAGCATATCTTCCTGTAGAATCAATAAAATTATTTAATAAATTAGTATTGGGAGAAGAATTTTTAGTATAAGATAAAATCCAATTTTTTTCTTGATTTGTTGGTAATTGGTAGTACTTTGGGTTTCCGCCATAAAATGCTTGTTTTGAGTATTTAACAAGGTTTAAAACGGAGATTGATTTAGATAGTTGTGGAATTTCATCAATAGTTTCATCTAATTTATTCATGCGTTTAAGTGTAGATAACTTCATAACACCTTTTTCCTTTTTGGTATCAATTATTATCTCTAAAGGCATAATACCACCAAACTCATTTTCAAAAAACACAATATCTTTAAAAAATTGTTTACCTTTTGGCATATCTTCAATTAAACTTCCAGATACTTTAATTTTATAGACTCCAATAATACTTACAATAATTAAAACAAGCGTAATAGCATAAACTGAAATTCTATGATTTCGAACGATAGATTCCATCCATTTAACAATGTATTCAATCCATTTACGTTCTAGATGTTTTAAGTGCTTTTCTTTAGGAAGAGGCATAAAACTATACATTATAGGTATAATTAATAATGCTAAAATAAATATGGCTAAAATATTTATAGAAGCAATAGTACCAAATTCACGTAGAAGTTGACTTTTAGTGAAAATAAAAGTTGCAAAACCTGAGGCGGTAGTTACATTAGTCATTAAGGTAGCATTTCCTATTTTTGTGATTACACGCTGTAATGATTTAGCCTGGTTTCCGTGTTTTTTTATTTCTTGTTGATATTTGTTTATTAAAAATATAGCGTTTGGTACACCAATTACAATAATTAATGGAGGAATTAACGCCATTAAAACAGTAATTTCATACCTAAATAACCCTATAAATCCAAATGCCCAAATTACACCTATGCTAACTACTAAAAGTGTAATTGCAGTTGCTCTTATTGAACGAAAAAATAAAAAGAAAATAAACGCTGTTACTCCTAATGCTAATCCTACAAAAACCCCAATTTCATCAATTATATTTTGGGCATTCATAGTACGTATATAGGGCATACCTGATACTCTAATATCTATGTTATTTTCTTTCTCAAACTGACTAATTATAGGGTTTAATGTATCAAAAACAAAATCTTTACGGGCAGCAGTATTTACAATATCTTTCTTTAAGTAAATAACAGTTCTAATAGTTCCTGATTTTTTATTGTATAAGAAATTATCAAAAAAGGGAAGGTTATCAAAAAGTTCATGTTTAATTTTCAAGACATCATCAACAGTTTCTGGAATCTTGGTGTAAATGGGTTCAACATCAAACCGTTGTTTCAGAGTGTTTTTCTTAAGCTTTTTGATATCTCCAACTGCTACAGTAAAATCAACTTCGGGAAAACTATCAAATTTTTCTGATAAGTTATTCCATGCATTGAATTTTTTTGGCGTAAAGATGGTTGAATCTTGAGTTGCTATGATTATAAGATTTCCTTCTTCACCAAAAAGTTCTAAAAAATGATTGTATTCAATATTAACTTTATGATTTTCAGGGAGTAAGTTAGCTTCGGTGTATGAAAAACGCATATATTGCATTTGAGAAGCTAAAAAGTAAGTTGCGGCAGCTATTAGTACCAGTATTATATATCTTCCTTTTAAGATTATCCTAGAAACATGAGTCCAAAAATTCATTCAACTATTTTTTGCAAAGTTAAAAAAATAGTTGAGCTTTTATAGGTGTATATTCGTTAAAATCCCAATCTTAATTTATAAGTTAATTTTAAGGCTAAATTATCACTCCATTCAGGGTTTTTGTAGTATCCATACCTATAAAAAGCACTTAGTCCAAAGCCTTTAAAAAGTTCATTTAATTCTAAACCACTTTCTATATATCCTTTGTTTAATTTCTTAAATATTAAACCGTAATGTTGTAGTGGTTTTTCAATGTCTCCAATTGCTACTCTTGTAACTAATGTAAATTGAGGTTTAAATTTTGAACTAATCTTTAGAGGTTTTAAGAGATGTTTTAGGTGGATTGAAACAAATTTATCTGAGATAAACTCATTGTAACCCATAGTTTCAAAGCTGTTTTTACCTGCAAGTGTAATTCTTTTTCTCCAAGGGTTTTTAAATGTATAGTTAGGTGTTGAATTGTATAGGTGAGAAATTGGGGCTTCCCCAAAAACAATGCCTCCTTCAATTAATATATTTGTGGTAGCTTTTCTTAGTCGTTTAATTTTATGTAAAATTCTTAAGTTAATTTGAGTAAAATCAAAATTACTAGCAAAAATATTTTCAAAACTCTTAGTTAGTTGAAAGGTAAATTGAGGGAATTTATTTTTCATTTTTAGTTTACCTATAGGTGAATTCATATATTCATTTTTTGGGTTAAACTGTAATCCCAAGCTTGCAGTTGTTAATTTGTATTCAGATAAATTTTTTGTAGCTGATATAAATTGATAATTAAATAGAGGTTTATATTTGCCGGTGCTTAATTTTAATTTAGCTTCCAAATTAGGTTTTATATCATGTTTAAAATACGTATTAATTGTTTTATAGTTATAAAATTTACTGACATTTAAATTTCGTGGATTTATAGGAGAAAACGATGTGTTTTCAGCTATAAAATCTAAAGATGCAGCTTCTTTTAAGTCATTTACATAACTTAATCCGAACCAAGAATTAGTATTTTTCTGAACCCTAAATGAGGCTCCTAAGCTATACTTAAAATCGGTGTCTTTTGTGCCATAAGCAGCATAGGATTCTATTTTAAATTTAGAAGAAAAGTTAGTGTTAGTTTCACCTCCAAATCCAATTCGTAGCCCTTCATAATTATTTAAGTTAATAATTTTACCAAGATTTAAATTAATATATTTTGTTGGGTAATACCCTTTTAAAATATTTCTGGCTAAATTTATTTTTTTTTCTACGCCTTCTTCTTCTGAAATGCTGTCAAGAAAAGTATATGTTCTTTTTCCACGATTTGTAAGTGAGTCGGTTCTGTAAGTATTCCAAAAAACTGCTGTCTTTTTATTCGCATCGTCATTAAATTCTATAATTGTAGCAGTATTTTTTAATATTATAGGGGTATTTATTTCAATATTTGAATTAACAGATTTAGATATAAAATAAGTAACATCTTCAGGGTTGTTTTTATGGGTATTAGTTACAGAGTCATTTTTTTTACTCTCGCTAAATTTTACAGCACCTCCAAATAAAGAAATATTTTTATTATTATCACCCTTTTTTAATACAATATTCATGTTTTTAGGAAACCAAGTATTGTACTTTTTTATATATTTAAAATTTTGAATAGCCTTTACATTAACAATACTTTTTAACTCAACAATTGCTTTAGTTATAGCAAAATTTTGAGTATCTATATACAATACACCTTCTATTCCTAAAAATTCTTTCTTTTCTTTTGGTTTGAAGTAAATGAGAATTGAAGCTCTGTTTTGAGTTGTAACAGTATCTAATATTTTATAATTATACTGTTTTATGGCGTTATTAGCAATTGGATTTGTGTATTTTGTACCAGCAATTGTATAAAATTCATTGTAAAATGAAAAATCTTGAAAAGTAATTGCAAATAATTCATAGAGAGGTTGTTTTAACCCTGCCATTCTTGAAGCTAAAATAATTTCTTTTTTCTTTTTCCCTTTTTTAAATTTAAATTCTGAAATTTTTTCTGAAATATAAATATGCTGCTTATTTATTTCTTTTTTAAATTTATAATTAGAAGAATCTAATTTTTTAAATGTTTTTTTCCCTTTTTTTAAAACAAATATAGAATCTATCTTGCCGTTAATTGAGTCAGGGTTTGCAGTAACTATTATTTTATTATAGGTAATAAACTTAAAAGAATTCAATGATTTTTCAATATTATTTTTAGACTTATTTTTAATTGTATTTCTAATAATTTTTAAGGCCGGATTTTCTTTTGCTGTAATTAAAATTTCTTTTAAATTCTCAACGGAAGGCTTTAATTTTATTTTTAAAAATTTATCATTAGTATTTATTGAAATAATTTTAGATTTATAACCAACATAGGAAATCCTAATTTGATTGAAATGTTTTTTTGTTTTTATATGAAATTTTCCATCAACATCAGTTAATGTTACATAATTTGTGTTTGTTGAAATTGAAGCAAAAGACAACGGTTGTTTTGTTCTGCTATCTACAACTAAACCCTGAATTTGATTTTGAGATATAGATAATAAAGGGACAAGTAGTAGTAAAAAGAATATTTTTCTCATTTAATTATTCTACGTTTAGCACAAACAAATATAGGA
The DNA here is from genome assembly GCF_001543325.1 of Lutibacter profundi. Classification (NCBI taxonomy): domain Bacteria; kingdom Pseudomonadati; phylum Bacteroidota; class Flavobacteriia; order Flavobacteriales; family Flavobacteriaceae; genus Lutibacter; species Lutibacter profundi. Next base: position 2,325,920 of record NZ_CP013355.1, read on the forward strand.
TATTAAAAAAGCACCTAGAGAAGTGCTTTTTATTTTTTAGATAAGTTTAACTTTTAAAACTTAAACTTTCATAATTTCTTGATCCTTTATTTTATACAGTTCATCAACTTTAGCAATAAACATATCAGTTAATTTCTGAATATCAATTTCAGCATTTGCTTTCATATCTTCAGATGCATCATCTTTCTTAATTTCGTGCATGGCATCTTTACGATCGTTTCTAATACTTACTTTTGCTATTTCAGCTTCTGCTTTAGCTTGTTTAGAAAGTTCTTTACGCCTTTCTTCAGTTAAAACAGGAACGTTAATGATAACTATTTCACCATTATTCATAGGGTTAAAACCTAAGTTTGCCACCATAATAGCTTTTTCAATTTCATGAAGCATCTGTTTTTCCCAAGGTTGTACAGTAATGGTATGTGCATCCATAGTACTAACATTGGCAACTTGTGTAAGAGGTGTTTGAGAGCCATAATAATCTACTGTAACACTTCCAAGCATGGAAGGACTAGCTTTACCAGCTCTAATATTTCTAAATTCTTTTTCTAAGTGTGTGATAGCATTTTGCATTAATTCTTTAGTGCTATCAATAATAAATTTTAATTCTTCATTCATAATAGAACAATTTAAATTATAGAGTTATTTATCAACTTTTGTTCCAATTTTTTCTCCTGAAACTAATTTTTCTAAATTTCCTTTGGTATTCATATCAAAAACAACAATAGGTAAATCATTTTCCTGACTCAAAGTAAAAGCTGTCATATCCATTACTTTTAAGCCTTTACTCATTACATCTTTATAGGTAATAGATTCAAATTTAATGGCGTCTTTAAATTTTTCTGGATCTGAGGTGTAAATACCATCAACACGAGTCCCTTTTAAAATAGCATTTGCATTAATTTCAATAGCTCTTAAAACTGCGGCCGTATCAGTGGTGAAATATGGATTACCTGTACCTCCTCCAAAAATTACAACTCTCCCTTTTTCTAAGTGGCGAACAGCCCTTCTTTTAATAAAAGGTTCTGCAACTTGTTCCATTTTTATAGCAGTTAATAATCGAGTTTTAATTCCTGTATCCTCTAAAGCACTTTGTAGTGCCAAGCCATTTATAATTGTGGCAAGCATTCCCATGTAATCTGCTTGAACTCTATCAATACCATTGCTTGCACCTGCTACGCCTCTAAAAATATTTCCACCACCTATAACTATGGCAACTTCAACACCTTTATCAACAATTTTTTTTATTTCTTTAGCATATTCAGCTAATCTTGCAGGATCAATACCATACTGGCGATCTCCCATAAGAGCTTCACCACTTAATTTTAAAAGAATTCTTTTATAAGTCATAATATCTTTGAAAGTTATGCAAATATAAGAAATTGTTTAGAAGTATAAATGGATTGTTTTTGTTGAATTTGTGGATTAATTAATTCAATTTTAGAATTTGAAGTTTATTGTTCTTATTTAAAATAATAAGGTGTTGTTTGTGGTTAATTATAATTTTTTTAACAACTTTTGCTTCGTTATTGTTATAGAAACTTAAATTTTCACTAAAATTAAAATTTCCATTTTTATCCCCAAATAGTAAATATCCTTTTGACGCATCATACCTAATAGTTTCAACTTCAGTATCATAAATATTTCCTAAGCCAAAAATATCTTCATAACCATCATTATTTATATCAAGTGTTTCAATACTTAATGTTGGACTAAATTGTGCTTGAATTGGTAATTCTTGAATTGTAAAATTTCCGTTTTTTGTATTTTTTAAAATGAATGATTTTAAATTATTAACTTTAAAATGGAATGCTTTTTTTAAAGCATCTTCTCCATAAATACCAGGTAAAGTTAATGATGCAAATTCTTTAAAAGTGGTTATTTTTTTATTTAAAACAGGAACTTGTTGTGACGAACATTCTTTTCCTCTTACAGGCAATAATTTACCTGTTTTAGATACTTTACTTAAAACAACATCAAAAGTTGAATTTGCATCTAAATAATCGGCATATATATGTAGTGGTTTTTCAATAGTTGGATGAAACTTATTATTTGTTCCCCAATTTCCAATTATGTAATCTTTAAATCCGTCTTTATTTATATCTGTTTCAGCAATACTTTGATACCATCCATTTGAATTTTTAAGTATATCTAGTTTTTTTCTAATGAATTTTTTATTCACATTTTCAAATAATACAATAGGCATCCATTCTCCAACAATAAACAAATCAGCATCTCCATCATTGTCAAAATCTGAAAAAATAGCATCGTTTACTAGCTGTATGTCAGATAAGTTGGGGAGTTTTTCTAAAGAGATATTTTTAAAAATCCCATTTTTATTTTCAAGTAAATAGGGCTTATTGGCTAACGGATATTTTCCGTGAATCGCTCCATTTCCTATAAACAAATCTAGATCACCATCTTTGTCATAATCTGCTACTGCAATAGCTTTTGTATTTGAAAGCATTTTTGGAAGGTTATTCAATTTTTTAAAGCTGCCTTTCCCATTATTAATGTACAACCTATCTTGTAATAACGGGCTGTTTTCTTCAAGTTCGTAGCCTCCAGAAGCAACATATAAATCTAAGTCACCATCAGAATCTATATCTAAAAACGCGGCATTAGTATCTTCATAAACTTTGTCTTTTTCAAATAATTGTTCGTTCGAATTTAAAAATGTTCCATTGCTATTTTGAATAAATAATGCAGCTTTTTCTCCCAAAGCATTTCCAACAAAAAAATCATCCAGTCCATCACCATTAACGTCAGCAATGGTTAACGGGGATCCTTTTTCTGATTGTTTTTGAGGAAGTAATAATTGTAAGTCAAAATCATTAAAAATATTTTCTTTTTGTAGAAAATTAATACAAAGTTCTTCAGGATTAATGACTTCAAATAATGAAGTTTTTTTAGAAGAATTTTGTACTGTTTTTTTTGCCTCTTTATAGCTTAGAATATGAGTAATATTTATTTTACAATTGGTTATTAGTTGATTAGACCCATCAGACCAAGTAATTTTAACACTATCAATTTTTGTGCAGTTTCCTAACCCGAAATGCAATTTATGGGTTACGGAAGATTGGTAACCTCTACTTACATAAAGTTCTTTACCTTGTTGTAAGCTATCTGTATACACATAAACGATACTTCCAATACCATTTTTATTTTTTTCTGAACCAATTAAAGAAAAAGAAACAAAATTATTAGTCGCATTATTTTTATAAATAGAAGCTTCATCGGCTTGATTATTTACAACAATATCTAAATCGCCATCATTATCTAAATCAGCATAAATTGCACCGTTTGAATTTACTTTTACATCCAAACCCCATTTTTTAGTTGTGTTTGTAAAAGTTAAGTTTTTATTGTTTCTAAAAATATAGTTACTTAATTTATTGGAAGGCATCATATTTATAGCTTCCTCTAAAGAAACTTTTTTTCGGTTTTTAATATTCTTTCTCATTTGATTTCTAAAATCCTGATTGGAAAGATCATTTTTAATACCATTAGTTACAAATAAATCGTTAAATCCATCATTGTCAAAATCAGCAATTAATGGAGCCCAACTCCAATCGGTTTTAGCAATTCCTGCTAATTGACCAATTTCACTAAAACTGCCATCGTTATTATTGAGTTGTAACATATTTGACATGTATTGATGGTGATAACCAGCATTTACTAATTGTTCAAAATTTTCAGTACTCATAGATGCCATATTTTCTTTCCCTCTAATATGGTCTTCAGCCATCATATCCAAAACCACTAAATCTGGTTTTAAATCGTTATTTATATCAGCATAATCAGAGCCCATACTATTATAAGAAATATGTTTAAAACGAGTTAAAATTTCATCTTTAAATGTGCCATTTCCTTGATTTATATATAAAAAATCAGGTTCTAAAAAATCATTTGCAACATAAATATCGGGTAAATTATCATTGTTGAAGTCACCTATAGATGCACTTAATCCCCAGGCTTTATTGGTTATACCGGCTTCAGTAGTAACATTTGTAAAATGCATGTTATCATTTCTAAATAACTGATCTGAATTATAAGGTTCTTTATTCTGTTGAATTATAGGATTAATAGTTGTGTTATTTTGAAAATCTTGACGATGATTTACTAAATACAAATCCAGATCATTGTCCTTATCAAAATCAAAGAAATAAGCCTGTGTAGAAAATCCAAAATGATCAATACCATAGGAAGCAGCACTTTCTTTAAAGGTGTTGTTTTTTTGGTTGATAAATAATTTGTTTTTTCGTAATTCATGACTTTCTAAAGAACCTGATTTACAAACATAAATATCTAACCATCCATCATTATTTATGTCAATCATTGTTACGCCTGTAGACCAACCTTGTTTATCCACCACATTGGCTTTATTTGTAATATCTTCAAATTTAAAATTTCCTTTGTTTAAGTATAATTTATTTGAACCTTGGTTTGCGGTAAAATATAAATCTGGCAATCCGTCATTATTTATATCTCCAACAGCAACACCTGCACCATTATAGATATAGGAGTAATTTAAAAAATTAAAATGGAGACTTTCAGTTACTTTATTGGCAAATTGAATGTTCGTTTGGTTATTATCTAGTAAAGTAAAAAGTGAGGTTACTTCATCTCTATGAAGTTTTTTTTCATATTGAGTACATGCATTTAATAAACCAATTAATAAAAGTAAATTTAGAATGCTATTTTTTGAAAATATTTTCATAAATATATAAGGTATTATGCTTACTAGGTACGTGTTTTATTACTATAAAAGAAGCTTTCAGTAGTTTTTTTCACTAATTTATATGGACTTTTTTGTTACTCCATAAATAAGAAAGTTTTTTTAAGGAGTTATAAATTACTAGTTCTACATCTGCAACGGGTTTTTTAATTTCTATAAGCAGTTTGGTGCAATTTTCAATATCTGATTTTTTTTTATTTTTTGATTCCAAAATTGAAATTAAACTTTTTGAAATAGCACTTAAATTTTTTGATAAAGGCGCTATAGTTTTAAGAATTGGGCTACTTTTTTGGATTTGTAAAAATAACGTATAATTTGCAGCCCAATCTTTTAACATAATCAAAATTTCTTTTTTAGATGCAGTTTTTTTTGTGGTAAGATATTCGTTTACTAGATTGTTAAAAACAATAGCATCAGAGGCATCAGCAGTACAAGCATCAGCAAATAATGTAAATGGAGAATACGATTTATATTCAACGCCTCCTTTATTTCGGGTATATATTTTTAAAGGTTCATAAACTTTAGTTAGTTTTATTAAGGCTTCAATGTTTTGATTATTGGTAATATTTCTTAAAATTACATCTCTATTTCTTATATGTGTAATACCTAACTCTTCTAATCTAAAACTTACATGCTCTAAGCGTTTGTACATGTTAGAAACGTCATTAATTTCTTCTGAAGACCAAAGACGTTCTGCAATAGCGGCTGTTCTTGGCCACAACCTTGAATCTATTGTTAATGGTGTAACCAATTCACTCCACATGGTAGCTTCACCACCTAAAATACGTGCCTTTTCTATCTCAGTTAATGTATTGTTTTTTGGAAGCGGATTTACAACATAGTGTGCACTTGCTGGCTGTAATAAATCTATGTAATAACCATTTGAAAGTACTGTTTTATAACCTTTTTTAGCTGCGTTTATTAAGGATTGACCAGCAGGGACTCCTTCATTTACACCTTTCCAAGAATGAATTAATGCTGAGGTTGGTATTTTTTCGGTCATTATTTCTTCCCAACCCATAATGGACTTTCCAGATTTAGCCAAAATTCTTTCTAATCTAATATTGAAATATGTTTGTAAGTCGTGATTAGTTTCTAAGTTATGACTTTTTTTAAATTTCTGAATGTTTTCATTTTCATTCCAATGTTTACCTTCATTCTCATCACCACCAATATGAATGTATTTATCAGGGAACAAATTTGCTATCTCGCCAAATAAACCTCCTAATATTTCATACGTTTTTTCATTTGTAGGGTCTAATGTTGGATGAAATATTCCTGAAAACCGTTCAATATTATAAATAGTATCTTTACTTCCAATTTCTGGATATGCTGTTAAAATAGCTGTTGCATGGCCAGGAACATCAACTTCTGGAACAATTCTTATTCCTCTGTTGGATGCATATTCTACAACTTCTTTAATTTGACTTTGGGTGTAATACAATCCATCTGAGCCTAATTCATGTAATTTGGGATAACTTTTTGATTCAATTCTAAACCCTTGATCATCTGTAAGGTGCCAGTGAAAAACATTTAGTTTAACAGCAGCCATTGCATCTAAGTTTCGTTTTAATACATCAACTGGTTGAAAATGGCGAGCAACATCAATCATAAGACCTCGCCAAGTAAATCTGGGCTTATCATTAATAGTAACTTTAGGGAAATAGTAATTATCATGGGAAATCGTCATCAATTGTAAAAGGGTTTCCAAAGCATGGATAACTCCTAAATCTGTATTTGCATGGATATAAATTTTAGTGTCTGAAACTTTTAATTCATAAGATTCATCCTCATAAATTTCTAATTTTCCAATTCTATTAAATGTAATAGCCAATGAAGGGTTTTTAATTTTTGAAGAATTAAAAGCAAAACCATTCTCCATAAAAATACCAGTTCTTCCACTTAATCTTTGTAAAAATTTAGTAGTTGCAACCTTAACTCTTTTAGAAGAAATCTCAGTAACTGAAATTGTGAAATTAGAATTAATAATGAAGTATCCATTTCTAATATTAACTTCTCTAGGCCAGGGTATTAAGTTTAAATCTTCAGTTTGACTTATGCAATAAATTGAATGTAAACTTATAAATAAAAAGAGAATATTTTTTATCATTATTTAATAATAATATCTTTTAAAAGCTTCTAAAGCAGCATAGTCTGCTAATCCTAATTTATGATATTTTTGAGCAGTTTCATTGTTTCTCTCTTCTGCTCTTACCCAAAACTCTCTAAGGTCATTCCCCTGAAACATCACTCCATCTTTTTGAGATTGATGGAAGAAAATTGCTTTTCTTTTTTTTAGGACTTGATCTGGGCTCATTGGGATTGACATATCAATTTGGTGAATATCCCATTCGTGCCAAGCACCTCTGTATAACCAGATCCAACAATCCTTCATGAATTTTAGTGGTTTCAAGTGATTCAATGCCGAAAAAACAGCATCTAAACAAACTTTGTGAGTTCCATGAGGATCTGCTAAATCACCGGCAGCATAGATTTGATGAGGCTTTATTTTTGTAATTAGGTTCGCTACAATATCAACATCTATCTTTCCCATAGGGTGTTTTTTAATGGTTCCTGTTTCATAAAAAGGGAGATTTAAAAAATGAACATTTTTATCTGGTACACCGACAAAGCGTGTTGCGGCCAAGGATTCCCTTTTTCTTATTAAGCCTTTTAATATTCTAATATCCTTAATATCTTCAACATCTTCAGTTTTAGAATGTAATTTATTTATGATAGTATCAATTTTACTACCCTTTGAATAATCCATATCTTTAATTACTTCTGCAAATTTTAAAGCTTCCTGATTTGAAACAGCAATATTGCCAGAAGTTTGATATGCTATATGTACATCGTGTCCTTGCTCAACTAAACGGTCAAATGTCCCTCCCATAGAAATAACATCATCATCAGGATGCGGACTAAATATTATAACTCTTTTCTTGTGAGGTTTTGCTCTTTCTGGTCTTGATGAATCGTCTGCATTAGGTTTTCCGCCTGGCCATCCAGTAATAGTGTGTTGAAGTTTATTAAACATTTTAATGTTAATATCATACGATGAGCCACCTTGAATTAATAAGCTTGACATTCCATTATTATTATAATCTTCATCTGTTAATTTTAAGATAGATTTTTTAGTTAAATCACATAACCAAATAATAGCTTTACTTGATAATTCTTCATCCCAAATGCACTGCCCAACAAGCCAAGGAGTATTCAAACGCGTTAGGTCTTGTGCGGCTTCTTCGTTAAGGATAAAAGTAGTATTACTATGTTTTTGTAAATAACTAGCAGGAACTTCTGAAGTAATTTCACCTTCTATAGTATCTTTAATAATTGAAGATTTATTATGTCCCCAAGCTAAGAGAACAATTCTTTTTGCACTTTTAACGGTACCAATTCCCATGGTAATTGCTTTTTTAGGGACATTATTAATTCCTAAAAATGAAGGTGCAGCATCAATTTTTGTTAAATGATCTAGGGTAATGCTTCTTGTTCCTGAGTTGTAGTGAGAGCCAGGTTCATTAAATCCAATATGACCGGTTCTTCCAATACCTAATAATTGAAAATCTAAACCGCCATATTCTTTAATTTTTAATTCATAGTCAATGCAGTATTGATGTAATTCTTTTTGAGAAACAGAACCACTAGGGATATTAATATTGTTAGGGTTAATATTCACATGGTTAAATAGATGCTGATGCATAAAGTAAAAATAACTGTGAATGCTATTTTTATCCATAGGGTAGTATTCATCTAAATTAAAGGTAACAACATTTGAAAAACTTAAACCTTCTTCTATGTGCATTCTAACCAATTCTTCATAAACCCTTATAGGTGAGGAGCCTGTAGCAAGGCCTAATATACAAGGTTTGTTATTAGCCTGTTTCAGTTTAATTAATGTAGCAATTTCTTGTGCAACACAAATAGATGCCTCTACAGAATTTGAGAATACAACATTGTGTATTTTTTCAAACCGAGTGTCTTCAAATTGTCCAGCGGGTTTATAAGAGATATTAATAGCTTTCATAGTTAATTTTATGATTGTTATACTTTAAAAAATGAGAATGTTAAATAATATTGAAAAGAGATTATTATATTGTAAAAAGCAAACGGAAATAATTAATTTCCGTCTGCAAACAATTTATTAATTAACTTAATTCAAAATTGTATAACAATTATGTTTAGAAATTACTACCTGGAATATCCCACCAAAGTCTAGTCCCTCCATTATCGGGGCCATTTAAATAACTAATAGCGGTATTAACATTTGTACTATTAGTGTTAATTTCGTTACTAACAAAATTAATTCTTCTAATTTGGATATTAGTATCTATTGTACCTCCACTATTATTTATCATTACAGGGTAAATTCTTGGATATCCTGTTCTTCTAAATTCTGACCAAGCCTCTTGGCCATCAGGGAACATTGCAATCCATTTTTGGGTAATTATTTGTTCTAATTGTTCTTCGTTTGTACCAGTATTATTGTAGGCAATTTTTACATCGCTAGGGTAAGCAATATTATTTATTGGATTTATAGCATCTACAAAATCTTTTGGAGTGCTTGTATTATCTAATAAATACGCATCAACTCCTGAAACACTATGTTGAGAAAATGAAGTTCTAATCCCTGCTTCGTAATGAGCTTTAACATTACCAGCTCCTGACCATCCGCGTAAGGCTGCCTCAGCCATAAGGAAATGTACTTCAGCAGCAGTCATCCATTGCATTGTTTCTCCATCAATAACACTTCCAATTGATGAATGATTTCCATATTGTCCTTTGGCTTCTATTTCAATTCCCATTCTTATTCCTTTGAAAACACCATTTAAAGCAGGGTCACTAGCAGGATTAAAGTATTTTTCTTCTCTACCATCACCAAAACCTTCTAATATAGATTCCATTTCAGCACCCATTCTAACATCACCCCAAGAACCGCTAATAACTGTAATTGGATGCGCAAAACCAGTATTAATGTACATATCTTGTGTTTCTAACAAACCAGCATCACTTGATAATGATTTTTCACCTTGAGTTTTAGCTAAAGTTGGGTTAACATTTACTACACGCATAGCTAATCTTAGTCTTAATGAATTAGCATATTTTCTCCACATTGCGATATCCCCACCTAAAGATGACATATCAAAAGGAACAAATTGAGAATCGCTTTCAAATGACTTTAAACCATCTATTGCAGCTCCTAAATCGTTAAAAAATGCGTTGTAAGCAGTTTCTTGTGAGTCGTATTCTCCAGTTGTAGTAAAATCATCAAATTTTGTATAACGAATAGGGCCGTATATGTCAGACACTCTATGCATAGCACTTACCTTAATAATATTTGCCAAGTAAACAAATTTATCTCCTGAAGGGTCATTGCCTAATTCTACAGCATTTTTTATATCTAAAACAAAAGGCATTACACTTCCGTATGCATCGGACCAAGGAAAACCATTCCATCCATCAACTAATGCATAAGTCATATTATTAACATTACCAGCGAATGGCGTTGGGGGAGTCATATAACCTGAGTAAACATCTCCTAAAAGCCCTTGTTGTAATTGATAATTCCAAGCAGGAGTTACGTTGAATACATTTAAAAACATTGGTGTAAATGAGCCTCCAATGTGATTGTTCATTTGTGTCAAACTTTGGTTTGAGATTCCATTTGGATCAGTATTGATATCTTCAAAGTTATCAGTACAGTTTATGAAACTAACAGCAAGTATTGTTGCTAGTAAATATTTTAATAATTTGTTCATGTTTTTAGAAATTTACATTAATATTTAAACCAATACTTCTAGTAGAAGGTTGACCAAAAATGTCAACTCCCTGTAAACCAATCCCTGTACTTGAAGCAATATTAGGGTCAAAAGGTGCATCTTTATAAAGAAAGAATAAATTGTTCGCTATTAGTGATAAGCGAAGGTTTTCAATAAATTTATTTTCAAATTTTAAATTGTAGCCAATAGCGACTTCTCTTAAATTAACATTTGTTGCATCATAGACATATTCACCTAATAAACCTGCTCTACCACCAGTTTTTAGGTAATAGTCTTGCGCTGTCATTTGTTTAGTTACACCATTATTATCAACTACATCAATCATTCCTCCATTAGTATTTCTAGCATTAGCTGTTGCTTGTGAAACACCATAAAAATCATTTACAGCTTCAGTAACACTAACTACATCTCCACCAATTTTTGCATCAATTAAAAAGTTAAATGTAAAATTTTTGTAATCTATACTGTTATTCCACCCTAAGGTAAAATCAGGTTGGGCATGTGCAATAGTTTCCCAATCAGTAGTTTCAAGTGTTAAGTTTCCGTTATCGTCAGTAACTATAGGTAATCCATTTTCATTTCTTATAATTGAACGTCCTCTAATACTACCAAAATCTTCTCCTTCGATTAATGAATAGCCATAGCCATTAACACCTGGAGATGTTAGGATTGCTTCTCCATTTTGTAGAGAAGGGTGTACTGAGATTACTTTATTTTTGTTAGTAGCAAAATTTATTGAAGTGTTCCATTTCAAGTCATCACTTACAATTGGTTTTGCATTTAAGACTAACTCTATTCCAGTATTAGAAATTTCACCTGCATTTACAATATTTTGTGTATAACCATTAACATTAGGTTCTGCAGCTATAAAGAAAATTTGATTAGTAGTTTTTGAGTTATAATAAGTTAAGTCTATACCTAACCTGTTATGTAAAAAACGCCATTCAGTTCCGATTTCAAATGATTTTTGTTTTTCAGGTTGTAAAGTCTCACCTTCTTTAACACCAAAGGTTGGTTTTATAAAATTAGTTTGCCCTGTTGGAATTGAGTTTAAAGGAATTGTTGCATAACTAGGGATCTCTTTTCCAACTTCAGCATAAGAAACTCTTACTTTAGCAAAAGAAATACTTTTAGGTAGTTCAAACATGTCAGATAATACACCGGTTAAACCAAGTGATGGGTAAAAAAATGATTTGGTATTTGTGTTTACAAGTGTAGATGACCAGTCATTTCTACCAGTAATATCAACAAATAACATGTTTTTATAGCTAAAATTTGCAGATCCAAAAATAGATTGAACTTCTCTATTAGAAACACTCTGCGAAATGTTGTTAGTTTCAGCAAAATTGGCTATTGTAAATGCATTAGGATAAGTTAGGCCTTTACCATTCCCAGAGTCAAGAGAAAGTTTATCTCCAATAGAATATTTGGTTAAACTAGTACCAAGCACTCCAGAAAAACTATAATTCTCAGAAATATTTTTGTTGTAGGTTGCTATTAAATCAATATATTGCTGTGTGTTTTCAGTCTTTTCTAAAATATACCTACCTGTTGAAGGAACAAATGTTAAATCGCTTCCAGCATACATTTTTTTATCAAATGTAAAAAAGGATTTGTCAAAACTTCCTCTAGATTGAAGAGATAAATCATCTGTAACTTGGTATTTCACACTTACGCTTGCAAGTACCCTTTGTGCAATATCTTTACTTTGATTACGATTAATTAACCAATAAGGGTTTTGCTGAATATTTTCATCAAACGATGTAGCATATTGATCCATCATATTTGTTGATGGATTAAAATACTCATATTTGTTTTTGTAAATATTTAAATCAATTCCTACAGGGTTTAAATATAAGCCTGTTAGAGGGTTTGAGTATAACCCATTTGTTGGCCTGTTCCATATTCTTTGGTCAGATAAATTAATATTTGCTGAGACTTGAATTTTTTCATTCAAAAAATTTGCTGTTTCACGTAGATTTAAATTATTTCTAACTAATTTATTGTTTGGTAGTACACCATTGGTTAAGGTATTTGCAAACGATAAATAAGTTTGGGCTTTTTGATTTCCAGCAGTTAAGGATAATGATTGGATTGATGTGCTTCCGGTTTTAAAAAAACTATCTAGATTGTTTGATAGTCCACTAGCTTTCACCCCCCAAGATTTAGGATCTGTAACATTTCCATTTTCAGCAACAGGTTGTCCAACAGAGTTAGATTGATATTCTGTTTGTAGTTCAGGTAAAGAAATTACATTATCAATAGTTAGGTTTGAATTAAAGTTGACGCTTAATTTTCCATCTTTACCCCTTTTTGTAGTAATTAAAATAACTCCATTTGCACCTTGGCTACCGTATAAAGCAGCAGCAGAAGCACCCTTTAAAATAGACATGCTTTCAATATCATCAGGGTTAATTAATGACATGGCGTCACCACCATCTCTATTCCCTATTTGACTACCAAAAATATTAGCACCTGGTGCTTCACCATTTTGTCCATTTCCATTATTTAGCATAGGAATCCCGTCAATTACATATAAAGGATCATTATTTGAAGTTGATGAATTCCCTCTTAAAACCACTTTAGAGGCTCCGCCAGCACCAGAGGAACTCCTTGTGATAGTTATTCCCGCAGATTTACCAGATAAACTATTTATTGGGTTTGTTTGTTTAACTTTTGTTAAATCATCACCTTTAACTTCTTGAGCAGAGTATGTTAAAGCCTTTTTTTCTTTTTTCATTCCTAAGGCTGTAATAATTACCTCATCTAAACTTTGTGCATCATCAAACAATACAACGTTTAATGTATTTGAGTCAGTTACAGTTATAGACTTAGTTTTCATTCCTAAAAATGAAAATTCTAACACATCGCCATTTGAAGCTTCAATGGTGTAGTTCCCGTCAAAGTCAGTTTGGGTTCCTTTTGTTGTTCCTTTAATAACAACATTTACTCCGGGTAATGGAGACTCATCTGATACAGACGTTACTGTACCAGAAACTGTTTTCGTCTGCGCTGCTACTTCTTGAGTAATAGCGAGTGAGAAAATCATAATTAATAATGGTATTAATTTTTTCATAAATAATTAAATTAGTTAAATTTTGTAATTATAAACATATAATTAACATTAATTTATTCAAAAGTTAATCTACAAACAACCTAAAAATAACAACGAAAAGCATTTTTTTAAATCAAATTACTAGCTCTAAATTTTGTTGTGATGAAAAAAACTGCTACTTTTTCCCAAAATTTAAAATTTAAAATTCTATTTTTTGACTGCAAAATTGTTTAAAAATACTAGTTATTCCATTCCAACAAAATACCATATTTGGTTTTGGGTGTCTTATTTCATTTTTGATATAATACGCTGGGGAAGTTATTATGAAGATTATTGGTATTCTTTTAAATCAAATTTGGTTACATTTTCTTTAGGAATGCTTTTAGTTTATTTTAATATTTATTTTTTATTTCCAAAATTTATTTTAAAGAAAAAATATAAAAAATATATTCTATTTTTTCTTTTAACACTTTGTGTATTTTATGTTGTTAGAACTGAACTTATCTATTTATTAATTAATAAAAATGTTTGGCCTGAGTCAGATTCTCTTCAAAGTGCTTACTCCTTTAATCATATTGTAGTTGTTTTTTTGACTGGAATCTATGATGTTGCACTCGTAACTACTATTAAGTTAACTGCTGATTGGATTTATGAGCGTAAGCGAGTTGAAGATTTGCAAAAAGTACAACTAAGAACAGAATTGGACTTTTTAAAAGCTCAAATTCAGCCACATTTCTTTTTTAATACCTTAAATAACTTATATGCATTAACTTTAGAAAAATCTGAAGCTGCTCCAAGTGTGGTTTTAAAACTTTCAGACATCATGCAATATGTTTTATATGATGCAAAAGAGCCATTAATTAGTTTATTTAAAGAGATAAATTACATACAAAGCTATCTAGATTTAGAAAGATTGAGGTATGGAGATAATGTAATTTCAAGGACGGATGTTGTAGGTAATATAGAAGGCACTAAAGTACCTCCTTTAATTTTTTTACCGTTTGTAGAAAATTGTTTTAAACATGGTGCTAAAAATAATGACAATCTTGAAGTTAATATAAGTTTTGAAAATGTATTAGATAAATGGCTCATCTTTAAAGTTGAAAACACCTTCAATCAATTAAATGATTCTGATTTAAAACATGGAATTGGCAATCAGAATGTAAACAGACGATTAGAGTTGTTGTTTCCAAATAATTTTGATTTTAAAACAACTATTGAAGAAAATAACTATTGTATTCAGTTAAAAATTCCAATCTATGAAAATTAAGTGTATTATTATTGATGATGAGCCTTTAGCAATTAAAGTTATACAAAATCATTTAAGTGATTTTCCAGATATAGAGTTGGTGGCTACATTTAACACGGCAATTGCGGCATTACCTACTATTGAAATTGATGAAATTGATGTGATTTTTTTAGACATTAATATGCCTAAAATGAGTGGATTGGATTTTTTAAGGTCACTACCTAAAAAACCACACGTAGTAATAACAACTGCTTACAGGGAATATGCTATTGAAAGTTTTGATTTAGATGTGTTAGATTATTTGGTAAAACCAATTCCGTTTGGACGCTTTGTAAAAGCAATTGCAAAAATAAATAACAGAGTAGGTATTGGAAAAGATAAAAAAAATGAAGTTTCATTTAAAGAAGAGCCTTTTATTTTTTTGAAAGTTGATAAAAAATTGATGAAAATTAAACTTAATGATATTTTATTTATTGAAAGCTTAAAAGATTATATAAAGGTATTTACAAAAGTTGGTGATTATTTGGTTCATAAATCTATGAATAGTATTTTAGAAGAATTGCCAAGTGAAATTTTTTTAAGAATTCACCGTTCGTTTACAATAGCAATCAATAAAATAACTTCTGTTGAAGGAAATTCAGTTGAAATAGCAAATAGAAGAATTCCTATTGGTAGAAATTACCTTCAATTAGCAAAGCAAAAAATATTAAACACAAATAATTTGGTTGGTTAACTTATGTTTGTACCTGTAATTCCTTCGTTTAACTTTAATTGTATGTTGATTATAGAAAATAATTAGTAGATGTAAATTAATATGTTACTTTAGAAAACTGTCTTTTTAAAGAGCACAATAAGAATTAATTAATTTTATGTAAAACAATAAGTATGTCTATAAAAGTAAACCAAATTTCAAACAAGAAAACCAACACATTAGTACCAATTATAATTATTGCAGGATTATTTTTTATTTTCGGATTTGTAACTTGGATTAATGGCGCTTTAATTCCATTTATGAAAACCATAAACGAATTAACATCAGCTCAATCATTTTTAGTAGCATCAGCATCTTATATTTCTTTTGTGGTAATGGCTTTACCAGCTTCAGCAATTATTAATAAAATTGGATATAGAAAAGGGATGTCTTTAGGGTTAATTGTGATGGCAATAGGAGCATTGGTTTTCATTCCGGCCGCAGAAGCTAGAACTTATTGGGTGTTTTTATCAGGAATTTTTATTCAGGGTATGGGAATGACCTTATTGCAAACAGCTTCTAATCCATATATTACCATTTTAGGACCCATAGATAGTGCAGCGAAACGTATTGCTATAATGGGAATTGCAAACAAAATAGCAGGGGCATTAGGCTCTCTTATTTTTGGCGCACTGTTGTTATCAGGGATTGATGAAATTAAAGATAAATTAAGTACCGTAAGTGTTACAGAAAAAGCACAATTATTAGATACCATGGCAGATAGTGTTGTAACTCCGTATATTGTTATGGCTGCAGTTTTATTTGTTTTAGGTGTTTTAATTAGAAAAGCTCCGCTTCCACATGTGGAGGCAGAACCAATTGAGGAAGCGAAAGACGGTGAAACTACCAAAACCAGTATTTTTCAATTTCCACACTTATGGTTGGGTGTTTTAACATTATTTGTTTATGTTGGAGCTGAAGTTGTTGCTGGGGACACTATAATTGCTTATGGAATTTCATTAGGGTTTACAGCAACTAAGGCTAAATTTTTTACAACATTTACGTTAATGGCAATGGTTGCAACCTATGGTTTAGGCGTGTTTTTAATTCCGAAATATATAAGTCAGACTTTTGCTTTAAAAGTAAGTGCAATTTTAGGTATAGTATTTACTTTCTGTATTGTGTTTACTTCAGGGTTTACATCTGTTCTTTTTGTTGCAGCATTAGGAATTGCAAATGCATTGGTATGGCCTGCAGTTTGGCCATTAACATTAAAAGGATTGGGAAAATTTACAAAAACCGCATCAGCATTATTAATTATGGCAATCTCTGGAGGGGCAATTATTCCTCCGTTATATGGCTGGTTTGTTGATGAAAATAAAGTTAAATTAATTGCACAGGGTATAAGTGAAGCTACGGCCTCAGCAGAAGCCTCAACAGCTGGTTACTGGATTTTATTACCGTGTTACCTTATTATTTTATATTATGCAGTTGCAGGGCATAAATTAGGATTGAAAAAAGATTAATTTTTAGAATATGGTAGCTAAAAGATTAATAGCATTAGATGTTTTAAGAGGTTTAACCATTGCTCTTATGATTATGGTAAACAACCCAGGAAGTTGGAGTTATGTATACCCGCCTTTACTTCATTCAAAATGGCATGGTTGTACTCCAACCGATTTGGTTTTCCCTTTTTTCTTGTTTATTGTGGGAGTATCTATGTGGTATTCTTTTAAGAAATATGGAAATGGACTTACTAAAAAAGGACTTTTAAAAGTTTTAAAAAGGTTTTCAATAATTTTTTTATTAGGACTTTTTTTAAATGCTTATCCAAAATTTAATTTTGAACATATCCGTGTTTTTGGAGTATTGCAACGCATTGCTATTGCTTATGGAATTGCAGCAATTTTTTGTATGCAATTTAGTGTTAGGTATTTATTAGTTATTTGTGGTTTAATTTTAGGAGGTTATTGGGCTCTCTTATATTTTGGAGGTACTGGAGATGTATATTCTTTAGGGGCAAATATTGCACGAAAAGTTGACTTGTTTATTTTAGGTGAAAATCATATTTATAAAGGTTTTGGCATTCCTTTTGACCCAGAAGGATTGGTTTCTTCAATTCCATCAATAGCTACAGTAATATTAGGCTATTTAACAGGAAGGTTAATTGAGCGATCAAACAATGTTTTAAAAGCAATTAAAAAATTAATAATATTTGGCTTGGCTAGTGGTGTTTTAGGGTGGTTTTGGGGATATTTATTGCCAATTAATAAGCCTTTATGGACAAGCTCGTATGTGTTGTATACAGCCGGTTGGGCAATGCTAATTTTGGCTTTACTATTATGGATTATTGATGTTAAAGGTTTAAAAAAATGGGCGAATCCATTCATTCATTTTGGAACAAACCCACTGTTTATTTTTATCTTTTCAGGAATTTACGCTAAAACAATAATTTATTTAGTAAAATTCACAAACTCAGATGGTGAAATATTAACAGGTTATAGTTACCTATATAAAAATATTTTTGTTCCAATTGCAGGTAATATGAACGGCTCATTGTTATTTGCAGTTACGCATATTATTTTCTTTTGGTGGTTAACGTATATTTTATACAGGAAAAAGATATTTATCAAAATATAAATCAAAAAAAAACTCACCAATTGGTGAGTTTTTAATATCATTTTAATGTGTGCTTAAACTAAAGAAACACGTTTAAAATCAGTAATATCAACGCCTTTAGATTTAACATAATCTGCAACAGTCTGTTTTTCGTCTTTTATAAAGTTTTGGTCTAAAAGACATAACTCTTGATCTAAAGTTGTATTGTCAGAAATAAAACGTTCTAATTTACCAGGAACAATTCTATCCCAAATTTGTTCAGGTTTACCTTCGGCTTTAAGTTCAGCTTTTATATCTTCTTCAGCTTTCGCAATAATTTCATCAGTTAATTGTAATCTTGAAATATAGGTAGGTACATGTTTCAATGTTTTACCTAATCTCTCTAATTCAATATTTTCTTTTTCAATTACTGCAATGCGTGCTTCAGTTTCTGAAGCTACAAAAGCAGGATCTAAATCTTTATAAGATAATGTGGTTGCTCCCATTGCTGCAACTTGCATAGAAATATCTTTTGTAACGGTTTCAGCATCATCAATCTTACTAGATAACGCAGTTAAAGCGGCTATTTTGTTTCCTGCGTGGATGTAGAAACCTACATATTCACCAGTAACTTTTTCAAAACCTCCAATTTCTAATTTTTCACCAATAACGCCTGTTTGCTCAATCAATTTTTCAGCAACAGTCATGCCTCCAAAATCAGCGTTTAAAAATTCTTCTTTTGAATTAGTGTTTAGTGCAATTGCTGCAAATTCCTTAGCTAAATTTACAAAATCATCATTTTTAGCTACAAAATCAGTCTCACAGTTTAATGAAACAATTACACCTTGCGTATTGGCATCATTAACTTTTGCAATAACAGCACCTTCAGAAGTTTCTCTGTCGGCTCTTTTATCAGCTACTTTTTGTCCTTTTTTTCTTAAAATACTTACTGCTTTGTCAAAATCTCCTTCTGCTTCAACAAGTGCATTTTTACAGTCCATCATACCAGCTCCGGTAGATTTTCTTAATTTACTTACTTCTGCGGCTGTAATTTTTGCCATTTTATTTTATAATTTTTTGTTGAATAATGAGTATTCAACTATTGAACATTTATTATTTTTTCACTACAGTTTTTTCAACTTTCGCTTCAACTGCTTTTTCTTTATTTGCTTTTCTTTCAGCTAAACCTTCAGCAATTTCTTCGATAAGAAAACCTAATACTTTATCAATAGATTTTGAAGCGTCATCATTTGAAGGAATTACATAATCAATACCTCTTGGGTCAGAGTTTGTATCAATCATTGCAAAAATTGGAATATTTAATTTTTTAGCTTCAGCAACAGCAATATGTTCTTTTTTTACATCAACTACAAAAATAGCACCAGGTAAACGAGTCATATCAGTAATTGAACCTAAGTTTTTTTCTAATTTTTCTCTTTGACGGTTTATTTGTAATTTTTCTCTTTTAGAAAGAGCATCAAATGATCCATCTTGCTTCATTCTGTCAATTATAGCCATTTTCTTAACAGCTTTTCTAATAGTAATAAAGTTAGTTAACATTCCCCCAGGCCATCTTTCAGTAATGTAAGGCATGTTTACACTCTTAGATTTGTTGGATATAATTTCTTTAGCTTGTTTTTTTGTAGCTACAAAAAGTATTTTTCTGCCAGAAGTTGCAATTTTTTTTAGAGCTTCAGCAGCTTCTACAATTTTTGCAGCAGTTTTGTAAAGGTCAATAATGTGAACTCCGTTTCGTTCTCCATAAATGTACGGAGCCATGTTTGGATCCCATTTTCGTGTAAGGTGTCCAAAGTGTACACCTGCATCTAATAATTCTTGAATTTCAATTTTTGTCATCTGTATTTAGTTTACGTTCCGTTGAGTTAGCAATAGGGAAGTAGCGAAAATCGATCTTCCCTATTTGGATGCTAAACTTTTTTCAGTCATTGACTGATCAACGACAACTTTGTTTTAATTTTAATTTCAATGAACCACCAAATAAATTGGTGAAACAATTCACAAGTACGATTAACGTTTTGAGAATTGGAATTTTTTTCTTGCTTTCTTTTGACCGAATTTTTTACGTTCAACCATTCTAGGATCTCTGGTAAGTAAGCCTTCAGGTTTTAGAATTGCTCTATTTTCAGGGTTTATTTCAATTAAAACTCTTGAAATAGCTAAACGAATAGCTTCTGCTTGTCCTGTTACTCCTCCTCCAAAAACATTTACTTTAATATCAAATGCTTCAGCATTATCAGTTAAATTTAATGCTTGCATCACTTTGTATTGTAAGTGAGGTGTTGTAAAGTAGTTTTTAAAATCTTTTTTGTTAACGGTAATATTCCCTTTTCCTTCAGAAACATAAATACGAGCAACTGCCGTTTTTCTTCTACCTATTTTGTGTATTGTATCCATTATCTAAGATCGTTAAGGTTAATAGCTTTTGGTGTTTGAGCAGTTTGGTTATGTTCAGCACCAGCATAAACATATAAGTTTCTGTACAAAGCACTTCCTAATTTAGTTTTAGGTAACATCCCTTTTACTGCTTTTTCAACAAGACGTGTTGGGTCTTTTTCAAACATTTCTGTTGCAGTTAATGATCTTTGTCCTCCTGGATAACCTGTGTGACGAATGTAAGATTTGTCACTCCATTTTTTCCCACTTAATTTGATTTTTTCTGCGTTGATAACCACTACATTGTCTCCGCAATCTACGTGAGGAGTGTAATTTGGTTTGTATTTACCTCTAATTAGCATCGCTATTTTAGAAGCTAGACGACCCAACGTTTGGCCGTCTGCATCAACTAATACCCACTCTTTAGTAACGGTATTTTTGTTAGCTGACACTGTTTTGTAACTTAATGTATTCACAATTAAATTCTTTGTTATAGTTAAACATTCTTTTTTTGCCCCTAAAAAGGGAGTGCAAATGTAAAGAATATTATTTATATAACAAACAGTAAGTTAGGTATATTTTAAAGGGTTTAAATTTATAGTTTTTATAAATCTAAACCCTTAATATTTTAGATAAGTATTTTTATTTTATTCTAGCTTGAAGCTCAGGTATTACATTTGAGTAGCTTCGTAAAACCCTATCCCATTCCTTGTAGAATTCGTCACTTTTAACACTTGTCATCGGTAATCCAGATTCTTCACTAACCAATTTAACTTTAAAAGTTAGAGGTGCGTCAGATGTTTGTTTAATAATGATACGTGTTCTAATTGTATTTTGCTTAAATATTTTAAGAGACCAAGCAGTTCTTAAATAACCAGTTTCTTTGTCTGTCATTTCAATAACATCAATATTTGAAAGAATTATTTGGTTTATTAATTTCCAAGCTTTGTTTTTGCTAATTGTACATTTTAACTCAATATCAACATTTGCAATATCAGTTTGTATTGAAGCATCAAAAGCGTCATCTCTTACCAACTGCATATAATAAGATTTAGGTGGTTTTGCCATCCCTTTTCTATTGCAGAACTCTATTTTTTCTATTAGAAATCCAATTTTTTTCACAATAACAGTTGTACAGCTGTTTGAAGATACAACAACTACTAGATTACCTTTACCTAGTAATCTTCCGTTAATCCATATTTCAGCATCGGATTCTGAAACTCCAAACTCTATTTTTCTTTTACCTATTAGATTTTCTAAATTGACATCATCGGTATTAATATTAAGTGTATTTGCTTGAAAGTCGTTAAAAACGAAAAGGAAAAGTAGGATTAAGGATATTTTTTTTAACATTTTTTATTTTTTAAGTTATTATTAAAGTAATTATTTTTTTTGAAGTAAAGGTACTATTCTAAATTTAAAGATAATTCCCCAACTTTAATTGTCTCAAGATTAATTATTTTTTTAATTCTATCATCAATTAAGTTTTCATTTTTACAATCTTTACATATTATTGTAAGCGTTATAGTTCCTCTTGTAAGAGCAGTATTAGCGGATATACTTACTCTATCTCCCTTTGAAAAACTACCACCCCCTTGAGACCAAAGAGAAAATGCAGATTGAAGTTCATCAGACTTGCTAAATCCATCTTCACCAGTATAGATTATTGTAGTTGAGTAATCAAAATTTTGAGGAGTATCTTTAAATTCGACATTGTAAGAGACGTTTCTTTCATCATCATTAGATACATTGCAACTATTAAATATTAGTAATAAAATCCCTAGTATAAATATAATTTTTTTCATGCTTTTCTAAAGTTTTTTAGGTTGATTTTTTGCTAAAGTAATAAAATTCAAGGTTATTTAGTTTTAAAGAAAAAAATAAAACTTAATAACCAAGTTTTAATCCCTCATTTTTAAATAAATCAAAAGCAGTTTGATAGTGAAAAATAGTTTCTTTAAGAAATAACGTATCTGTTTTTTGAAGTGTTAGCTCATTGGTTTGTTTTTCCCATCTATAAAAATTTTGATTTTTATGGTTGTTTAAAATTAGAAGTTTATCACCTTTTAGTAGTCCTAATTTTCGGTGATTTGCAATTAAAGCTCTTTCATCTTTTGGTTTCATCGTATTAATATCTTTACCAAAAAAATTAGATTTATATGTCCAATTTAAATATCCAAATAGTGTAGGAAATATATCAATTTGAGAACTTAATTTGTTTATTTCTTTAGGGGTTTCGTTTTGTAGATTGTAAATAAATGCTGGAACATGATAACTTTCTACGTTAATTTCTGATCTACCAGCACTATAAGCACAGTGGTCTGATACAATTACAAATACAGTATTTTTAAACCAAGGTTTGTTTTTTGCTTCTTTAAAAAATTTATCAAAAGCCCAATTGGTATATTTTAAGGCGCCTTCTCTATTTGTTCCTGAGGGAATATCTATCATACCATTTGGATAAGTAAAAGGTCTGTGGTTAGTGCTGGTCATTATAAAATTAAAAAAAGGTTTCTGAAGTTTATGCTGTTTGTCAGCTTCTTTTAAAACTTTATCATACAAGTCGCCATCACAAACACCCCAAGCATTTTCAAAAGTAACTTCATCGTCAGTAATTTGAATTCTTTCAGTAAGGAGTTTTTTATTTAAACGATGTTTCTTTTTTCTATCTATAATATCAAAACCATTGCTTGAAAAGAAATTATTCATATTATCAAAATGACCATCACCTCCATAAAAAAAGGTTCGAGTGTATCCTTTTTGTTTAAAAACTTCTCCAATTGTGAATAAATTATTGTTATTTTCTCGCTTAACAATACTTCTGCTTGGAGTTGGAGGAATGCAAAGTGTAATAGCTTCCATTCCTCTAATAGTTCTTGTGCCAGTTGCCTGTAAATTGGTGAAGAAAATGGATTTTTTTGCAAGTGAATCTATAGTTGGAATTATGTTCTTCTCATTTCCAAACCGTTGCATAAATTTAGCGCTAACACTTTCTAAACCTATAAAAATAACATTTGGTTTTTGTTCTTCTCCTTCATTAAAAATATATCTTTTGATGCTCTTTTTTGTATCAATTAAACTATCGTTTTTTGCAGTAACCAAATTTTTAATATTTTTATAAGTTGTGTTAGATGGTATGGTTTTGTAAAAATCATAATAATTTAATTCGTTACTGTTATATGCTGCAAAAAAAGAATAAATACCAGATTTTGTTATTTCGTTTTCATATTGATTTAAAAATTTCTCAGCTTGACTATTTTTAACGTTTAAATGAAAACCACCTAGAATTAACATCCAAAATAGCGTTGGAATTATTTTTATTGAAAATGTGTCTGAGTTATTAAAGGTATCGTAAAGTGCATTTTTTTTCTTGGCTATTTTAATGGATAAAAAAGTAGCAATAATTAGAATTCCAATAATAAATGGTAACGGATACGATTGATTAATGTTTTGGACAACTTCATAGGTATATAATAAATAATCTACAGCTATAAAATTAAATCGTTTTTGATATTCTCCCCAAAAAGTGAGTTCTGCTAAAAATGAAAATATCATAAAAAATAGCACTAAAGCATACGAGGTATTTGTAAGAATTTTATCTAGCTTACTTCCGTAAAATTTAGTTGGAAGTATAAGTAAATAGATGGAGTAGAATGTTAAAATATATGAAAGACATCCTAGGTCAAATAAAAAACCTATTCCAAAAATTTTGATAAAATTTAAGAAAGAGAAATCAATTTCTCTAAAAGACCAAAAATAAAGAGTAAGTCTAATAATAAATGCAAACATCAAAAATGTTGCAGTGAAAGCTTTTACTAAAGAAAATCGTTTGGGAAATAATATTTTTAACATGATCTCTTGTTAATGTGCTTCTAACCAGTTTTGTCCTTCGCCTAAATCAACTGTTAAAGGAACAGAAAATTCAAAAGCATGTTCCATTTCTTTAATAATGAGTGGTTTTAGAGTTGCTATTTCATCATTGTGCATATCAAAAACCAATTCATCATGAACTTGTAATAACATTTTAGATTTGTAATTTCCTTCTTTTAATAATGTATCAATTTTAATCATTGCAATTTTAATAATATCAGCGGCACTTCCTTGTATTGGTGCGTTTACGGCATTCCGTTCGTCACCCGAACGAACAATGGCATTTTGAGAATTGATATTTTTTAAATATCTGCGACGGCCTGAAATTGTTTCAACATACTCATTTTCACGAGCAAAGTCTATCTGATTTGCAATATATTGCTTTAAAGTTGGAAATGTTTTGTAATAACTATCTATTAATTCTTTAGCTTCAGCTCTAGATTTGTTTAATTGTTGTGCTAAAGTAAAAGCTCCTTGCCCATAAATTATACCAAAATTAACAGCTTTTGCATCGCTACGTTGTTCTCGGGTAACTTCGTTTAATGGTATTCCGTAAATTTTAGCGGCTGTAGAAGCATGAATATCTTCACCTCTATTGAAAGATTCTATCATACTTTTATCATTACTTAAAGAGGCTATAATTCGTAATTCAATTTGAGAGTAATCAGCTGAAACAAGGGTGTAGTTTTCGTTTCTTGGAACAAAAGCTTTTCTAACTTGTCGCCCTCGTTCTGTCCGAATAGGAATGTTTTGAAGGTTTGGATTATTAGAACTTAACCGTCCTGTTGATGCTACTGCCTGACTAAAAGTTGTGTGAATTCGTCCTGTTTTTTTATTTACGTCATTTGGTAAAGCATCAACATAGGTGTTTTTTAGTTTTACTAATCCGCGCCATTCCAATATTTCTTTTACTATTTTATGTTTCGGAGCTAATTTTGATAAAATTTCTTCGCCGGTTGCATATTGGCCTGTTTTTGTTTTTTTTGGCTTTTCAACTAATTTCAAGTGCTCAAATAAAACATCACCTAGTTGTTTTGGAGAAGCTAAGTTAAATTCAATATTGGCTTCTTTGTAAATAGTGTTTTCTAAGTTTTGTATATCTTCTATTAATTTTTCAGATAATGAATTTAAAAAATCAGCGTCAAGCCTAATTCCTTCTAATTCCATAGAAGCTAATACACGTAGCAATGGAATTTCAATATTAACATATAGTTTTTTAAGATTTAATTTGGCTATATCTTTTTCAAAAAATTGTTTTAATTGAAATGTTAAATCCGCTTTTTCAACAGTAAAATTTGCTTGTTTTTTTAACTCAATTTTGCGAATAGATAGTTGGTTTTTACCTTTTTTACCAATTAAGGACTCTAAACTGGTAGGTTTGTAATTTAAATAAGTTTCAGAAAGAACATCAAGGTTATGGCGCATATCTGGGTTTAATAAATAGTGTGCTAACATTGTGTCAAATAAATTTCCTTTTAATTTAATAGCGTAATTGTAGAGAACTTTAATACTATACTTGATGTTATGCCCTATCTTTTCAATAGTTTTATTTTCAAAGAAAGGCCTAAATTCTTCTAAAATTTCTTTTGTATTTTCTTTATCTCCTGAAAGATTAACAAAGTAACCTTTTCCTTTTTCATAAGAGAATGAAACACCTATAATATCAGCTTCAAAAGAGTTTGCTCCAATGGTTTCTATATGAAAACTTACAGATTTTTGAGTTATTAGTTTTTTAAGTAGTAGTTTTCTTGAAAATGGAGTATCAACAAATTGATAAAAATGATTAGAGTTTTCAGTGGTTTTGTAGTTTAAATTATTTTCTGAACTGTCTTCAATGTCAATAGTAGAAAATAAATCAAATTGGTGTGATGTTGCTGAGGTTTGTGATTTTTCAGTAGAAGAAGACTCTTTTTGTTGTTGAGTTTGATTTTTATGAGAAGGAAAAGACTCAAATATTTTTGGAAGGCTTTCAGCAATACGTCTAAATTCTAATTCTTTAAAAATCTCAGCTGTTTTATTAAAATCGGGATGATTTAATTCAAAATCTTTTTCGTGAAATTGAACAGGGCAGTCTAATAAAATAGTTGCCAATTGTTTAGAGAGTAATCCAAGCTCTTTGTTTGCCTCTACTTTTTCTCTCATTTTTCCTTTTAGCTCGTGTGTGTTTGCTAATAAATTCTCCATACTTCCGTATGTTTTTAAGAATTTTTTAGCAGTTTTGTCTCCAACTCCGGGTAACCCAGGAATATTATCAACAGCATCTCCCATCATTCCTAAATAATCTATTACTTGTTCGGGTCTTTCAACTTCAAATTTTTTCTGAACTTCAGGAATTCCCCAAATTTCAATACCATTTCCCATTCGTGAAGGTTTGTACATAAATATGTTTTCTGAAACTAGCTGTGCAAAATCTTTATCAGGAGTTACCATAAAAGTTTGAAAGCCTTCTTTTTCGGCTTGTTTAGAGAGGGTTCCAATTAAATCATCAGCCTCAAAGCCTTCTTTTTCAATAATTGGAATATGCATTGCCTCCAAAATTTTATGAATGTAAGGAACAGCAATTTTAATAGCTTCAGGAGTTTCTTGTCGGTTAGATTTATATTCAGGAAAGGCTTCAGAACGTATATGTGAACCTCCTTTATCAAAAGCAACGGCTAAATGATTTGGTTTTTCACGCTTAATTACATCGAGAAGTGAATTGGTAAACCCCAAAATAGCTGAAGTATCCATTCCTTTAGAGTTAATTCTAGGGTTTTTAATAAGTGCATAATAACCACGAAAGATTAGTGCATAAGCATCTAAAAGGAAAAGGCGTTTTTGAGTAGACATTAATTTTTAATATTGAAATTTAAATGAGAGTAAAAGTACTAAAATCAATTTTAACAATTGATTAATTAATTTCATTAATTGGTTTGAGACGTAAAATGTATATTTACTCAAATTAAAATTTAAATGATTCGTTGGGTACTATTTGTTGTTCTTATTTTATTTATTGATTTTTATGCTTTTCAAAGTGTAAAAATAGTTACTAAAAATAAAATTTGGCTAGTGTGCTATTGGTTAATTTCGTTAGCTGTTTTGGTTAATTTTATTATAAAATTCACAACTTTTAATAGTTCACATGGTTTTACACAATCAATAATGTTAGCATTCGGATTGTTAATTTTAATTTTGATACCAAAAATTATTGCTATTTCAGTGTTGTTTTTAGAAGATATTTTTAGAGTTTTTAAAACGATATCTTTATTTTTTACATCTAAATATCCAACTCATTTCCCTGAACGTAGAGAAGCAGTTTCTAAAATTGCTTTGGGTTTAGCAGCAATTCCTTTTGCATCTATAATTTATGGAATGACAAAAGGGAAATACAATTATCAAGTATTAAAACATACCTTATTTTTTGAAGATTTACCTGAAGCATTTGATGGCTTTAAATTAACGCATATTTCTGATATTCACAGCGGAAGTTTTGATGATGAATTAAAAATTAAATACGGAATAGATTTAATAAATAAACAAGAATCGGATGTTATTTTATTTACAGGAGACATTGTGAATAATAAAGCAGAAGAAATGGATAGTTGGATAGAAGATTTTAAAAAACTTAAAGCAAACTATGGAAAATATGCTGTGTTGGGAAATCATGATTATGGAGAGTATGTGAAATGGAAAAGTAAAAAGGAAAAAGAGCAAAATTTTCAAGCAATTAAAAATATTCACTCTAAAATTGGATTTAATTTGCTGTTAAATCACAGTGTTTATTTGGAAAAAGAAGATGCTAAAATAGCATTGATTGGAGTTGAAAATTGGGGAACGCGTTTTAAAAAAGCTGGAGATTTAGCTTTGGCATCATCAAAAATTAACAAAGAGGATTTTAAAATACTATTAAGCCATGACCCTTCACATTGGAATGCTGAGGTTAAAAACCATAAAAATAATTACCAGTTAACTTTAAGTGGTCATACTCATGGAATGCAATTTGGTATTGAAATTCCGGGATTTAAATGGAGCCCTATACAATATGTATACAAACAGTGGGCAGGTGTATATAAAGAGTTTAATAGCTATATTAATGTAAATCGTGGTTTTGGATTTTTAGCATTCCCAGGACGAGTTGGTATTTGGCCTGAAATAACCGTAATTACATTGAAAAAGAAGTAAATACTCCTTTTTTAAATTAAAATGCTACATTTGTATATAGAAATTATTGTTTTTTGAGTTTTTTATTCAAAAAAATATAAAAGATTATGACAAAGTTTGGAGAATTAATAGGTTCAAATATCCCTGTTTTAATAGATTTTTATGCAGAGTGGGAAGAAGAAGATTCTAATAATACGCATGGGTTTTTACGTGATGTTGCGGCAGCGTTAGGAGATAAAGCTAAAGTAATAAAAATTGATATTGAAAAAAACGAAATACTTGCAAATACACTTAGAATAAAAGGAAATCCTACGTTTATTATTTATAAAGATGGAGAAATGAAATGGCGTCAATCGGGTGAGCAAGATGCGAATACATTGATAAGTTTAGTTCAACAATATGTTTAACGGTTAGCTAATATTTTTAAATTCAAAGCCTTTTTGAGAGTAATATTCTAGTATTTTAGGGAGTACAAATTGCAATTTACCAGACGCTTTATTGCTGTCATGAAAAAGAATAATACTTCCATTTTCAGTATTTCTAATTACATTTTCTAAGCATTTTTCTTTTGAAACTGAGGTGTCAAAATCAGCACTTAAAACATCCCACATAATTATTCTATAACCCTGCTTTCTAATTTTTTTTGATTGTGAATACTTAAGCCTTCCGTAAGGAGGTCTAAATAGTTTTAAAAATTGTTGTTTATTTTTATGAATAGTTATTTCAGCTTTTTCAATATTATCAATATAAACCTGTGCTTCTGTTTTTGAATCGTTTAAATGGCTATAAGTGTGGTTACCAATTGAATGGTTATTTTTAATTATTTTATTGTAAACTTCATGATGTTCATCAATATTTTTTCCAACACAAAAAAAAGTGGCTTTAGCACTGTATTTTTGTAGTTGATTTAAAATCCATTCTGTAATTTCAGGTGTTGGCCCATCATCAAAAGTTAAATAAAGAGTTTTTTCTTTTTTAGAAAAACTCCAAACTCTATTTTTGAATAAAAATTTAAGTAGCTTAGGAGTTTTAACTAAATATGGTTTCATGTATTTAAATTTAATTGGTTTTATTCTTCACTTATTAAAAAATCAAATAATTTCAAGTATTCAACATATTCATCTTTAATTGAAATTGCATATTTCTCGTCATCAAACCTAATAGTAGTTTTAACAAGTTGGTCATACATTAAAAGGTTTTGTTTAATTTCATTAAAGATATTTTCAATTTCAGCTTCATCAAATTGACTGTAATATACTAAGTTTTCTTGCAATACCTTTTTTAATTCAGATATTAATTTTCGGGCTTTCTCTTTCTCATTCAATTGGTAATATAAATCTACATAAGAAATTAGCATGCTATAATGTCCAAATTTTTGAACAGGCATTTTTTCTAAGGATATATCAAGAATTTCTGTGGCTTTATCTAATTTGTTTTCTTCAAGCAGTTTTCTAGCTAAACGTTCCATGTTATTTCTATAAGAAACGGCATTTTTTCTCGTTTCAGGATCTAAATAAATAGCATCATCGGTAATGTTTCTCCAGTCCCAATTTTTCACATTTTTATACATAATAGCTGTATTTATTCTGCCCATTTCAAAGAAATTACCTTCATTAGGTGTTTTAATAGGTACTAATCTATATGCTAAACCATCTAGTTGTAAATAGTCTTTCAGCCAAATATATTCTTCATTAGCTTGTGCACCTCCAGTAAAATATATAGGTTTTTCCCAATTGTTATTTGCTAATATATCTAACATTAAAATTCGGTTCTTAGATAGTGTACTTGAAATTTCAACATCTATATACGGTACAATTAAATCGGCATCTTTTGGTGCTACAACACCATATTTTAAAACAGCTTCTTTATCTACGGGTATTCTAATTTTATTTGTTGGTAATACCTTTTCAGGTATGCCATCATCGTCTAAGTCATAATATGTAATATCTTTATTACTTTGAATCCATTTCATAAAATAACTAATGTCAACTACAGAGTCTTTCAATTGAGGGAAAATTTCTTCGAAGTAATAAGCAACATCTAAGGTTCCTAATTTGTATTGGTCATGTGTTAATTGTGAAGGAATAGGATCAGCTTTATATGTTTTTCGTTTCATTTGATCTATATACCAATCGGTTTGAAAAAGACTGGTGTTAATCAATTTCATATCGGTTCTGTAATTTTCAACTTCTTGCATATACCACAGTGGAAAAGTATCATTATCTCCAATTGTAAAGAGTATAGCATTTTCAGCACAAGAGTCTAAATATGCTTTTGCATTTAAGTGTGATGTATATCGGTTTGATCTATCGTGGTCATTCCAATTTTCAGAAGCCATTAGTACGGGTACTGCTATTAATGAAATTAAAGTAACAGATATTGCTACTATGTTTGGTTTTGCATATTTTTTTAACTTTTCAAACAAAGCCAATACACCAAAACCAACCCAAATAGCAAAAATGTAGAACGAACCTACAACGGCATAGTCTCTTTCTCTTGGTTCGAAGGGTTTTGGATTTGTGTAAAATATAATGGCTAAACCTGTGAAAGCAAAGAAAAGGAATAGTGTGTAAAAATCATTTTTATTTTTTTTAAATTGAAAAACTAGACCTATTATCCCTAAAATAAAAGGGAGAAAATAATAGGTGTTTCTACCTTTGTTATTTTTTACATCAGAAGGTAAATTAGATTGTGGTCCTAAGTGTAATTCATCAATAAATTGAATACCGCTTAACCAATTCCCATTTTGTATATCTAACTGACCCTGTTCGTCATTTTGTCTTCCAACAAAGTTCCACATAAAATAACGGGCGTACATATAACCAAATTGAAAATCAACCATAAATTTAATATTTTCAAGAAAAGTTGGTCTTCGTTTACTGTTTTGTGGT
The DNA here is from genome assembly GCF_001543325.1 of Lutibacter profundi. Taxonomy (NCBI): domain Bacteria; kingdom Pseudomonadati; phylum Bacteroidota; class Flavobacteriia; order Flavobacteriales; family Flavobacteriaceae; genus Lutibacter; species Lutibacter profundi. The sequence goes on from NZ_CP013355.1 coordinate 2,357,326, forward strand.
ATTCCTGCTATTGCTTTGTAGTTTTTAATTACGTTGGCATCGGTACTTACCATTCTAGGAATAAAACCTTTGTGTTTACTACTCCAATTAGGTAAAGCATCTTTGTATTTATTTACAATAATATATTTACCTATTTTTTCATCTTTTTCATACTTTGGTTTATCATCTCTAGTAGGTTTGTCAGCATCAACATCTCTATTGTAAATAAGAGAATAATAAGTATCGTAAAATACATTTGCATCACCATACTGTTCACGATCGTAATATGCTAATAATTCACGTGCACTAGAAGGGTTATTTTCATTAATGGTTGTATTTGCATTGGCTCTTATAGGAAGCATTAGCCAAGAAGAAAAACCAATCATTATAAAAAGTACAGACAGTATAATTGTATTTGCACCAACCAATTGTTTTTTATGGGTGTAATTTATTCCGAAGTAAAACAAAATAATTAGTAATATACCTGCAATTATACTCCCTGAATTAAAAGGTAGTCCAATAGAATTCACAAAAAATAATTCTAAGGCACTAAAATATTTTAAAGTGAAAGGAAACAACATTTTAAACACAAACATTAAAACAAATACAGAAATTATATTTGCAATAATAAATTGCTGAACAGTTAAATTTTTATATTTTTTGTAAATGTATAAGAAAACAATTGAGGGGATTACTAATAGCGATAAGATATGAACCCCAAAAGATAATCCAACAACAAAACTAATCAGTAGTAACCATTTATTGCCTTGTGGTTTATTCATTTCAGTTTCCCAGTGTAAGCCTAGCCAAAATAATAATGCCATTAAAAAAGAAGACATTGCATATACTTCAGCTTCAACGGCGCTAAACCAAAAACTATCAGAAAAAGTGTAGGTTAAACTTCCTACAAGTCCACTCCCTAAAATGGCAATAGAGGCACTTTTAGTTAATTCAGATTTGTTTTTAAGTAATCTTTTTGCAAGAGTTGTTATGGTCCAAAACATAAATAAAATAGTAAATGCACTTGCTAAAGCTGACATAAAGTTTACCATTTTAGCAATTTCTGTCACATCAGATGTAAACATTGCAAAAAACGCACCTAACATTTGAAATAAAGGAGCTCCAGGAGGATGTCCAACCTCAAGTTTTATAGCGGTAGAAATATACTCTCCACAATCCCAGTAGCTAACAGTAGGCTCTAGTGTTAGTGAGTATGTTATTAAAGCTACAGTAAAAGCAACCCAGCCAAGAATGGCGTTCCATTTAGAAAAATTGAATGAATTCATAAAAAAAAATTATCGAAGCGAATTTAGTAAAATAAACTTTAATATTGGAAGTAAGAACGTTCTATGGGGTTAAGAAAGTATTAAAGTGTTGTTAAAAGTGATTTTTCTAAAAAAAATTAGAAATTATTTGTCAAATTAAAACTTTGGCTTAAATTTGCACCCTCAAAATGACCCATGGTGTAATGGTAGCACTCCGGTTTTTGGTATCGTCAGTCAAGGTTCGAATCCTTGTGGGTCAACAAAAAAGCTTTAACGTAATAGTTGAAGCTTTTTTTATTTTATTCTATAGGTTTTTTATACTTTAAAAGTAACTACAGGTAATTTAGCATGGTTTGCTAAATCTTCTCCAATACTTCCTGTAAATAAATGAGCCAATCCACGTCTTCCACTAGTGTTTAACAAAATTACATCAGCATCAATAACTGTGGCAAAGTTGAGAATACCTGCTTCAATAGAAACATCATTATAAATGTTTAAAGTATACTCGCCTAAATCATACCCATTGATATAATTTCTAATAGCATCACTAGATTCTTTTGTGGTTTCAAAATTGTGAATAGTATTAATTTTAAGCAAATGCAATCGTGCATTAAAAAGAGAGGAAAAATCTAATATTTTTTGGAATGTTGTTTTACTTTTTTGATGAAAATTAGAGGCGAAAACAATATTTTCAATTTTAAAATTATCAACTTCTTGTTTAATAACAAGTACGGGTACATCAGAGTTTCTTACAACTTTTTCAGTATTTGAACCAACTAACATTTCTTCAAGCCCTGAAGTTCCTTTTGAACCCATTACTATTAAATCTATATTTTGTTTTTTACTTTCGTCAATTATACCATCATAAGCTTTGTGAAACTGCACAGAATCTTCAACTTCAATTCCTTCAAAAAAAGGCAATTTTTTAAAATCTTCAAACTTTTCATGAGCCCTTTTTAAAAATAGTAGAGTAGTAGGTGTATTGCTTGAATTTCCAAAGTTAGAAGGGTCTACAACCCCAGTTGGTAATTCTAACATGTGTAATAAAAATATTTTTGAATTTGTTAATTTAGCAATGTCTGAAGCAACTTTTGCTGCGTATTTTGCTTGATTTGAGAAATCTACAGGGACTAAGATATTTTTCATAAAAATTCGTGGTAAAGATTAATATGCCGAATGTAAAGTTAATAATTTTAAATTAAAAAGAAGAATGATTTTTTATCAATTAAAAAATTGTTACTATATTTGCACAGAATTTGAATAAAATAGAAGGATAGGAGGGGACGGTAAGTCCCCTCTTTTTATACTGATTATGGATACAAAAAAAGTTAAAAATTTATTAAAGAATGCTCTAGAACAAAATACTGACCTTTTTTTAATAGAATTAAAATTTTTAGCCGATAATAAGATTTATGTTGAGGTTGATGGAGATAAAGGCGTATCATTGAAAGAATGTATTAGAATTAGTAGAGAAATTGAACATAATTTAGATAGAGAAGAGGAAGATTTCTCATTAGAAGTTACCTCTCCAGATGTAGCTAACCCTCTAAGAGTTAAGAGGCAGTATGTGAAAAACATTAACCGTACGCTAGATGTAAAATTACAAGATAATACTACGGTTCAAGGCGTACTTAAAAATGTAACAGAAAATGAAATTGAATTAGAATGGAAGGCAAGAGAACCAAAACCAATAGGAAAAGGAAAAATAACTGTAGTTAAAAATGCGATTATACAGTTTGAAGATATTTTAGAAGCAAAAGTGAAAATAATATTTTAATTTAGAGAATGCATGGAAAATTTAGCATTAATAGAATCATTTTCAGAGTTTAAAGGAGATAAAAATATAGATAGAGTAACGCTAATGGCAATACTTGAAGAAGTATTTAGAGCTGCTTTAAAGAGAAAATTTGGATCTGATGATAACTTTGATATAATTATAAACCCAGATAAAGGAGATTTAGAAATTTGGAGAAATAGAGTTGTGGTAGCCGATGGAGAAGTTGAAGACCCTAATGAAGAAATTGAACTTTCAGAAGCGCAAAAAATAGAACCAGATTTTGAAATAGGAGAAGATGTATCAGAAGAAGTAAAGTTGGTTGACCTTGGAAGAAGGGCTATTTTAGCTTTGCGCCAAAACCTTATTTCAAAAATTTATGAGCATGATAGCACAAACACCTTCAAACACTTTAAAGAATTAGAAGGAGATATTTATAGTGCAGAGGTTCACCATATTCGTCATAATGCTATTATTCTATTGGATGATGATGGGAATGAGATTGTATTGCCTAAAAGTGAGCAAATACGTTCAGATTACTTTAGAAAAGGAGAATCAGTAAGAGGTATTATTAAAACGGTAGAACTACGTGGTAACAAACCTGTAATAATTTTATCGAGAACAGCTCCTGAATTTTTAGTCAAATTATTTGAACAAGAAATTCCAGAGGTTTTTGATGGTTTGATTACTATTGAAGGTGTTGCAAGAATACCTGGAGAAAAAGCAAAGGTGGCTGTAGATTCATATGATGATAGAATAGATCCTGTTGGAGCTTGTGTTGGAATGAAAGGGTCTCGTATCCATGGGATTGTTAGAGAATTAGGAAATGAAAATATTGACGTACTTAACTACACAAAAAACACACAGTTGTATATTGCAAGAGCTTTAAGCCCTGCAAAAGTAGTTTCTATGAAAATTCATGAAGAAGAAGGAAGAGCTGATGGTAAAAAAGGACGAGTTGATGTATTTTTATTGCCAGAAGAAGTTTCTAAAGCAATTGGTAAAAACGGTGTTAATATTCGTTTAGCATCACAATTAACAGGGTATGATTTAGATGTTCAAAGAGAAGGCGTTGAGGCCGAAGATGATGTTGAATTAACAGAATTCTCTGATGAAATAGAAGCTTGGGTAATTAAAGAGTTTAATAAAATTGGATTAGATACCGCTCGAAGTGTATTAGAAAAAGATGTAAAGGAACTGTTAAAAAGAACTGATTTAGAAGAGGAAACTATTCTAGAAGTTCAAAAAATATTAAGAGAAGAATTTGAAGATTAATTTCAGATAATTCAAGAATAATTGGCTAAAAAATAACCATATGGCTGACAACAAAAAATTGAGACTAAATAAAGTATTACGAGAATTGAATATTTCGTTAGATAGAGCTGTTGAGCACTTAGCTAGCAAAGGCTTTGAAATTGAAGCAAGACCTACAACAAAAATATCTAATGAAGAGTACGAAATACTATTAGATGGTTTTCAAACTGATAGAAGTAAAAAAGTAGCTTCAAAAGAAGTTAGTGAAGAAAAAAGAAAAGAGAAAGAGGCTCTTAGGATAGCTGCTGAAGAAAAAATGGAAAGACAGCGCCTTGAAGAAGAAGCTAAAAAAGTTGTTGTTAAAGCCAAAGCTGAAAAACTTGAAGTTAAAACTATTGGTAAAATTAATATTGAACCAAAAGAGGAACCCAAAAAAGAAGAAACAAAGAAAGAACAAGAAATAGAAAATAAGCCTAAAGTTGGGTCGAAACCTAAAGTTGAGCCAAAAGAAGAGTTAAAGCCAAAAAACAAGTTAGTAGAAAAAGAGCCAATTAAAGAAGTTAAAAAAGAAAAAGAAGAAATAAAGGTAGAAATACAAAAAAAAGAAGTTGAAAAAGTTGAACCAAAAATTACTGCCGAAAAAGTAGTAGGTAAGGTAGATGAACAAAAAAAGTCACTTAAAACAAGTAGTAAAGAAACTAAAATTGAAGAGACTAAGAAAGGCGATAATACTGAAACCATGTCATCTCAAAAAATTACAACGAACTATAAGAAGTTACATGGGCCAAAAATCACAGGTAAAACAATTGATTTAAAGCAGTTTGAAAAACCTAAAAAGAAAAAAACTGAACCTGTAGTAAAAAAAGGAACAACTGACACTAATAAAAAGAAAAGAAGACGTATAGTTAAAAAAGCACCCGCATACAATGGTAAAAAACCAGGTTCACCTGGACAAAATAGACCAGGGGCTAGAGGAGCTCAACGCCGTCCTGTAGGAGCTAGAAAACAAATAATAAAAGAAGAACCTTCAGAAGCGGACGTTCAAAAACAAGTTAGAGAAACTTTAGAAAAACTACAAGGTAAATCTAAAAAAGGAAAAGGAGCAAAATATAGGAGAGATAAAAGAGAGCAACACCGTCAACAATCTGATATAGACCAAGAATTGCAAGCAATTGAAAGTAAAGTGCTAAAAGTAACCGAGTTTGTTACAGTTAGTGAAATTGCAACCATGATGAATATTCCTGTTACTGATATTATTTCCGCTTGTATGTCTCTAGGTATGATGGTAACAATGAACCAACGTTTAGATGCTGAAACGTTAACTATTGTAGCTGAAGAATTTGATTATACGTTAGATTTTGTAGGTGCAGAAGTTGAAGAAGCTATTGAAGAACACAAAGATACTGAAGAAGAATTAGAGCAAAGAGCACCAGTTATTACAATAATGGGGCATGTTGACCATGGAAAAACGTCATTACTAGATTTTATACGTGAAGAAAATGTAATAGCAGGAGAATCAGGAGGTATAACCCAACATATTGGAGCCTACGGTGTTGAATTAAAAAATGGACAAAAAATAGCTTTTTTAGATACGCCAGGTCACGAAGCTTTTACGGCAATGCGTGCTCGTGGAGGACAAGTTGCTGATATAGTTGTTATTGTAATTGCAGCTGACGATGATGTGATGCCACAAACAAAGGAGGCAATAAGTCATGCACAGGCAGCAGGTGTACCAATTGTATTTGCAATAAATAAAATTGACAAACCAAGTGCCAATCCCGATAAAGTTAAAGAACAGCTTTCAGCCATGAATTTGTTAGTTGAAGATTGGGGAGGAAAAATTCAATCACATAATATTTCAGCAAAAACCGGCGAAGGTATAGACGAATTACTTGAAAAAGTACTTTTAGAAGCAGAAATGTTAGATTTAAAAGCGAACCCAAATAAACATGCAGTTGGTACTGTTGTTGAAGCTTTGTTAGATAAAGGGCGTGGATATGTATCAACAATCTTAGTACAAGAAGGAACTTTAAAAATAGGTGATTTTATGCTTGCAGGTAAACATAGTGGAAAAATTAAAGCTATGTTTGATGAAAGGGGTAATAGTATGAAGGAAGCAGGTCCCTCAACACCAGTTTCAATTCTAGGTTTAGATGGAGCACCACAAGCAGGAGATAAGTTTCATATTTTTGAAGATGAAAAAGAAGCTAAGCAAATAGCTTCTAAACGTTCGCAATTACAACGAGAACAATCGGTTAGAACACAACGTCACATCACTTTAGATGAAATAGGACGTAGAATAGCGTTAGGAGAATTTAAAGAGTTAAATATTATTTTAAAAGGAGATGTTGATGGTTCTGTTGAGGCTTTAACAGATTCTTTCCAAAAACTTTCAACTGATGAAATCCAAGTAAATATTATTCATAAAGGTGTTGGAGCTATTACAGAATCAGACGTGTTATTAGCTTCCGCTTCAGAAGCAATTATTGTTGGATTTAATGTGAGACCTTCTGGTAATGCACGTACTTTAGCTGACAATGAAGAAATTGATATTAGAACGTATTCGATTATTTATGATGCCATTAACGATTTGAGGGATGCAATGGAAGGAATGTTATCTGCTGAAATTAAAGAGGAAGTAACAGGGAATGTTGAAATAAGAGAAGTGTATAAAATTTCAAAAGTTGGTAATATTGCCGGTTGTATGGTGATAAGTGGTAAAATATTTAGAAACTCTAAAATTAGAATTTTAAGAGATAATGTTGTTATACACTCAGGAGAATTATCATCATTAAAACGTTTTAAAGATGATGTTAAAGAAGTAGCTAAAGGATATGACTGTGGTTTGCAAATTAAAAACTATAATAATATTGAGGTGGGAGATGTTATTGAAGCTTACCAAGAAATTGAAGTTAAGAAAAAACTAAAAAGAAACTAGTTTATATAAATAAAGAGGCTGTCTGAAAGGCAATTATACTTGTCATTTTGAACAAAGTGAAAAATCTCAACATCTTGATATATAAGTATTTAATTTCAAGGAGATTCTTCATTTACATTCAGAATGACACTTTTTAGACAGCCTCTTTTTTATATTAAATTTTATCTTCCAAAACAATTGCTCCAGAATAGTTTTCTTTAATAACAAGTAAAACTCTATCAGCTTCTAAACGTGTAGTAAAATTACCAACTTGCGTTTTCCATTCAGGAGACTTATAAATAATTTTCACCTTATATTCAGGAAACGAATTACTAAAATTACGTTTTATTTTATAAGCTTGAGTCTCATTACCATTGTAAAGTTGTATTTTATATACTATTGAATTTTTATTCTTTTTATTAAATTCCTTTTTTTGCTTTATTAAATTATTAATATTCTGACTTTCGCCTTGCGCGTAAGAATTAGTTATGTTTAAAAAAAAGGTCATAAAACCTAAAAGCATCAATTTTTTAATGAAATCATTCATAATTATTTTATTTTTTTCAAATTTATTGTTTTTCTTTTAATGGAGGAATTAGTATTGTTATTTAGAACGAATATAAATTACTGTTAACACAATTATAACATTTTGATGTTTATATATAAATGTTACTTTTGTCAAATCCTTTAAAAATGATTTAAGTCATCAGTTTTTAAATGAAAATATTGTACCAAACAAGAGAAAAATATTTTTTTTAAGTATGAAAAGTGTTAAATTACACAGACAATTATCAAGATTAGTAATCAATAGTCTTGTTTTCCTTTTATTATTTTCACTTAATTTATCGGCTCAAGAAGGCGATGTAGCAAATGGGGAAAAACTCTTCAAGTCTACATGTGCAGCTTGCCATAGGTTAGATAAAAAATTAGTTGGCCCTGCTTTAAAGGGAATTACTGATAAAAGAGAGCAAGATTGGTTAATTTCTTGGATTAAAGATAGTCCAGGAATGATTAAATCAGGAGATAAATTAGCAATTCAGGTTTTTGAAGAAAACAATAAATTGCCAATGACGCCAAACCCTCAATTATCTGACCAAGATATTATTGATATTTTAGCGTATACAAAAGGTGAGCCTGCAGCTCCTAAAGCGGAATTAGTATCTCAAGAAATTGATCCTGCTGTTGAAAGAGGGAAAAAAGTTTTTAAAACCAACTGTGTAGCATGCCATAAGTTAGATAAAAAACTAATTGGTCCAGCTCTTTTCAAAATTGGAGAAAAGCGTGAGGCAGAATGGTTAAAGTTGTGGATTAAAGATAACGCAGCTCTAGTTGCATCTGGAGATAAGCTAGCAAAAGAAGTAGCTAACAGTACCCCAATTGCAATGACTGCTTTTCCTCAGTTATCTGATCAAGACATTGAAGATTTATTAAAATACTTTGAAGTTGGTGATGTTAAAAAAGTAACAGCTAATGCTACTTCAACTTCAGTAGATAATCAAGAAATATTTAACAATCCAAGAACAGGCGTTTGGACCTCATTAGGTTTAACAATTTTAGCGTTTATATTGCTTTCATTAATTGTAGCTGCTACAACAAATAAAAAGGTTATAGAAGGTGAAGAGAAGGAAGATAGTATGCTAAAAAGCATGTTTTTGAGTCCTTTCTTACGTTTTCTAGCATTGGTATTCTTTTTATTAGGTGGGGCATACTTAACTTTTGGTTATTTTATGCAGGTAGGTGTAGATACGGGTTATCAGCCAATTCAACCTATAGCATTTTCACATGCTGTACACGCTGGAGATAATAAAATAGATTGTCAATATTGTCACTCTTCAGCAAAAAACAGTAAAACTTCAGGTATTCCATCTGTAAATGTGTGTATGAATTGTCATAAATCTATATCAGAATATAATGGTGAATTATTTGGAGAATATTCCAAAGCAGATTTGGATGGTGAAATTCAAAAAATATATGATGCAGTTGGTTGGGATAAAGAAAACCTCCAATACATTGAAGATTATGAACAAAAACCTATTGAATGGGTTCGTATTCATAATTTAGCAGATTTCGCATATTATAACCATTCTCAGCATGTAAATGTAGCAGGACTTAAGTGCCAAAAATGTCATGGGCCTGTGGAAGAAATGCACGAGGTAAAACAATTCTCAAAATTAACAATGGGATGGTGTATTAATTGTCACAAAACAACTGAAGTTGATATGAAGAATAATGATTATTATAAAAATATTCATGAACAATTATCAAAAAAATACGGTATAGAAAAAGTGACAGTAGCTCAAATGGGTGGACAAGAATGTGGAAAATGTCACTATTAATAAAAAAATATAGAAAATAAGTATATAAACAATGGCATCAAATAAGAAATATTGGAGAAGCGTTGAAGAACTTAAATCAGATAGACCTATTGTTGAAAGTTTAATGCAAAAAGAATTTGTGGAAGAATTACCTACAGATGCATTTTTGGGTGATAAAGAAAATTTATCTCAATCTTCAACAACTCGACGCGATTTTCTAAAATATGTTGGTTTCTCAACTGCAGCTGTTTCACTAGCAGCCTGTGAAGGGCCAGTAATAAAATCGATTCCTTATATTGTTAAACCAGATAATATAGTTCCTGGAGTAGCTAATTATTATGCTTCAACAATGGCTGAAGGAGGAGATTTTGCGAATATTTTAGTAAAAGTTAGAGAAGGAAGGCCAATTAAAATAGAGCCAAATAAAATGGCTGGAAACTGGGGGGTAACTTCAGCAAGAGTTCAGGCATCAGTTTTATCTTTATATGATAATAATAGATTAAGAGGTCCTTTAGATAAAGGAGAACCAACAAATTGGGATTCTCTAGATAAAAAAGTTATTGAAACTTTAAACACGCTGAAAAGTAACAATGAAAAAATTGTTATTTTAACAGGAACTACAGCAAGCCCTTCATCAAATAAAGTAATTGAAGATTTTACAAAATTTTATAGTAATGTTTCACATGTTGTATATGACGCATTATCTGAAAGTGCAGCATTAGACGCCTTTGAAAGTATGTACGGTGTTAGAGCTTTGCCAAATTATAAATTTGAAAAGGCTGATGTAATTGTTTCTGTTGGAGCTGATTTCTTAGGAGATTGGCAGGGAGGCCAATATAGTGCCGCATATGCTAAGGGTAGAGTTCCTTCAAAAGGAAAAATGTCAAAGCTTATACAGTTTGAATCTAATTTATCACTTACAGGAGCAAATGCAGATGTTCGTGTACCGGTAAAACCTTCAGAACAAGTTTACGCATTAGTTAATTTGTACAATTATGTAACAGGAAATAATTTTTATTCAAAAGAAACTCCTGTAGATGAAGCTATAAAAAAAGCGGCAGACCAACTTAAAAAATCTGGAAATAAAGCTGTTGTAGTTACAGGAATTCAAGATAAAAATGCACAGCTAATCGTAAATGCATTGAATGAGTATTTACAATCTGAAGCATTTGATATTACTACTCCTCGTTATGTAAAAGGAGGAAACGATGCAGATGTTAATAACTTGATTTCTGAAATGCAAGCTGGAAAAGTAGGAGCTTTGTTGGTTTATAACACAAACCCTTCTTATTCTCTGCCAAATGCAACAAAATTTAACGAAGCATTAAAAAAAGTTAAACTATCAGTTAGCTTTGGTATGTCAGCTGATGAAACAGCTAATAAAACTCAGTTTGTTGCTACAACACCACATTATTTAGAATCTTGGGGCGATGCGCATTTTCAAGTAGGAAACTACAGTTTAATGCAACCAACAATACAGCATTTGTTTGATACGCGTCAGTTTGAAGATAGTCTATTAACTTGGATGCAAGAAAATAAAAACTACTATCAATTCATAAAAGAAAATTGGGCCGCAACTATTTTAGATGGCGAATCGTGGAATAAAGTATTGCATGATGGTATTTATTCAAAAGAAGAAGAAATTTCGGTTGCTAAAAGTGAGGTAGATATGGCAAGTTCAGTAGCTACTTTACTAAGTAATACGAAACCTGCTGATTTTGAATTAAATTTATATGCTAAAATTGGTTTAGGAGATGGAAAACAAGCTAATAACCCTTGGTTACAAGAATTACCAGACCCAATAACAAGAACAAGTTGGGATAATTATATGACGATTTCTGCTGCTGATGCTGAAAAATTAGAGTTAGAAAATTGGACGGTTAGCGATGGAGCATTAAACGGAAGTTTGGTAAACCTTAAAGTTGGTGATTCAACCATACAAAATGTACCGGTATTAATTCAACCAGGACAAGCAAAAGGAAGTATAGGCTTGGCAGTTGGTTATGGTAGAGAAGCAGGAATGCAACTAGAAATGATGACTGGTGTAAATGCATATTCATTGATGCAAGGTTTCAATACATTCCAACCAGTTACAATTGAAAAAGTTGATGGTGAACATGAATTTGCCTGTGTGCAATTGCAACACACCATTATGGGGCGTGATGAAATTATTAGAGAAACAACTTTAGAGGATTATATTAATAAACCAAAAGATGATTGGAATAAAACACCTGAATTTTCATTAAACCATGTAGAGGTACCAGCTGAACGTGTAGATTTATGGGAAAAATTTGATGATACAATTGGTCATCACTTTAATTTATCCATAGATTTAGCCACTTGTACTGGTTGTGCAGCTTGTATAGTTGCTTGTCATGCAGAAAATAATGTGCCAGTTGTTGGGAAACACGAAATAAGAGTAAGTAGAGACATGCATTGGTTACGTATTGACAGGTATTACACCTCAGATATGACTAATGAAAAAGCAAAAGAAGAAGGAATTTTTGGTACAGGAAAAATGTTTAATACAATGACAATTCCTCAAGAAAATCCTCAAGTAGCTTTTCAGCCTGTGATGTGTCAACATTGTAATCATGCACCTTGTGAAACTGTTTGCCCTGTGGCAGCAACTTCACATGGCCGACAAGGTCAAAATCACATGGCATATAACCGTTGTATAGGTACCAGATATTGTGCAAATAACTGCCCTTACAAAGTTAGACGCTTTAACTGGTTTAAGTACCCAGACAATAATGAGTTTGATTTCAACATGAACAACGATTTAGGAAAAATGGTATTAAACCCAGATGTTGTAGTACGTTCAAGAGGAGTAATGGAAAAATGTTCAATGTGTTTACAAAAAACACAATTAACTATTTTGAATGCAAAGAAAGAAGGGCGTCCTATTGTTGATGGTGAATTCCAAACTGCTTGTTCAAGTTCTTGTCCAACAGGCTCCATGGTTTTTGGAGATGTTAATGATAAGGAAAGTGAAGTTGCTCAATTAGCAAAAGATGATAGAACTTTCCATTTACTTGGAGAAATAGGTACAAAACCAAATGTTATGTACCATTTAAAAGTTAGAAATATAGAAGAATCATAAATCAAAGATAGATATTAAATTATGTCTCATTACGAAGCACCTATAAGAGAACCATTAATAATTGGTAATAAAAGTTACCACGACATTACCGTTGATGTTGCAGCGCCAGTTGAAGGTAAAGCCAATAAAAAATGGTGGATTGCATTTACAATAGCATTAGTTGCATTTTTATATGGAATTGGAGCAATTCTTTACACTATTGGAACAGGAATTGGAGTTTGGGGATTAAATAATAGAATTAACTGGGCTTGGGATATTACCAATTTTGTTTGGTGGGTAGGTATCGGTCATGCCGGAACACTAATCTCTGCAGTATTGTTGTTATTTCGTCAAAAATGGAGAATGGGTATTAACCGTTCTGCTGAAGCTATGACAATTTTTGCTGTTTTTCAAGCAGGTTTATTTCCAATAATTCATATGGGTAGAGTATGGAATGCATTTTATGTATTACCAATACCAAATGCACTTGGCTCACTATGGGTTAACTTTAACTCGCCTTTATTGTGGGATGTTTTTGCAATTTCAACATATTTATCTGTATCACTAGTATTTTGGTATACAGGACTGTTACCAGATTTTGCAATGTTAAGAGATAGAGCTGTTAGACCTTTTCAAAAGAAAATTTACAGTTTGTTAAGTTTTGGATGGTCAGGAAGATTAAAAGATTGGCAACGTTTTGAAGAAGTGTCATTGGTTTTGGCAGGTTTAGCAACGCCATTAGTACTATCTGTGCATACAATTGTATCTATGGATTTTGCAACTTCAGTAATACCAGGATGGCATAGTACAATTTTTCCACCTTATTTTGTAGCTGGAGCAATTTTTTCAGGATTTGCAATGGTGCAAACACTTCTGTTAATTATGCGTAAGGTTTCAAATTTAGAAGCTTATATTACAAAAGTTCATATCGAAAATATGAATAAGGTAATTTTGCTAACAGGTGGTATTGTATCTGTAGCTTATATCACAGAGTTTTTTATTGGGTGGTACTCAGGAAGTAGTTATGAAGATTATACATATTTATCAGTTGGTGCTGCTACAGGACCTTATTGGTGGGCTTTTTGGGCATTAATTACTTGTAACTTTATATTTCCACAAACATTGTGGTTTAAAAAGTTAAGAACAAATTTTGTTTGGTCATTCTTTATTTCAATTGTTATTAATATTGGTATGTGGTTTGAGCGTTTTGATATTATTGTAATTGATTTAAGTAGAGGACATTTACCATCATCTTGGACAATGTTTTCACCAACGTTTGTTGATGTAGCTATTTTTATAGGAACCATAGGCTTTTTCTTTGTATTGTTTTTACTATATGCTAGAACTTTTCCAGTAATAGCACAAGCAGAGTTAAAGAGTATTTTAAAATCATCAGGAGAAAATTATAAAAAATTAAGAGGAGATAATCATGAGTAGTACAACTATACAAGCTATTTTCGACGATGATGATGTACTTTTAAGTGCTGTTAAAGACTTAAAAGCTGCAGACTATCATATTGAAGAAATATTTACGCCTTTTCCAGTTCATGGATTGGACAAAGCAGCAGGGCTTAAAAATACAAGAATTGCAATAACATCATTTATTTATGGATTAATAGGGTTGGCATTTGCAACTTGGATGATGAACTTTATGATGGTTGCTGATTGGCCTCAAAACATAGGAGGTAAACCAAGCTTCAGTTTTGCTGAAAACATGCCAGCTTTTGTGCCAATTATGTTTGAATTAACGGTATTTTTTGCTGCACATTTAATGGTAATTACTTTTTATATGCGTAGTAAATTATGGCCTTTTAAAAAAGCTGAAAATCCTGATGTTAGAACAACAGATGATCACTTTTTATTAGAAGTATCAACAATAAATGATGTAAAAACATTGGAAAATTTATTGAAAGATATGGGAGCTAAGGAAATTAAAACAAAAGCATAAGAATAATGAAACAAACACTTAACATAATAACAATAGTTGTATTGGTGATAAGTTTGAGTTCTTGTTATGGAGACAAGAGAAAGCCAAATGCACGTTATATGGCTAGTACAGACATGTATGCACCAGTTGGTTACGAAACCTATGCTAAAAATCCAAATTTTAAGAATGGATTAGAAGCTCAAGCTCCTGTAGAAGGCACAATTTTTAGAGGAGAAGTACCTTATGAAATTCCAAATACTGAAGATGGTTATGTTTTAGCAAAAGAAACATTAAAATCTCCTTTAGAAATTAACGAAAAAAACTTGTCAAAAGGGAAAGAATTGTACACAATTTATTGTGCTGTTTGCCATGGAAATAAAGGTGATGGACAAGGAATTCTTGTTAAACGTGAGAAGTTTTTAGGAATTCCTAATTATAAAGATAGAGAGATTACAGAAGGTAGTATTTACCACGTTATTATGTATGGAAGAAATATGATGGGATCACATGCATCACAATTAAAAAACAATGAACGTTGGCAAATTGTTCAATATGTTGAAGAATTAAGAGCCAATTTGTTACAGTAAAATACATCAAAAAATAAGATAGATATTAAGGATATGTATAGTTTTTCAAAAAAATTAAAATTAAGTGCAATCATTTTTATGATTACAGGAGTGTTAGGTATTGCTTATGGTTTTTATTCGGCTCCAAGTACTATTGCTGATGTTCAGGAGATAATGATGCATCAAGAAAATGGGCATAGTGAAGCACAAGTTTCAAACACAAATGAGCATATTGAAAAAGGAGAAGAGGCTAATAATGAGCATAATAATGAGAATGAACACCTAACTCATGCGCTTCATGCTTTACAAAACAGGCCATATTCTGCTGTGTTTATTGCTATGTTTTTCTTTTTTATGATAGCACTTGGAACACTTGTTTTTTATGCTATTCAATATGCCTCTCAAGCAGGATGGTCCATAGTATTGTTTCGAGTAATGGAAGGAATTACAGCATATTTATTACCGGGTTCATTATTTATTCTTGCTTTTTTAATTATCTCAGCTGCAAATGGTCACCATTATTATGTATGGATGACTCCAGATTTTTACAATCCACAAAGTGAACACTATGATGAAATTTTAGTTGGTAAAAGTTGGTGGTTAAACACTCCATTTTGGATGATTAGATCATTTATATATTTGTTAGGATGGAATTTTTACCGCTATTATGCTGTGAAAAAATCGTTAGCACAAGATGCATCAAAAGACTTAACATATTATAAAAAGAGTATGAAAGCATCTATATATTTTCTAATCTTCTTTTTTGTTACAGAATCTATGATGTCTTGGGATTGGATTATGTCTCTAACTCCACACTGGCAAAGTACTTTGTTTGGTTGGTATGTGTTTTCTTCAATGTTTGTATCTGCAATTACAGTAATTGCAATGGTTACAATTTACTTGAGATCTAGAGGTTTTTTGCCAAAAGTTAATGATAGCCATTTGCATGATTTAGCAAAATTTATGTTTGGTTTTAGTATTTTTTGGACTTACTTATGGTTTTCTCAATTTATGTTAATTTGGTACGCAAATATGCCTGAAGAAACGGCTTATTTTATACCTAGATTATTAGGTAATTATCAACTGTTATTTATTGGAATGCTATTGCCTAATTTTGTTTTCCCAATTTTAGTATTAATGAATAGTGATTACAAAAGAATTCCTTGGTTTATTATATCAACGGGTATCATAATATTAATTGGTCATTATGTAGATATTTTTGTGATGATTACTCCGGCAACCGTTGGAGATCATTGGAATATTGGAATACCAGAAATTGGTTCAATTTTATTCTTTTTAGGATTGTTTATTTATGTTGTATTTACAGCATTAACAAAATCGCCTTTATTGGTAAAAGGGAATCCATTTTTAAAAGAAAGTGAACATTTTCACTATTAAATAGAAAAAAACATTACAGAAAAGAATCCTGAACTCATTTTATTCGGGATTTTTTTTATATTTGACACTACTATAAAATAACTAACTAAAAAAATGACAGCATTACTTTATATTTTACTGGCAATTGTTATTGCAGTTGCCCTATGGCAGATAACAAGTATTTTCAATTTAAAGAGTACAATAGCTACTGAAAAAGATAATAATATTCAAGGAATTCTATTTGTACTCTTTGGGGTTTTCTTTTATGGATTAATGATATTTTCTTTTTGGAAATATACAGTGGTTTTATTACCTGAAGCTGCATCTATTGAGGGAGAAAGAATAGAAAACTTATATATTGTTACAATGTTGCTTATACTTTTTGTGCAAGCAATAACACAATTCATATTATTCTTTTTCGCTTTTAAGTATAGAGGTATTAAAGGTAGAAAGGCTCTATTTTATGCTGATAGTTCTAAGCTTGAAGCAATTTGGACTATTGTTCCAGCAATCACTTTATCAGGTCTAGTTTTATACGGACTTTTTGTTTGGACTGATGTAATGGATGCATCAAATGCTGAAGATCCTTTGATTGTTGAAATATATGCAAAACAATTTCAATGGGAAGCTCGTTATGCAGGTGAAGATAATGAACTTGGTAGAGCAAATGTAAGAAACATAAAAGGGATAAATACAATGGGTGTTGATATGACCGACAGAAATGCTAATGATGATATTCCTGTAAGAGAATTACACTTGCCAAAAGGACGTAAAGTAATATTTAAATTTCGTTCACAAGATGTGTTACATTCAGCGTATATGCCACATTTTAGAGCACAAATGAACTGTGTACCTGGAATGGTAACGCAATTTGCATTTACTCCAAGTTTAACAACTGAAGAAATGAGAGAGAATAAAAAAACAGTAGCTAAAGTTGCAGGCATAAATAAAATTAGAGCAGCAAAAGGAGAAGATCCTTATGAATTTGATTATTTATTATTATGTAATAAAATTTGTGGAGCTTCACATTATAATATGCAAATGAAAATTGTTGTTGAAGAAGAAGGAGCATTTAATTCTTGGTTAAAAAATCAAAAAACATTAGCTGAAATCATAAAATAATAAACTAACTACTACACTTCTAACTAAAAAATTTAATATGTCAGATCATCATCATAAAGAAACATTTATTACGAAATACGTTTTTAATACTGACCATAAAATGATTTCTAAACAGTACCTAATTACAGGTATATTCATGGGAATTATAGGAGTCTTTATGTCTATGTTGTTTCGTTTGCAAATTGCTTGGCCAGATCATTCTTTTGGAATAATTGAAGCTTTTTTAGGAAAACATCAAGACGGAGGTGTTATGACCCCAGATTTCTATTTAGCATTGGTTACCATCCATGGTACAATTATGGTGTTTTTTGTTTTAACAGCTGGTTTAAGTGGTACTTTTAGTAACTTATTAATTCCATTACAAATAGGAGCTCGTGATATGGCATCAGGTTTTTTAAATATGGTATCATATTGGTTATTCTTTCTGTCTAGCGTTATAATGGTTTGCTCTTTGTTTATTGAAGCAGGCCCAGCATCTGCAGGTTGGACAATTTATCCACCTCTAAGTGCATTGCCTCAAGCTATCCCAGGTTCAGGATTGGGAATGACTCTTTGGTTAATCTCTATGGCTATTTTTATAGCTTCATCTTTATTAGGAGCTTTAAATTATATTGTAACAGTTCTTAATTTGAGAACAGTTGGAATGAAAATGGTTAGATTACCTTTAACTATTTGGGCATTTTTTGTAACAGCTATTATTGGTGTTGTTTCGTTTCCGGTATTACTGTCAGCTGCTTTGTTATTAATTTTTGATAGAAGTTTTGGAACTTCATTTTACTTATCAGATATATTTATTCAGGGTGAAGTTTTACATTATCAAGGGGGGTCACCTGTATTATTTGAACATTTATTTTGGTTTTTAGGACACCCTGAGGTATATATTGTAATACTACCTGCAATGGGTATTGTTTCCGAAATTATAGCGTGTAATTCTCGAAAACCAATTTTTGGTTATAGAGCAATGATTGGTTCAATCATTGCAATTGCATTTTTATCTACAATTGTTTGGGGACATCATATGTTTGTGTCTGGGATGAATCCGTTTTTAGGATCCGTATTTACTTTTACAACTTTATTAATTGCTATACCATCAGCAGTTAAGTCATTTAACTGGATTACCACTTTATGGAAAGGAAATTTACAAATGAATCCAGCAATGTTATTTTCAATAGGATTTGTTTCTACATTTATAACTGGAGGATTAACAGGGATAGTTCTTGGAGATAGTGCTTTAGATATCAATGTTCATGATACCTACTTTGTTGTGGCTCACTTTCATTTAGTTATGGGTGTTTCAGCCATATATGGAATGTTTGCTGGTGTATATCATTGGTTTCCAAAAATGTATGGAAGAATGATGAATAAAACATTAGGATATTGGCATTTTTGGATTACAGCAGTAGCAGCTTATGGCGTTTTCTTCCCAATGCATTTTGTTGGCTTAGCTGGTTTGCCACGTAGATATTATTCAAATACAGCATTTCCTTTATTTGATGATTTAGCCGATATTAATGTTGTAATTACATTATTTGCTATTTTAGGAGGTTTAGCTCAAATTATTTTCTTAGCAAATTTCTTTATTAGTATTTACAAAGGGAAAAAAGCAACTCAAAACCCTTGGAAATCTAACACATTGGAATGGACGACTCCTGTTGAACATATCCATGGAAATTGGCCAGGAGAATTACCAGTTGTTCATCGTTGGCCTTATGATTATAGTAAACCAGGACTTCCTGAAGATTTTGTTTTACAAACTACGCCTTTATATGAAGGTGAAGAAGAATCTTAAATTTAAAATATTTTGTTTTGAAAACCTTTCTAATTTTTAGAAAGGTTTTTTTATTTCTACTATCTTTGTTTCTATGAATGAAAACTTGAATCCTGAAAAAAATGATTTTAACTCTGAAGAATTAGAAGTTGAAAAAAAATTACGCCCATTAACTTTTGATGATTTTACAGGTCAAGAACAAGTTTTAGAAAACTTAAAAATATTTGTTGAAGCTGCCAATTTAAGAGGTGAAGCTTTAGATCATACATTATTTCATGGCCCTCCAGGATTGGGAAAAACAACATTAGCTCATATTCTTGCTAATGAATTAAATGTTGGATTAAAAATTACTTCGGGGCCTGTTCTAGATAAACCAGGAGATTTAGCCGGTTTATTAACAAATTTAACAGAACGTGATGTATTATTTATAGATGAAATACATAGGTTAAGTCCAATTGTTGAAGAATATTTATATTCTGCAATGGAAGATTACCGTATTGATATTATGATTGAAACGGGTCCCAATGCACGTACAGTTCAAATAGATTTGGAACCATTTACCTTAATAGGAGCTACCACACGTTCAGGGTTATTAACAGCTCCAATGAGAGCACGTTTTGGTATTAGTAGTAGATTACAATATTATAACACAGAATTATTGACTACAATTGTACAGCGCAGTGCAACCATTTTAAAAGTACCAGTTTCAATGGAATCAGCCATTGAAATTGCTGGTAGAAGCAGAGGCACACCACGGATAGCCAATGCATTGTTGAGAAGAGTTCGTGATTTTGCTCAAATAAAAGGAGACGGGAATATAAATATAGAGATTGCAAAATACGCCTTAAATGCCTTAAATGTTGATGCCCATGGATTGGATGAAATGGACAATAAAATTTTAACAACTATTATTGATAAATTTAAAGGTGGTCCAGTTGGTATTACAACCATTGCAACTGCTGTAGGTGAAAATACTGAAACAATAGAAGAAGTGTATGAGCCATTTTTAATTCAAGAAGGTTTTATAATGAGAACACCTCGAGGAAGAGAGGTAACAGAGCTTGCGTATAAACACTTGGGTAAAATTAAAGGAAAAAATCAAAGAGAATTATTTTAATCAGATAAAGTGATGTTTATCACAATACTAAAAATAGTTCGCTGTATTTTTGTTTTAAAATAAGATTACAAACTTACAAAATGAGTTTAAAACAAGTATTCCCTTTTTTGAATTGGCTTCCTTTAGTTAAAAAAACTTGGAAGGATGATTTAATTGCTGGTTTAACAGGAACTATTATTGTAATACCACAAGCTGTAGCATTTGCTTTAATTGCCGGTATGCCACCAGTTTATGGATTTTACATTGCCATGGTAGCTCCAATTATTGCTGCATTATGGGGCTCCTCTTACCATTTAATTTCAGGGCCAACTACCACTAGTTCAATAGTGGTTTTTGCAATTATCACAAAATTTTACCATCCTGAGAATGAAATTGACATGTACATATCTATGACAATTGTTTTGTCTTTTATGGCAGGCGTTATAAAGCTGCTAATGGGGCTTTTTAAAATGGGGAAATTAGTAGATTTTGTTTCTAATTCTGTAGTAATTGGATTTACTGCAGGAGCTGGAATTTTAATTGCATTTAAACAATTAAAACATGTTTTTGGTATAAAAGTACCACAGGAATCAAAAATATATGAAGTTGTAAACTATATTATTCTACATATTAAGGAAACAAATACATATACTTTGCTAGTTGCTTTTGCTACACTTTTAATTGCGGTTTTAATAAAAAAATATTTAAAAAAAATAGGACGATTTAATTTGTTAATAGCGATGGTTTTAGGAACGTTGCTTGCAATTTATTTAGGAGGGGAACAAGCTGGAATTCAAACTGTTGGACACATACCAAACCATTTGCCACCTTTTAAAGTGCCTAATTTTAGTTTAGACTGGCTTCAGAAATTATTTCCAGGAGCTATTGTTTTAGCTTTATTGGGGTTAGTAGAAGCGGTATCAATTTCAAGAGCTGTAGCGTTACATTCACATCAAAAGTTAAACAATAATCAAGAGTTTATAGGTCAAGGACTATCAAATATTATTCCCAGCTTTTTTTCTTGCTACGCTAGTTCAGGCTCTTTTACACGGTCTGGAGTTAATTATCAGGCAGGTGCAAAAACACCACTTTCAGCAATAATAGCAGGAATTGGGTTAATTTTTGTTTTGCTATTTGGAGCTAAATATGCATCATACCTACCAAAACCTGCAATGGGAGGAATAATTTTATTGGTAGGCTATAACTTAATTGATTTTAAACATGTAAAATTAATTTATAAAAGCAGTAGAAGAGAACTGTTGGTGTTTTTATTAACTTTATTAGGAACATTATTTTTACATCTAGAACAAGCTGTAATTTTAGGTATTGCAGTTTCATTGGTGTTTTATCTAGAGAGAACATCTAAACCAAACATTGCAGAACTAGGTTTAAATAAGACTAAAAAATTTATAAACATTATAAGAGATTCTTCAGTACTTGAATGTCCACAATTAAAAATTATACGTATTGATGGTTCTCTTTATTTTGGAGCAGTAGAAGAAGTATCAAATTTTTTCACTGACCTTTATGAAAAAAATGATAGCAAGCATATATTAGTTCTTTCTAATGGAATTAATTTTATTGATTTAGCAGGAGCCGAATGGTTAACACATGAAGTTCAGAAATGGAGAGAAAAAGGAGGTCAAATTTATTTTTCAGGAATGAAATTAGTAAGTCAAGATATTCTTATTAAAGGAGGTTTCTTTGAAAAAATAGGAGCCCAATACTTTTTTAAAAATAAAAATATTGCAATAGCATCTATTTTTAAAGATTTAGATAAAAATATTTGCAAAGGCTGTGAGCTTAAAATATTTAATGAATGTAAAAATACGTAAGGTATTTTAGAAACATTAAACGCCATAAATAATTGTTTTAAAAGTATAAATAGACTTTTTAAAGTTAGAAACTATGAAATATGCTAATTTTTTACCGTTTTTAAACTGGCTTCCTGATTATAAAAAATCTTGGTTAAAAGGAGACTTTTCAGCTGGGTTAACTGTTGGTATTATGCTAATACCTCAAGGAATTGCCTACGCTATGATTGCGGGTTTACCACCAATATATGGTCTTTATACAGCAATGATACCTCAATTTATTTACGCCTTCTTTGGAACTTCACGACAATTAGCAGTTGGGCCTGTTGCTATGGACTCGTTAATAGTAGCTTCAGGGGTTGGTGCAATTGCAGTTGTAGGTTCAGAACATTTTATTTCTCTTGCAATATTATTGGCATTATTAATGGGGATAATGCAATTAGCCTTCGGGATATTTAGATTAGGATTTTTAGTTAATTTTTTATCAAAACCAGTTATAAGTGGATTTACTTCCGCAGCAGCGTTAATTATTGGTTTAAATCAGCTCAAACACATATTTGGTGTAAATATGCAACGAAATAATCAATTGCAATACATAATTTTAGATGCTTTTAACCAAATAAAATTTATTAATTGGCGAACATTTATTATTGGATTAATCTCAATATTATTATTGGTGTTTATAAATAAGTATTTTAAAAAATTACCAGGAGCTTTAATAGTTGTTGTTTTCGGAATATTGGTTGTTAAATTTTTTAATTTAAATGATTATGGAGTTAAAATAGTTGGTGATATTCCCAAAGGTCTTCCTGATTTTAAAATTCAATTCATGGATGTTGAAACAATTAAAGAATTAGCTCCAATAGCTTTAACATTAGCATTAATTGCCTTTATGGAAGCAATTTCAGTTGCTAAAGCAATAGAATCAAAACATAATAACTATAAAGTTAATGCCAATAAGGAATTAATAGCATTAGGGTTAGGGAACATTGTAGGTTCCTTTTTCCAAAGTTATCCGTCTACTGGAGGGTTTTCACGTACAGCTATTAACAATCAGGCTGGCGCCAACACACCTCTAGCTGCTATTTTTTCTGCATTAATAGTGGCACTAACATTGCTTTTTTTAACACCATTATTTTATTATTTACCAA
The DNA here is from genome assembly GCF_001543325.1 of Lutibacter profundi. Taxonomy (NCBI): domain Bacteria; kingdom Pseudomonadati; phylum Bacteroidota; class Flavobacteriia; order Flavobacteriales; family Flavobacteriaceae; genus Lutibacter; species Lutibacter profundi. The sequence continues at coordinate 2,380,733 of NZ_CP013355.1, forward strand.
AAGCAGTTTTAGGAGCTATTATAATGGTAGCAGTTTTTGGTTTGTTAGATTTTAGCGTACCTAAACAGTTGTGGAAATACACAAAACGAGATTTACTTATTTTAAATATTACATTAATAGTTACGGTTACTATTGGTATTAAAGAAGGAATAATTACAGGTGTAATTTTATCGTTAGTTATGTTAATTTATAAATCAACAAAACCGCATGTAGCAATTTTAGGAAATGTACCCAATACCTATTTATACAGAAATATTAAAAGATTTAATGATTTAATTGATTTGAAAGATGTATTAATTATAAGGTTTGATGCGCAACTACACTTTGCAAATACCACGTATTTTAAAGATACTATTTATAATGAAGCTGAAAAAAAAGGAAGTGATTTAAAAGTTATTGTTATTGATGGAGAAAGTTTAAATAGCTTAGATAGCAGCGGTGTTTATGCCTTAAAAGAAATTTTAACATATTTTAAAGAAAAAAATATAGATCTCTATTTTACAGGATTAAAGGGACCCGTTAGAGATACAATTTATAAGTCTAATATCATTGAAGATATAGGTCAAGAGCATTGTTTTATGAGTATACAAGAAGCTATAGATCATTACCAAAATAAAGGAGTTAATGTAAATAAAAAAAGGTATTCCAGCCAAAGAAACCTTTAGCAATGTGATGTTAATCACACAAAGAAGAAAACTAATTCATTAATTTGGAGCACTTTAATATTTATTTAAAATTAGAATCATGAAAGTAGAACAATTATTTACTGGCTGTTTAGCAGAAATGGCTTACTATATTCACTCGAATGGAGAAGCCGCAATTATTGACCCACTAAGAGAAACCGAACCCTATATAGAAATGGCAAAAGCTGATGGTGCAAAAATAAAATATGTTTTTTTAACACATTTTCATGCTGATTTTGTTTCAGGTCAAGTTGATTTAGCAAAAAAAACAGGAGCAACTATAGTTTTTGGTCCAAATGCTGAAGCTGAATACGATTTACATGTAGGAAAAGATGGAGAAGAGTTTAAAATTGGAGACTTAACATTACAATTATTACATACACCTGGTCATACAATGGAATCTTCTTCTTATTTGTTAATTGATAAAGATGGAAATACACCCTACGTATTTACAGGAGACTGTTTATTTATTGGTGATGTAGGAAGACCAGATTTAGCGGTAAAATCTGATTTAACACAGGCAGACTTAGCAGGTCATTTGTTTGATTCTCTACGGAATAAAATTATGACTTTACCAGATGACATTATTGTTTATCCTAATCATGGTGCTGGTTCAGCCTGTGGGAAAAATATGAGTTCAGAGACATTTGATACTTTAGGTAATCAAAAGAAAACAAATTATGCTTTAAGGGCTGATATGACAAAAGAAGAATTTATTAAAGAAGTAACTACAGGTTTAAAACCACCACCACAATATTTTGGGAATAATGTTAGAATGAATAAAGGCATAAATACAAATATTGATGAGGTACTGCACAGAGGAACAACACCAATTGATGCTGATACTTTTAAAGAAATGAGCGAGCAAAAAGATATTTTAGTTATTGATACAAGATCTAAAGAAATTTATGCTGAAGAAGGAACAGTTCCTGGAGCTTGGTATATTGGAGTAGATGGAAGTTTTGCCCCTTGGGTAGGTGCTTTAGTTAAAGATATTAATCAAAAAATAATTTTTATCGCAGAAGGAGGTAGGGAGCATGAAGTTGTTACGCGTTTTTCACGCGTGGGGTATGATAATACGCTTGGATATTTAAGAGGCGGAATGCATGCTTGGAAGGCTGCAGGTCATGAAATTGATAAAATTGGTTCTATCTCAGCAATTCAATTTGCAAATAAATTAAAAGAAGGCTCTATGGAAGCACCTTTAGATGTTAGGAAAGAATCAGAATACTTATCTGAACACGTTGTAGGGGTGAAAAATTTTCCATTAGATACAATTCATCAAAATTTTGCTGAAATTAACCCAAATAAAGAATATTTTTTACATTGTGCTAGTGGATATCGTTCCTTAATTGCAGCTTCTATTTTTCAAGCAAATGGAGTTAAAAATGTAACAGATGTTAGAGGTGGGTTTAATGATATTAAAGATAGTGGAGCTGAACTTACAGAGTATGTTTGTCCAACAACATTATTATAATTATTTTATTTTAAATAAAGTTTAAGAGAGAGTTTGTAACTCTCTCTCTTTGTTTAAAAATGTAACATGGGTTACTATCAAAACTTATAAGTAAATTTACATTTGCCAAAAAATCAAAAACAATTAAAAATGAAAACATCTATTAAATTATTAGGATTACTCAGTTTGAGTATTATTTTTATTAGTCTAAGTTGCAAAAACAATCAAGATAAAAATAAGAGTTCAACAAATAATATTATTGTTAATACCAATCAAGAAACCAAAGGTAAAATTACCCTTCTTTCACCATCAGAATTCAAAGAAAAATCAAAAGACCATCAAATAATTGATGTAAGAACACCTATGGAATTTAAAGAAGGTTATATTGAGGGAGCTAAAAATATGAATCTTAAAGGTGATGATTTTACAAAAGAAATATCTTCTTTAGATAAAGATAAACCTGTTTATATTTATTGTAAATCAGGACATAGATCGGGAATTGCTGCTAAAAAAATGATAGAACTTGGATTCAAAGAAGTTTATGATTTGCAAGGGGGTATTTTAAACTGGAAACAGAATAATAATAAAGTAAAAAATTAAGTAACTAAAATGTTAAAATATTTTTTAATTTTAGGTTTGCTATTAAGTATTATGGCTTGTAATACTTCAATATCTCTGAAAGAAAAGCAAGAATACTTAAAAAAAGGAAAGCAAATAACACAAGCCACCTTTAAAGAATTAAGTGGTAATTTAATGCAACAAATGAAATTAGGAGGCCCATCACAAGCAGTGCCTTTTTGTAACTTGCAGGCATTACCAATTGCCAATCAAATTTCTAAAAAGTTTGATGTGACTATTAAAAGAACTTCTAATAAATTGCGAAACCCAAAAAATAGCCCAAATAAACGAGAAGCAGAAATTATAAAACAATATCAAATTTTATTAGAAAAGGATAAAGAATTATTACCAATAGTTGAGGTAGGTTCTGATAATATGAAGCATTATTATGCTCCTATTAAATTAAACACAAAGTGTTTAGCTTGTCATGGAGAGTTAAGAAAAAAATTAAGTGTAAAAACAGACTCGTTAATTAAGTCTTTGTATCCAAACGATATGGCAATTAATTATAAAAAAGGTGATTTTAGAGGGATTTGGAGTATTGAATTTAAAAACTAATTGAAATGTCAAAAATAGTAGTATTAGGAGCTGGAATTTCGGGTCACACAGCAGTTTCATACTTAAGTAAAGCACTTAAGAAGAATCATGAAGTGATAATGATTTCCCCAAATAGCAATTTTCAATGGTTACCATCTAATATATGGGTAGGTGTTGGTTTAATGACTCCAGAACAAGTAAAATTTGCGTTATCTCCAGTTTACAAAAAATTAGGAGTCAATTATAAACAAGCAATGGCAGTTTCTATTTATCCAGAAGGAGATGATAAAAGTGCGAAAGGATTTGTTAAAATTAAATACGTTTCCGAAAAAGAAAACGGTAAAGAAGAAATTGTAGATTATGATTATTTAATTAATGCTACGGGTCCAAAATTAGATTTTGAAGCAACAGAAGGCTTAGGACCTCATAAATTTACGCAATCAGTTTGTACTTATGACCACGCAGCACATGCTTGGGATAAGTTTCAAGAAGCTCTTGCTAAGATGGAAAAAGGAGAACGTCAAACTTTTGTGGTTGGCACAGGCCATGCTTTGGCTACTTGCCAAGGAGCTGCATTTGAGTATATTTTAAATATAGCTTTTGAAATTAAAAAGAGAAAATTAATGCATTTAGCCGATTTATGGTGGCTGAGCAATGAATATGAGTTAGGTGATTTTGGTATGGGAGGTGCATATATAAAAAGAAATGGGTATGTTACACCAACCAAAATATTTACAGAATCTATTTTAAAAGAATATGGTATTAGATGGATAAAAAGAGCAGGTGTTCAAAAAGTAGAAGAAGGGAAAATCCATTATGAAAATTTAAGAGGAGAATATCATACAAAACAATTTGATTTTGCTATGTTAATTCCTGGTTTTTCAGGTGCAGGAATGAAAGCTTATAACAAGCAAAATAAGGATATTACTTCTGAAGTTTTTGTAGCTAACGGAATGATGAAAGTTGATGCTGATTACACTCCTAAACCTTTTGAAGAATGGCGAGCAAAAGATTGGCCATCAACATATCAAAGTGTAAAATATGATAATGTGTACGCAGCAGGTATTGCATTTGCTCCACCTCACGGAATGTCTAAACCAATGCAAAGTCCAAACGGAACAAAAATATTTCCAACTCCACCTAGAACAGGAATGCCATCAGGCGTAATAGGTAAAATTGTTGCGCAAAATATTATTCATGCAGTTAAAACAGGTAAAATGATTCATAAGCATAAGGCTTCTATGGCACATATGGGAGCAGCATGTATTGTATCTGCAGGATATGGATTATTTAAAGGTCAAGCTGCTGTTATGACTGTAAATCCTATTGTGCCAGATTGGGAAAAATACCCTAAATGGGGAAGAAACATAAAAGATACAGTTGGGGTTGTAGGTACAGCAGGTCATTGGATGAAATTGTTTATGCATTATATGTTTTTATATAAAGCGAAAGCAAAACCTTTTTGGTGGTTAATACCAGAATAAAATACGAATAGTTAAAAAAAAATAATATGACTAAAATAACAGAGAAAACAGTTCCTTATAGTAATATTTCATATGGAACAGAACCAACAAAAATGGTGAGATTTATGAGAAGGTTTTTTATTTTTCAAGTTTATAACTTTTTTAGATTAAATTTAAAAGTAATGAAAATTGTTGTTGGAGGACATTCATAAAGTATTAAATTTGCCCTTAATAAATAAAAATAAGTTGATGACAACAATTGAAGTATTAAATTTAAAATGTAATGGTTGCGCAAACACTATTACAAAAGGATTACTTTCATTAGAAGAAATAAAAGATGTGTCTATTGATGTAGCAACGTCTAGTGTTTCTTTTGATTCAAATAATGAAGAAAATTTAAAATTAGTAAAAGAGAAATTAGTTGCAATGGGATATCCTGAAGTTGGTGATACTAATACTATTGTTCATAAAGCAAAATCTTTTATTAGTTGTGCTACAGGAAGAATAACTTTGGAGGAATAGCTAATTTTATTAAAAATAAAACCCTTATTAATGTGATTAAAATCACATTAATAAGGGTTTTTTATTGTAATTTTTTCCCATCAAAATTTACGAACTAAAAAATATAAAATAATGTCAAAACATTTTCAGGTTTTAGTCATTGGAGGAGGTACGGCCGGAATAATGGTTGCATCCATGTTAAAACGAAAAAACACTTCGCTTAAAATAGGGTTATTAGATCCTGCAAAAAAACACTATTATCAACCAGCATGGACTTTAGTTGGAGCAAATACGTATGATTTTGAAAAAACAGCAAAATTTATGGATTCGTTAATTCCAAAAGGAGTTGAACATATTAAAGAATTTGCCGATAAATTTGATCCAGAAAATAATAAAATTATTTCTAAAGAAGGGAATGAATTTACGTACGATTATTTAGTGGTTGCTCCAGGGTTAAAAATTGCTCCAGATTTAGTAGAAGGTTTATCAGAAGCTATGGATAAAGGTGTTGTTTGTAGTAATTATACAAACCCAAACCATACTTGGGAGGTTCTTAAAAACTTTAAAGGAGGTACCGCTTTATTTACACAACCCTCAACTCCAATAAAGTGTGGGGGAGCTCCTCAAAAAATAATGTATTTAGCCGATGAGCATTTTACTAAAATAGGTGTTAGAGATAAAACAAATATTGTTTTTGCAATGCCGGGTAATGTTATTTTTGCAGTAAAAAAAGTAGCCAAAACATTAATGGAAGTTATAGATAAAAAGGATATTAATGTTCGGTTTTATCATAAATTAGTTAAAGTTGATGCAAAAGAACAAATTGCTTGGTATGAAATTTTAAAAGAATCGGATGATGGTAATGATTGTGTGGTAATTAAAGCTAAAGAAGGTGATGTTGTTGATAAAGAAATTCAGCATAATTATAAAGATATAAAAGCCATTGAAAAAGATGGTTTAATAGGCATTCATTTTGATATGATGCATTTGGCACCACCACAACAAGCACCAGATTTTATTAGAAACTCTCCTTTAGCCACTGAATCTGGCTGGTTATCTGTTAATTCTTCAACAATGCAACATAAAAAATACAGAAATATATTTGGAGTTGGGGACGTTTGTGAGTTGCCAACGGCCAAAACAGGAGCAGCGATAAGAAAACAGGTGCCTGTAGTTGTTGAAAATATTTTAAATTTATTAAGTACAAGTAAGTTGGCTGATAAAAAGTACGATGGTTATTCTTCTTGTCCTTTGGTTACAGGTTATGGGAAAATGGTATTAGCAGAATTTGATTATTCGAAAGAGTTTAAGCCAGACCCCAAATTAAAAGAGTTTCCGTTAATGATTAGTGATTCTTCAAAAGAACATTGGCGTTTATGGATTCTAAAAAAATATTTATTACCGTATTTATATTGGAATAAAATGATGAAAGGTATTGAAGTATAAAACAAAAATACCATATAGAGCGCACTCGAAATATAGTTTAACACAATTTCTATTTTTCGACTGCGCTCGAAATGGCTTCCTAGCTGTTATGCTTAATTTGTTTTAGCACCTTATTACATAAATTCTTTTTTTTATCGTTCTTCTTAAAATTTTAGAGTAGCTCCAACCAAAAAATTTCTAGTGGCTTGAGGATAATACCCTGCTCCATCTAAAGTAGTGGTTTCTCCCGGAACAGACCAAGTATCATCATAGGTATAATAATATCCGTTTGAAATATATTCAACATTAAAAATATTATTTAACAATGCTGTAAACACAATAGATTTAATTATTTTTTTAGGTTTAATTTCATAGGAAAAATTTAAATCATTTACAAAATAGCTCTCCAATTTTGAATTTTTGTTATCAATATTTCCCATATACTGTTCTCCTACATATTTTGAAAGTAGAGAAATATACATTTTTGTATTTGGTGCATAAGTAAATGAATTCCCTGCAACTATTTTTGGAGAAAATGAAAGATTGGTTTTTCCTAAACTCACTAATTCTCCATTCCATGAAGTTACAAAATCAAGGTTTTTATTACTGCTTATAGCAATATTTGGTTGCCAATTAAACCGATTATTAAGTTTAATTTTTCCATCTATTTCCAATCCTAATCGGTAACTTTTACCACTTGTTGCTCTTATAAAATCACCAGTATCATCAATAGCTCCTGTTAAAACCAATTGATCTTTGTATTTCATGTAATAAATATTGGTATTTACAGCCACATTTTCTGATTTATAACGCCACCCAAGCTCAAAATCAGTTAATTTTTCAGCTGTGTTTACACCGTATTTAAAATCATTTCTATTAGGTTCTTTAGTAGCTTTTGCAACTGAAAAATAGATGCTATTACTATTATTAGCTTTAAAAGTTAAACCAGCTTTTGGATTGAAAAACGAGTAATTTTTATTGATTTTTATTGGAATTATGTCTGAAGTAATACCAGCTGTTTTAAACCTTACAAACCGACCTTGTAAATCGGTAAACAACATCCATTTGTTAGTTAATTTATAAGTTAATTTACCAAAAATATTGGCATCATTTTTTTTTGTATTACTATTGTAATAATGCTCTCTAATTTGTGAATCACTGGCATATTGAGCCCAAATAATTTCCCCAAAATGGCCTCCTTTATAATAACTTACAGATGTTCCAAAAATAATTTCTAAGCTATTATTTTTATAGGTTGCATTAGCATTAGCAACATAATAATCGTTGTCTAACCATCTCCTTCTAATTAAGTCGGTTTTATCAATAGTTTCACCACCTATTGTAATTGGTATTAAATTATAATCAGCAAAATTTTGATTTGCTTTATATTGTTCATAGTAACCTTTTCCTTTAGTGTAATTTAATGCTATGTTAGAACTCCAATTTTTTGATAGTTTTTGATTCCAAAGGATTTGAAAATGATCTTGTTGATAATTATCAGTTTCATTATCATAAGAATAGGGGTTGTAAGTTCTACCCAATGTTGCCATTTCCTCCTTAGTAACACCATACCAAGCTTGGTATGTTTTTTCTTTTCCCCCAAAAGTTAGAGCCTTAATTAATGTGTTATCATCAACATAAGCAGCTTGTAAGAAATAGGATTTAAGATTGGAGAAAGCTCTGTCAATATAACCATCAGAATCAATTTTAGAAAATCGCCCTGCAAACTCTATATGGTTATTAATTTTACCCGTACTAAATTTAACAGTGTTTTTAGAAGTGTTAAATGATCCTATTGAACTACTAATTTCACCGTACGAATATTTAGAAATTGCATCTGTCAAAATGTTTAAACTTGCCCCAAAAGCTGCCGAACCATTGGTTGATGTACCAACACCTCGTTGCAATTGTATACTTTGAGTTGAAGAAGCAAAATCGGGTAAATTAACCCAATACGTTCCTTGACTTTCAGCATCGTTATACGGAATTCCGTTAATGGTAACATTAACTCTGGTAGCATCGCTACCTCTAACCCTAATACCTGTATATCCAATACCTGCACCAGCATCAGAAGTGGTTACTACCGATGGTAAATAATTTAAAAGTATGGGTATATCCTGCCCTAAATTTCGCTTAGCTAACTCTTCTTTAGTAATATTACTGTGTGTTACCGGAGATGATTCTTTTACCCGAACAGCATTTACAAGTACCTCTTCTAAATTCACAAAACTATCAGCCATATTAATGGTAATAGATTTATTTTTGTTTAAATTAACCTTAATTTCTTTAGGCTTACTAATAGCACTTACCACTAAAGTATAATTTCCTTTTTTTAATTGGAATTTAAAATTTCCGTGTAAATCAGATGTTGTACCTTTTGACGTTCCTTTAATTAAAATACTTGCTCCAGTGAGTGGCTGATTTCCATCAACAACTTTTCCTGAAAGTGTAAATAATGTTTGTGCATTTGTGTTTATTGAAAATGCAATAATTAAAAAAGCTACTAGTTGTTTTACTTTTTTAAAGTTCTGTTTTAAAAATAGTTTCATTTAATATAAAATAAAACGATTTAAAAAGAGGTAATT